>CBDURC010000163.1:0-6936 GCA_965369635.1 uncultured Anaerolineales bacterium | reverse complement strand
GTGAGTATAGTATACCCCAAACATGTGAGATTGGTGTGAAGTTCTCGTGAAGGTCCTATGAATATCTTGACGAACGCTTACAGCCTGAGTAGTTACCGCTTAACTTGATGACGTTCAGTGACTGGTAGGGCCGGAGAGCGTGTTTCACAGTGGCTTGACAGCCCGTGTATCTGGTGCTACAATGAATGCGTCTTGATCCTGTCCGCCCCGCCATGCTCTGCAGCATAGGTATTCCTGTTCTTTGCCATTCTCACATCAATCAGGAGGAGAGTCATCATGAAGACCAATGGGTGGAAACTGATGGCAGCAGCGTTCATCTTGACCATGCTGGTCTCGGGTCTGGCTGGCTGTGGCGGCAAGGCGGAACCCACAGCCACTCCGGTTCCACCAACACCCACGTCAGTCCCGCCAACGCCCACTCCCGTGCCACCAACACCGACACCGGAGCCCCCCACGCCAACAGTGGTACCACCGACGCCCACGCCAGCGGTGAAGACAGCCACCTATCGCCGCGATGACTGGGGCATTGCCTTCGAATACCCAGCCGATTGGAACGTCATGCAGGAGACCGACGACCAGGTCATACTGATCAAGGAAGCGGATTTGACCGTACTCCTCGTGCAATTCGTAGCGGAAGAGGTGCCGTTCTCACCCGTTGTGTTCCGGGAGCTGTTGAGTGTTTTTGCAGGACCCGATGGGGAGATCGAGATTGGAGAGGCCACATCCCGCATCATCGGCGGACAGGACGCAGCAGCCACGCGAATCACGGCGACGGTCGAGGGTATCGAAATGACAGGGCCTATCGTCTTGGTGGCCAATCCAGAGACAGGCTACTCATTCATGTACCTGGCATGGACCCTTGACGCACTTTCCGAAGAGAAACAGCCCACCTTCGATGCCATCTTCGATAGCGTGGAGTTCTTCACTCCCACGGTGTCTGCCGTTGAGGGGTAATTGGAGATCATCAAAACGTCGGTCATTTCACGGATCTTGTCTGGAGATCGTAGAGCACGCCCCGCCCCAAGCGGGGCACGCTGGCGAGGTTCCTGACTTTCGGCAACGCAGACTCCTACCGCCTGTTGGTCCAAGGGACGAAGGCCGACTGAGCCAACGCCATCGGGGCGCGACAACCAAGGTCAAGCTGAGCCACCCGACGCGTGCATCGAAGATCAGAACTCCGAAGTCCCAGCGGCCTCGGAGTTCTCTTGTCCCAATTGCAACTTCAGACCAGCTTCTCCTCTCGTAGGACACTCCAACCCATGAAATCCTTAGTATGGGCTGTGCCGTAGCGGGCGCGCATTTCCTCCAACGTCTGGCGGACCTCCTCGGTGATGGCCTGTCGTTGCCTGCCGGCCCGTTGCGCAGCGAGCTGCCGGTTGAGGGCAAAGAGGTAGGCCTTGACGCTGGCGACAATGATGTCTGTGTCCGCACCGCGTCCCAGAAACAGCCGCCTCTCCACCTGGCCCGTGTCGCCAATCGGCACGTCTCCCTGGATACGAACCGTCACCTTGCCCAGAGCATCCACACCCCCGGTCATCGCCTGCACGGAGAACTCCAGCAACTCGCTGGGCACGTCGACGATGCTATCAACGGCCTTGAAGGCAGCATCCACCGGACCGTTGCCTGGGCTGGTGGCCCACACCGCTTCTCCCTCTGGTCCGCTCACGCACACGGCAGCGAGGGGTAGCCCACTGGTGCCGCACGTAACTTGTACTTCCTGCAGCTTGTAGGTTTCTTCCATGAACACCGATGTCTCGCCGCTGACTATGGCTTCCAGTTCGCGAAGTCCCGGTGACTGCTTCTTCTTGATCACGTCCCGGAATCGTTCGTAGACGCGGGCAAACTCGTCATCGTCCAGGCTATAACCCAGCTCGCTCAGGCTGCGGCGCACGCCTTCACGCCCTGTCAGCAGGGGGGCCCCATAGTCCGACACCAGGATGCCAATGTCTGCCGGATCAATGATCTCACCGTCTGTACGCCCCCGCAGCACGCCGTTCTGGTACATACCGGAGGTATAGGCGAAGGCCTTGGTACCAATGATGGCCTTAGTGGGTTGTATCGAAAGACCTGTCAGATGGCTCACCAATTGGCTGGCAGAGTAGATCAGTCGGGTATCGATGCCGGTGGACAAACCCAGGGCCTCTCCACGGGCGTGGAGGGTCATGACTATCTCTTCCAGGCAGGCATTGCCGGTCCGCTCGCCAAGTCCGTTGAGCGCGCACTCGGCCTGGCGCGCGCCGTTGGCCAACGCCTCCACTGTATTGGCGCTGGCCATACCCAGATCATTGTGGCAGTGCACGGAGATGACCGCTTTGTCAATGTTGGGCACGTTCTCTCGGATGCCCCGGATCAGCGCGCCCCATTCCGATGGCACGAAGAAGCCAATGGCATCGGGGATGTTGACGGTGGTAGCGCCAGCTTCGATCACTGCCTCCAGCACGCGGTAGAGGTACTCCACGTCGGCGCGGCACGCGTCGGCGGCATAGTACTGCACGTCATCCACGTAGCGGCGCGCGTAGCGAACTGCTGCTACCCCCATCTCCAGCGCGGCCTCCCTCGTCGTCTTCAACTTGCCGACGACGTATGAATCGGACACGCCCAGTCCGACCTGGATGCGCGGATGGGCCGCAGACTCGAGGGCCGCAGCGGCTACATCAACATCTTCCTGGCGAGCGCGGGCCAGCGCGCAGATCCCACATCCCCGGATCTCCTCGGCAAGGCTTTGTACCGCCTTGAACTCGCCCGGCGAGGAAATAGGGAACCCAGCCTGGATGACATCTACCCGCATCTGCTCTAGCAGACGAGCGATTTCCAGCTTCTCTTCGATATTGAGACTCGCTCCAGGTGACTGTCCGCCTCCATAGAGCGTCGCGTCAAATACCTTGACCTGTTCCATGAGTCATCCTCCTTTGCTTACTACTCACCCTATGCTCCCAGCCCCCTTCCCGGGGGCGGCTTGTGCGGCAAGTAGCTGCTCAAAACGAGATACTCTCGCCAGAGCCGCCCTCGAGGACGAGGGCTGAGAGCCTAAAACATCCAATTCCGTGGCAGCCTGAGTGGTTACCTCCTTGTTTGCTGCCCTTGGTCGGGTGGATTCTGGGGCCGCCACCCAGACATGTCCAAGAGAACCTTCGCTCAAGCGCTGACTAGCTTGCTCTGTACCACTGTCAGTCGTCGCCGCCGTTCAGCAGAGCATACTCCAGACTGTCGGCCAGCGCCTGCCAACTAGCCTCGATGATGTTGGTCGAGCTTCCTACCGTGCTCCAGGTGCGATGGTCATTGGCCGAATCGATAAGCACGCGGGTCTGCGCCGCCGTCCCCGCCTCCCCGTCCAAGATGCGCACTTTGTAGTCGGTGAGTTGAACATCGGCCAGACGGGGGTAGAAGGGAAGCAACGCCTTCCGGACGGCGGCGTCCAGAGCGTTGACTGGCCCGTTGCCATCAGCGGCGGTGTGCATGACCTGATCGCCCACCCGAACCTTGACAGTGGCCTCGGCTGCCATGTGTCCGTCGTGACAACCGCGCACCAGCACGTGGAAGTCGAGCAGTTCGAAGGGTCGAGCATAGTCCGGACGGGCGCGGCGTATGAGCAACTCCACCGACCCCTCGGCGCTCTCGAACTGGAAGCCGCGGTTCTCCAGTTCCTTGATGTGTTGCAGGACCTGCTGCGTTTGCACGTCACCCGCCAGCAAGTCCAGACCGAACTCCTGCGCTTTGTAAGCGATATTGCTCTTCCCAGAGAGCTCGGATACGACAACCCGCTTACGATTGCCTACCAAGCTGGGATCTATATGCTGATAGCTCTCCTGGCACTTGAGCAGCGCGTTGACATGTGTCCCTCCCTTGTGAGCAAAAGCACTATGGCCCACGTAGGCCAGATGCGCATTCGGTTTCAGATTGGCCAGTTCACTGACGTAGTGAGAGGTTTCGGTTATCATGCGCAGTTGTTGATCAGTGACACAGTCATGGCCCATCTTGAGCTTGAGAGCTGGGATGATGGAGCACAGGTTGGCGTTGCCACACCGCTCGCCATACCCATTGACAGTGCCCTGCACATGCTCGACGCCCCTTTCCACTGCAATCAGCGAATTGGCCACGGCCATCTCGCCATCGTTGTGAGCGTGGATACCTAGCGGTGTGCTGGTGGCCTGCCGCACCTCTGTGACGACGGTGGCCACCAGGGAGGGAAGAGCGCCACCATTCGTGTCGCACAGTACCAGCACATCTGCCCCAGCCTCAGCGGCGGCGGCCAGGGTTTCCAGCGCATAGGCCGGGTCAGCCCGATAGCCATCGAAGAAGTGTTCCGCGTCGTAGATCACCTCTCGTCCCTGGGCCTTGAGGTAGCGCACGCTGTCGGCGATCATAAGCAGGTTCTCTTCCAGTGTGGTGCGTAGCACGTGGTGCACGTGCAAGTCCCAGCTCTTGCCCACAATGGCCACAGCCAATGTGTTGGCAGCGATCAACGCTCGAATGTTGCCGTCGTCCTCGACGGCCACGCCAACACGCCGAGTGCTGCCAAACGCAGACACGGTGGCCTGCTCCAAACCGATATCTGGCACTCGCTCGAAGAAGGCCATGTCTTTGGGATTGGACCCGGGCCAGCCGCCTTCAACATAGGCGATGCCCAACCGATCCAGCCGCCGGGCGATCTTGAGCTTGTCTTCCAGAGATAACGACAGGCCCTCGCGCTGAACGCCATCTCGCAGCGTAGTGTCGTAGAGTTGTACTGGCATGATTCCCTGACTATAGACCAACTGGTGTGAGCCAACCGTGGCGGTCGGGCACGCGCCCTTCCACGATGTCAAAGAACGCCACCATAAGCCTGGTGGTGACTGGCCCTCGCTTGCCATCGCCTACCACAATGCCATCCACCGAACGGATGGGGGTGATCTCAGCGGCGGTTCCGGAGAAGAAGACCTCGTCGGCCACATAGAGCAGCTCGCGAGGGATGGGCTCTTCGCTAACCTCCAGGCCCAAGTTTCCGGCCAACGTAATGACGCAGCGCCGCGTAATGCCATCGAGAATCGAAGCGGACAGGGGTGGGGTCAGCAGTCGACCGCGGTGCACCAGAAAGATGTTCTCGCCGCTTCCTTCGCTCACATGGCCGCTAACGTCAAGCGCTATGCCTTCCGTATAGCCGTGATCCACCGCCTCCATAGTGATCAACTGTGAGTTGACGTACTGGCCACCGACCTTGGCCGTTGCCGGATAGGTGTTGGGGGCCATCCGTTGCCACGACGCCACGCCCACATCCACACCCTTTTCCAGAGCGTCAGGTCCCAGGTACTTGCCCATTCCAACCGTGATGACGCTCGCATGGGTAGGACATGACCGCCCGTCCAGACTGAAGGTGAACCCTCCCCGATAGAGTACCGGCCGGATGTAGCAAGACCTGTGGCCATTGGCCCGGACGGTGTCCAGAATCGCCTGACGGATCACCTCGCGGGTATAGGGGATCTCCATCCGGTAGACCTTGCAGGAGGCCCACAGCCGGTCCAGGTGCTCTTCCAGACAGAAAACGGCCGGGCCATCAGGCAGTTCATAGGCACGGATGCCCTCAAACACGCTGGAACCGTAGTGGATGACGTGGTCACTTACGTGCAGCGTCGCCTCATCCCACGGTACCAGTTCTCCATCCAGCCAAATCCAGTCCGACTTGCGCAGTGCCATAGATTCTGCCTCCTTGAGTGGCTCAGATGATGTCTTCGAAACCGATCAGAGGATTGCTCCCTTCAACAACGAGTCAACGACCAGATCACCCATCTGGCGGGTCGTCACCGTCGGTTGGCCCGGAGCGGCGATATCCGGCGTGCGGTACCCCGCGTCGAGCACAGCAGCAACCGCAGCCTCTACCGCCTGTGCCTCGCCTTCCATCTCCAATGAGTGACGCAGCAACATGGCTGCACTGAGGATAGCTGCCAGCGGATTGGCGATGCCTTGCCCGGCAATGTCTGGCGCGGAGCCGTGGATGGGCTCGTACATACCGAGACGGGTCTGGCCCAACGACGCCGAGGGTAGCATTCCCATGGAACCAGCGAGTACCGATGTCTCGTCGCTCAGGATGTCGCCGAACTGGTTGGCGGTGAGGATCACATCGAAGTCCAGGGGGCGGGTGAGAACGTGCATGGTCGCCGCATCCACCAGCAGGTGCTCCAGCTCCACATCAGGGTACTCCTCCGCTACCGTTTCCACGACTGATCGCCAAAGGCGTGAGCAGGCCAGCACATTGGCTTTGTCCACCGATGTCACCTTGCGCCGCCGCTGCCGCGCAATCCGAAAAGCCACGCGGGCGATGCGTTCAACCTCAGCACGGGTGTAGACCATGGTATCCACAGCTTGCTCGCTCCCTTCCACTCGTGGCTGGCCGAAGTAGATGCCACCCGTGAGTTCCCGGACAACGATGAGGTCTGTACCGAGGATCAGTTCGGGCCGCAGTGGTGAGGCCGCCACCAGCGATGGATGCACCTGCACCGGACGCAGGTTGGCGAACAATCCCAATCCCTGCCGCAACCCCATCAACGCCTGTTCCGGACGCACTCTAGCCTGCGGATCGTCGTACTTGGGATCACCGACGGCACCGAAGAGGATGGCGTCAGCGGATTTCGCCAACTCAAACGTCGACTCCGGCAGTGGATAACCGGTGGCATCCATGGCTGCCCCGCCCACCAGCCCCCGCTCCATGGCGAACTCTTGTCCAAGACGCTGCCCAACTATCTTCAGTACCTTCTCCGCCTCGGCGATGACGTCTGTGCCAATCCCGTCGCCCGGCAGGACGGCGATGCGGAAGTCGCTTCGTTTAGTCATAGAGATTGCTCCTCAACCAGGCGTCGAGCGTGAAACCCGCTGCGCAAACCACGAGTCACGCATCACGGGTCACGGGTCACGGGTCACGCATCACATTCCGAATTAGCAGACTGGGCCTCAATCCGACGCCGA
>CBDURC010000162.1:0-7001 GCA_965369635.1 uncultured Anaerolineales bacterium | reverse complement strand
CTGGTCATGACAGCTATTCCTCGTGATGGGGCAACCAATCTGCCTGTGCGTGTACGCACGCAGACAGGCTGAAGCACGCTGTCCCCGACGACACGGTGCAGTTCGGGACGCAGTGCTCCAAGGGGTACCTTACCGCTGCCCGCTGCTCCTCCGTTTTCTTGCATGCAGCCGGAGGGACACGCGGGCGAATGCACTGTTCGGCAGTCCGCCCCGCAGGTATTCTACCTCGTCGACGACTACATCAGTCCGGATGCTGTTCCCTACCAGCGAGAAGGTCGTCCCTGCTGTAGCCAGCACGGGATCACCTCTGGTAGACAACTCCTCCTTCATGGCATCATCGTGGTAGGCCCGCTCGCTCATCAGTACCTTGGCCACCGTGCGGATGTCGCTCTTGTCGAAGAGCCACACTTCCAGCGCGTTGATCTGTTCGATGTTCTCACCAAGGTGGGTGGCGGCACCCACCCCACACTCGCCGGAGTACTCGCCGCCAGGCGAGTCCAGGGTGAAAGTCCGGTCAAACTCCATGCCCTCGCCTTCGTAGGCAACTTCGAATCCCCACGAGGGCGGAGACTCGGTCTCCGCTCGCCGGAACACCCGCGGCATGATGCCTTCCCGCCTCTCTGGCAGTGAAGGCTCCTCTTCTGTCTCCTTCTCTGCGACCTCTGCGACTCTCTCAATGATGGCCGGTGGTGCTGTTTTCATGATCCCTTGTGTTTCCCTCAATCGCTCTCTCAAGCGATCCTGTGGGGCGCTTCGCCCTCGCCGGCGGAGCAGGTACAGCGCCAGCGCTACGAGGCCGATCACCGTAGCGGCTATCACTGCCGCCTGGATGATCTTGGCAAGATCGAGTCCCTGGGCTGGTTGCGCCAGTGGCTCACCGGAGGGCAGCGGTAGCCCACCCGCCAGCGTCCGCAGCCGTTGTGCCAGGTCTCTTTGGCCCTGGACTGCTTGGTGGTCGGCCAGTTCCCGGATCTCGCGGTCAGCTTCCGCAAGAGACGGCCACGATCCCAAGCGACGCAAAGCTAGCGCTGCGTCTCTAGTGGCTGCATAGTCATTGGCCACCATCACCAGGTACTCGTCCCGCTCCTCCTGGCGCAGATCCACGGGGTCGGTGCTTTTCCATTCAACCGGCCACGCTCCCCAGCCGATGGCAAACCAGCCCACCAGCAATCCGACCACGAAGGCCGCGATCACCAAGCTCCAGCCGAAACGTTTTTCAGAGTTCATGGTCTCCTCCCTGCCTTTCTACGCCACTCTTCCGCCTCGTGGGCGTTCTGTCCTCGTGAGGGATCATCTTCCGCCCCCCCTGGTTCCCAGTTGCCTACCAGTCCCCGTGCACTATCGGTTCCTTGGGCGACTGCGTGAGCACTTCAACGCCACCTTCGGTAACGAGAACAATGTCCTCAATGCGTACACCACCCCAGCCGGTGATGTAGATACCAGGTTCCACCGTGATCAGATTGCCTGCAGCCAGCGTATCCTCGGAGATGTAGCTGGCTCTCGGCTTCTCGTGCACTTCCAGCCCCACGCCGTGGCCCAGGCCGTGGCCGAAGTACTCGCTATAGCCCGCATCGCTGATCACCCGGCGGGCGATGGCATCGGCCTCGATGCCGGTCATGCCTGCTCGGATCTCCGCTTCGGCCTTCTGCTGCGCGGCCAGCACGGTGTTGTGTATCTCCCAGAAGCGTTCAGCCTCCGCTGGATTGCCGAGGCAGACCGTCCGGGTGAGATCTGAGCAGTAGCCATTCAATTGTGCACCCATGTCAATGATGATGGGCTGTCCCAGCGGCAGCGGCACGTCCGCCGCCTGATAATGGGCCATGGCTCCGTTGGGGCCGGCGGCGACCATGAAGTCGAAGGAAATCTTCTCCGCCCCGTGTGTGCGCATGTAGCTTTCCATGATCCAGGCCAGCTCCCGCTCGGTCATGCCCGGGCGGATGCGCTGCAAGCCATGGGCCAGCGCTTCGTCGGCCAGAGCTACGGCTTTGCGCATAAGGGTGACCTCTTGGGCATCCTTCACTGCCCGCAACCGCTTCACCCACTCGTGGGTGGCCACCCATTCGACGCTGCTGAGTGGCTTCATCCAGCGGTCGTATTGCGCCACGGTCACGCTGTCTGCCTCGTAGCCGATGCGCTTGCCTCCCACCCGCTGCACCATCTCGGGTAACACGTCGTTTACCCTTGTCGTGATCTTCAGAAGCTCGAAATCGGGACACTGGCGCTCTGCCTGCTCCCAGTAGCGGAAGTCTGTGGCGATCAAGGCCAGGTCCTGGGAAATCAGCAGCCACGCATCCCCTGGAGAGCCCTTGAAGCCCGCAAGGTACCGCTCGTTGGTGGCATCGGAGACGAGGAAAGCGTCCAGGTCTCTTCCGGTCAGCATCTGACGTAGTCTATTGAGTCTCATCGGTTTTCCCTGTGTGTAGTGCTGAAGAGGCTGGGGCCTGATAAGGGTTTCATTTGTTCCTTCAGGCCTGTTGGTTTCCTCAGTTCCCTCATCATCATCTCCTGCGTCTCCTGCCCGCGGATGAGTTCGCAAGTACACTTCTCGCAGCTTCGATTGGCTCACGTGCGTATAGATCTGTGTCGTAACCAGGTTCTCGTGCCCCAGGAGCTCCTGCACTGCCCGCAGGTCTGCCCCGCCGTCCAGCAGGTGAGTGGCGAAGGAGTGCCGTAGCATGTGCGGTGTCACCCTCCGTTCGATGCCCCCCCGTTTGCTATGCTTGTGGACAATCTTGGTCACGCTCACCGTCGACAGCCGGCCGCCGAAGCGGTTGAGGAAGAGAGCCGAACGGGATGCTTTCGTGGCCAGATGCGGTCTCCCTTCGGCCAGGTAGTGGGAGAGCGCCGTCCGCGCGGGCTCGCCCATCAGTGCCACTCGTTCTTTGTCCCCTTTGCCCAGCGCGCGCAATTCGCCGCGACCGAGGTCCAGATCACCGATGTCCAGGTTCACCAGTTCCCCGACGCGCAATCCCGCGCCATAGAGGAGTTCCAGGATAGCCCGATCCCGCAACCCCTGCGTTGTAGACGTATCCGGGGCGGTTAGCAGGGCCACCGCTTCCTGCACGTTCAGGTAGCGGGGCAGTCGCTTGGGCACCTTGGGCGACGAAAGCCCCATCACCGGGTTCGTCTCCACCACCCTTTCTCGGCGCAAGTAGTGGTAGAAACTACGCATCTCAGACACCTGGCGAGCGATGCTCGCTTTGGCGTAGCCCTGCGTCGTCAGCCAGGCCAGCCAGCGACGCAGCAGCGGCAGATCCACTGCCTCCCAGGTTGTCACCCCCTGCCCCTGAGCGAATTCAGCGAATGCCTCGATCTCTCGCCGATAGTTGCGGACAGTGTAAGGAGAAGCGTTCTTCTCTGCGATGAGATAGGTGATGTAACGCAGCAGATGCTCGTTCATAGGCCCTGACAAAGATCAGTTCTCTCCGTCATTTCCCTCCTGCGCCGCCACCAACTCTACCTCGGCTATCTTCTCCCGTTCAAACTGCTCTTCACATTTTGTGCACTTGACCCAGCCTTTCTTGTCCTCGACGAGCATCCCGCCGCACAGGGGGCATGGTGCCGGTAGCGGGCGGTTCCAGACGGAGTACTCACACTCGGGGTAGGTGATGCAGCCATAGAAGATGCGACCCCGCCGCGTCCGCCGCTCGACCAGGTTATGGCCACACTCAGGGCAGGCAACGCCAGTTTGTTCGTAGTAGGACGTGGTGTTGCGGCAGGCTGGGTAGTTGGAGCAGGCGATGAACTTGCCATAGCGCCCGAACTTGACGATCATCGGGTGACCGCACTTCTCGCACATCTCGCCGGTGGGCTGATCGCCCAGGTTCATGTGTTCCATCGTCGCCTGGGCATGCTCAAACTGTCTCTTGAAGGGCTCGTAGAACTCCTGCAACACCGGCACCCATTCCCGCTCACCGCTGGCAATCTCGTCCAGCCGGTTCTCCATCTCCGCAGTGAAGCCGTAGTCCAGCACCTCGGGGAAGTATTTGACCAACTGGTCATTGACGATGAAGGCGATCTCCGTGGGATGCAGACGGCGGTCCTGGCGCACCACGTAGCCACGGTTCTGAATGGTGCCGATGATCGGCGCGTAGGTCGACGGGCGGCCGATGCCGTACTCCTCCAACGTGCGCACCAGGGTGGCTTCCGAGTAGCGGGGGGGGGGCTGGGTGAAATGCTGCTCAGGAAAGAGCTGCAAGAGGTCCACAAACTCGCCTGCCTCCAACGGCGGCAGCTTCTTGCCCTCTTCCTCGTCAGGAGCAGCATCCTCGTCTCGTGCTTCCCGATACACCCGTAGGAAACCGGGGAACCTCAGCGTCGACCCGCTGGCCCGGAAGAGGTAGGGCATCTCTGCCGCCAGCTTCTTGAGTTCTGCCACAGGAACCAAGACGCCAGTCTCTGCCTTCCAGCGCTCAGCATCCAAGATGCCTGCGCTGACGCTCACTGACATCGTGTCGAAGATGGCGTTGGTCATCTGGCTGGCGAGGAAACGTTTCCAGATCAGCTCATACAGCCGATTCTGGTCGCGGTTCAGGTACTCCTTGACCGTCTCTGGCGTGCGCAACACCGATGTGGGGCGGATGGCCTCGTGCGCCTCCTGGGCGGCTTTGGCCTTGGTCTTGTGCACGGGCGGCTTCTCTGGTATGAACTGCTCGCCGTACTGCTGGAGGATGAACTCCCGCGCCTCCTTCTGTGCCTGCTCGGCCACATTGGTGGAGTCGGTGCGCATGTAGGTGATGAGGCCCACATTGCCGCCCTCCGGCCCGATCGGAATGCCCTCGTACAGGGCCTGGGCATTGGCCATGGTGCGGCGAGCGGTGAATCCCAGGCGACGGTTGGCTGCCTGCTGCATGGTGCTGGTGATGAAGGGGGCCGGAGGCTTGCGCCGGCGGGTGCCGCGCTTCACGTTCGTCACCAGATAGTGTGAGTCCTCCAGTTCCGAGACGATGGCCTGCGTGTCGGTCTCGTTCTTCAGGTCGGCCTTCTCGCCGCGAATGCGACTGAGCTTGGCCATGAACCTTTTCCGTCGCTTGGGTGGCTTCTTGTGGGGCGGAATCTGTTTGGCCAGCTCGGCCTCGATGGACCAGTATTCCACAGGCACGAACTTCTGGATCTCCCGCTCTCGCTCCACGATGAGTCGCACGGCCACAGATTGCACGCGGCCGGCCGTCAGCCGGTTGCGTATGCGTTCCCACAGCAGCGGGCTGATAGTGTAACCGACAATGCGGTCGAGGATGCGTCGCGCCTGCTGGGCGTTGACCAACTCCATGTTGATCTCACGGGGGTGAGAGAAGGCTTCCTCGATGGCGCTGCGGGTGATCTCGTGGAAGACGACCCGCTGCGCCCGTTCCGGCTCGATCTCGGCTGCGGCCATCAGGTGCCAGGCGATGGCCTCGCCCTCTCGGTCGGAGTCGGTGGCCAGGTAGACCTCGGCTGCCTTCTCCACGACGGCTCGCAGTTCTCTGACTATCTGTCGCTTCTCGTTCGGCACCCGATAGCGGGGCTTGAAGTCGTTCTCCAGGTCCACTGACATCTTGGAGCGCAGGAGGTCGCGCACATGGCCGACGGAGGCTTTGACCTCGTATTCCTTGCCCAGGAAGCGGCTTATAGTGCGCGCTTTGGCTGGGGACTCGACGATCACCACCTTGCCTTCCCGTGGCCCCTGGTATCCCTTCTGTCGTTTCTTCTTGCCACGGCGTGTCCTGCGCTTTCCTGCCGTGATCGGCGGTCGCTCCATCCCTTCATGAGCCGGAGTCCCCCCCATGCGAAAAAGGGTCGTGCCGCACTCGGGACAAGTGGCCTTCGTTGCCGGCCGTCCCGTGGCTGTAAAGACCGCTTGAGGGTCGTTCATCGGTCGTTTGGTTCTGCATTTCATGCAGTAGGCTTGGAGGTGTTGATCAGGCATTTCTTGCTCTCAGATCCCTTCTCTTAGTTGGTGTACTCATCCAGCTTTCGCAGTCGAGCGGTGATCCCATCCAAATCCAGCTCTTTCACCTAAACCTCCGCGTGCCAGTCGCGCCAGCAGTGCCTGGTTGTAGATGCGTTCCATGTGCTGAAAGTCCAGGTACTCCGATATGGCCCGTGCTTCGTAGCGGACTCGGCGCGCCCCATCGCGGCAGAAGAGCACCTTGCCATCCCGCAGGACGCGGTGCTGCAACAACAGCGGTGCATCGTTCAGCACGATGACGTCAATCTCGTCGGCGTCGAAGGCGCGGCCAAGTGCGGTCATCATTCGCAGCCGCAGGTCAAACGCGGCCTCGCGGCTCACCCCCGTCCGCAGTAACAGCGCCACATCCACGTCGCTCAACGGCCCCGTGTCGCCCCGCGCCGTTGAACCGAAGAGGTAGGCCACGTCCACAGGCTCTGCGGCGAAGAGTTCGGCCAGTTCGCTTGGCTTGACTTTGTTGCTCGTCCCATGCGCTTCCAAATCCACCCCTCATGTGCTTTCCTGCTGCCTCTCCTCTACCTACCAGCATCATGGCGACCAAGCGGGATGCCAGTTCTGACCAGGATTGTTGGCGAGGTTCACTTGCCCCGTCCCGTCAGCGTTCATCACGTAAATCTCCCGGTTGCCGTCGCGGTCGGATGCGAAAGCGATTCTGCTGCCCACGTCCTCTAGAGAGTCTCACTGCTCCTCGGCGGTCACGGTGGCTGCTGCTCTGGCGGTGGCTCGGAAGTCCATTCGTGCCTCAGCCTGCCACTTTCCGCCCACTTTGCGGCACTCGACCTCGGCTTCCTGTTCCAGCCACGGCGCTTCGGGGTGCTCCTTGAACATGGCGGTGATGCGCACGGTAGCGAAGACACTGTCGTCGTTGAGGGTCTGGAAGCGAGTGTCCTTATTATGGCACGCCGTTTTGCTGCGCCCATTGCTCGAAGGCAGCTTTTGCCGCCGCCTCAGGCCCACCGACAGGAGCGCAACTTAGCAGGAGCAGCAAGGCCAACAGACACGAGCCCAGAATCGTCATTCTGCCTTTCATGGCTATCCCCCTGTGAAGCCTGGG
>CBDURC010000161.1:0-7049 GCA_965369635.1 uncultured Anaerolineales bacterium | reverse complement strand
GCACACGAGAAACGGCGCGGGAGACGCTGCGGCTGGCCAAGGAGGCCATGGGGCTGAGCCGCGCCTTCACCCGCATCCGCCGCCGCGCCGAGAGGCGCCGCAAGAAGCTGGAGAAGGCTGGATGATCTGACTTGCTGCTTCTAGTTGTGCGATTGCTGTGGCAGCGGCAGAAGGTTATGTTAACCGGCGCTTGTTGGCGTACATGACATTCTGCCGGAGATGTGGCAATAGGAAAGCAAGCGGCCACCTCGAATGACAGTCTAGCGCAAGCAGGGGCGCTGTCCAATGGCGCCCCTGCTTGTGCTGCAATTGGAGCCTGGTGGCCAGTTCCTCCAGCCAGTCGTCGAAATCTCTCTCAATGGAGACCGCGCTCGTCGTCGTTCACCACAGAAAACTCTGCTACCAGACGGTCGCGCGGTTGCCCATCGTGCTGGGACGGCCACTGCACACCAACAGTTTCGATGTTGCAGGCCGACTTGACACCGTTCTTGTTCGCGGCTATAATGTGGCTACACTGTAGCTACACGTGGCAAGGAGGTAGACGATGCCAACAACTATAGGTGTGCGTGAATTGAAGAACCAGACCTCTCGTGTCATACGCGCCGTACGCGAGGAAATGACCGAATACGTGGTTACCCTTCGAGGTGAGCCGGTGGCCATCCTGCGGCCACTGGCCGAAGGTGAGGCACAGCGACTGCGCCAGATTGAAATCGACGAAAGGCTGGTGGAAATGAAAGCTCTGGCGCAGGAGGTGGCTGCGGCCTGGACTTCAGAAAAGAGCGGCGTGGAACTTGTCGCTGAGCAGCGAAGGTAGACTCATGGCTGTCATCGATGCTAGTGTCTACGTTGCACTGATCAATGCACACGAGAACGACCATGTTCGCAGTTGGGCGTGGTTCGACCAAGCCCGAGCGGCCGAGCAACCGATCGTTGCGCCGGTCATTCTATTGGCAGAAGTTGCCGCTGCACTCAGTCGTGGGGTTGGAGACTCAGTTCTGGCTCACCGAGTTGTGCGGCAACTGAGGCACTCAGGAGTGATAGAGCTGGTCTCAGTGTCGCAGGCGATGGCAGAGCGAGCAGCAATCATTGCCGCCGACCATCGGATACGTGGTTGTGATGCCGTCTACGTCGCATTAGCAGATCAGTTGGGCGATGCTCTGGTTACGCTGGATCGGCAGCAACTCGAGCGTGGCAGTGCGATCGTGAACGTCCGTGAACCGTAGAGGCTGGTGCGCACGGTTGCGAGGGCTTGTCAGCGATCCACCCGAGTTCCTATTCCCCGATGATCTTGACCAGAACCCGCTTCCGGCGGCCTCCGTCAAACTCCCCGTAGAAGATCTGCTCCCACGGTCCAAAGTCCAGGCGTCCGTTCGTGACCGCCACCACCACTTCGCGGCCCATGATCTGCCGCTTCAGGTGGGCATCCCCGTTATCCTCGCCGGTGCGGTTATGGCGGTAGCGGCTGATCGGTTCGTGGGGAGCCAATTGCTCCAGCCACTCCTCGTAGTCCGCATGCAGGCCTCGTTCGTCATCGTTGATGAAGACCGAGGCGGTGATGTGCATGGCGTTCACAAGCACCAGCCCTTCCCGGACGCCGCTTTCGCGCAGGCACTCTTCCACCTGGGCGGTGATGTTGATGAAGGCTCGACGAGTGGGAACGTTGAACCACAGTTCTTTTCGATAGCTATTCATAAGCCCTCCGACGTTTTTTGGGCCCCTCTGTGACCTCGCCAGCATTCTAGCACACCCTCGCTGATTCGTCAATCAGGTGCAATGCACCTTAAGCCACTTGGTTTGTGGTGTCAGAGGGGTTCTGATGGTGGTCATCATCCGGTTTTCCACACCATCAGGTGCGTTGCACCTAAGGATGGAAGTGGCCACGCCGACTTGTACCAATGGGTGAGATGGGGTAGAATTGGCGATGGGAAGGGTAAGGATGAACGTTGTTGATCTGCACTGTCACACCATCGCCTCCGACGGCCTCCTGAGCCCAGCCGAAGTGGTCGCCTATGCGGCCAAGTTGGGCATGGAGACCATTGCCATCACCGATCACGACACGGTGGACGGGATAGCCGAGGCGCTGGCCGCGGCCGCCCGTTGGGACGTTGAGGTCATCCCCGGCGTGGAGATCAACACCGATGTGCCTGAGGGCGAGGTGCACATCCTGGGCTTCTTCTTCAACGACGGCTGGCAGGACGTGGAGTTGGGTGCGCTCTTGCGTCGCATAGAGGCGGGCAGGATCGTCCGAGCGCGGAAGATGGTGCAGAAGCTGGCAAAGCTCGGGGCACCGATATCTTTCCAACGGGTGCAGGAGATCGCCGTCGGAGACATCATCGGCAGGATGCACGTGGCATTGGCTCTGGTGGAGGCTGGCCACGTGGCGACGCGGCAGGAGGCATTCGCTCGCTACATTGACCGTCACGGCCCTGCCTACGCCGACCGTTTCAAACTCTCGCCGGCCGATGCCTGCCGCGCTATCGCCCGTGCCGGAGGTCTGCCCGTGCTGGCTCATCCCTTGGTTGGCATGACCGGTGGCGTGGCCGCCATGGCCAACCTGGAGGCGCGTTTGATGGTGCTCCGCGAGGCTGGTCTGGTGGGGCTGGAGGTGTACTACCTTGGCCACACAGCGGCTATGATGGATCAGTTGCTGGCGCTGGCCTGCCGCTTCGATCTCATCCCCAGCGGCGGCAGCGACTATCATGGCCCAATGCCGGAGAAGGTGGATCTGGGCGGTGTCTACGTGCCGCGACGCTGCCTGCGCCGACTGCGAGAGGCCGCACATGCCTACTTCGTCTCTTCCTGCCCGAAAAAGCCCAACCACTCCTCTACCTCCTGCGACGACAGCGGTGGCTCCTCTCGCAGTCGTTGGGGGGAGGGTAGGGGTGCAAGGAGCCGGTCGGCGAACTCCACCGAGGGAACAACGCCTGCGCCGTGAGAGCGAACCGTATCGGCCAAGTTGTGATCGGACGTGACCACGGTGAGACCGCGGGGATTGGCGGCCCGTCGCACCCGCGCGGCGATGACGTCGTCAGCACGTTGCTTGCGGCGGGGAGCGAAGACGACCTCCACGCCGCCGCCGGACAGCCCGCGGGAGCGTCCGCCTGGCACGCCGGCATCGAAGACAACGGTGATGTCGCTTCGCACGCGGCTGCGATAGCGGCGCAGCAGCCGCACTAGCTTCAGCTCGTCGTTCTCATCGGCCAGGGAAATCCCGGGCAACTGACCGCTGCCGATGAGATTGTGTCCATCAATCAACAGAGGCACGGGCTACTCTACGCTTCCTGCAACTTGATCTCCAGCACCTGCTCGGAGGCGAAGCCGTCGAGCTGAAGGTACCACTGGGCGGCGTCGAGCAGCGCCTGTTGCGGGATCAGGCCGATCAACTCGCTGCGCTCGACGGACACGCCGTAGCGAGCTGCCTCCCGGCGGATCATCTCCACAACTCGGTGGACCGGGGTGCGGCGGTAATCGGTTAGGTTCATGGACACCTGCGCCTTGCCCTCCACCAGAAGCCCCAGCGCCTTTACATAACGCAGACCACCACTGGAATGGCGCACAGCGCGGGCGATTCGGCGAGCGATGTCCACGTCTTCGGTCGTCAGGAAGATGTTGTAGGCGATGAGGAAGGGCCGGGCGCCGATGACGGTGGCTCCCGCCGGCCCCAGCCGCGCCGGCCCGAAGTCGGGTTCCCTGTCGACGTTGGTGAGGATCTCCTCCTTGAGTCCTTCGTACTCGCCGCGCCGGATGTCGGCCAGATTGCGCCGATCAGGCCGCGTGGCTGCTTCCTCGTAGAGGTAGACGGGGATGTCCAGTTCCTCTCCTACCCGCCGGCCAAGTTGCCGTGCCAGTGCCACGCAATCCTCCATCGTCACGCCGCGCACGGGCACCAGGGGCACGACATCGGCCGCGCCGATGCGGGGATGTTCTCCCCGATGATGGTCCAGGTCAATCAACTGAGCGGCGGTGGCAATGCCCTGAAAGGCTCCCTCCACAACAGCCTCCGGTCCGCCCACGAAGGTGACCACGGTGCGGTTGTGGTCGGCATCCGACTGCACGTCGAGGATGCTCACGTCGGGCACGCCGCCGATGGCATTGGCGATAGCGTCAATCACTGGCTGCCGTCGTCCCTCACTGAAGTTCGGCACGCATTCGACGATCTTCTTCACCCTGTTCCTCCGGTCACTGTTCATCGTTCGGCGTTCCTTGTTACAGGTTCGTGGTTCGGTGCTGAACACCAAACCCGAAACCTGGAACCTTCGAACCTGAAACCTTTAACGACTTCGCTGGTCTATTCTAGCACTGCCCTGGGTTGGTGTCAAGGCTCGAAGCGCAAACGGGTACGCGTCAGAAGTGTGGGGCAACCTGAGGCCTCTCAATGATGTGGCTCCACGTGAGGTGCGAGGGAATGTGGCCTCTCCAGGCCGTGCGCTTCCACTAGCTTGACATCGTCCATTATCTCGGTTGGGTCGCCGTTGGCAACGATGCGTCCTTCGTCTATCAGCACGACGCGGTCGCATACCTCCAGAATGAGTTCCAGGTCATGGGAGGCAATGAGAATGGTCTCCTGTGAGGCCCGCAAGAAGCGGATGAGGCGGCGACGCGAATGGATATCCAGGCTGGCGCTGGGTTCATCGTAGACCACCAGTCGCGGACGCATCGCCAAGACGCCGGCGATGGAGACCATGCGTTTCTCGCCGCCCGAGAGGTGATGGGGAGGGCGATCGGACAATTCTAGCGCCCCGGCGATTGAAAGCGCCTCCCTGACCCTGGCTTCCACTTCCGCTCGTGGCAGACCCATGTTCGAAGGTCCGAAAGCCACATCATCCCTCACCGAAGGGCAGAAGAGTTGATCGTCTGGGTTCTGGAAGACCATGCCGATGTCTGGGCGGAACTTCCCCGGCACCACCGGTTGCTCAAACAAGCGGATCTCACCAGCATCGGGCTTCAGCACGCCGCAGACGAGGAGGAACAGTGTGGTCTTCCCCGCCCCGTTAGGGCCGATCAATCCTACCCGCTCCCCTGGCCTCACCTCCAGACTGAGACTCCGCAGGACGTCGTCCTTGTCCGGATAGGAAAAGCTCAGATCGGAAACCGATAGCACGGGGTCATCTGGGTTGGTAGGCCTAACTTGTTGTGGTTGTTGGTATTCCATCGAATCACCCCTGGCCCTGGCGTAGGACGATTTCGGCGGCGATGAACGCGGCTGCCAGCAAGAGGAAGGCGAAGAGCCAGGCCAGATCGCCAAAGCGGGAGCGAGGCTCTTCAGAGGGACGGGTTGGCTGGCCGTAGCCCCGCAGAACCATTGCCTTGTAGACCCGCTCGGACCGCTCATAACTGCGCACCAGCACGCTGCCAGCCAGCGAGGCCAGAACGCGAAGGACCCGGCCGTCGAGGTAACGTGCACGGAAGCCGCGCAGCCCCATCGCCGTCTCCATCCTCTCCAGGTCATCGCCGATTTCGTAGATGTAGCGGTAAGTGAGAAGCGTCATGTCGGCCAGGACGAAGGGCAGCCCCAGCGACCGCATCGCTTTGATGATGTCCAGGAAAGGAGCGGTACCAAAGAGAATCAGGCTGAGCGTCAGGATGGAAACGAACTTGCTGACGATCAGGAGCAAATCGAGGCATCCCTCCTGCCGCACCGCCAGCGGGCCGATGCGCAGAAGGACGGTGGAGCCCGAAAGGAAGGGTAGCAAGATGGCCACCATCAGGAGGAAAAAGCCTGGGTAGCGCAGCCGGCCTATCAGGAAAGAGAGGGGTAGTCTGGATAGGGCATAGAGGGCAAGAGTGACCGCCAGCATCGCTGGCAGCAACCGTGGGTCTTGGACGAAGGAAAAGGCCAGGATCAGCCCCATGAGGCCGACGAGCTTGTACTTCGGTTCCCATTGGTGTAACAGAGAGTCCAGATGCCCGTGTTCATCGAGTCCGAGCTTCACCTGCCTAGTCCCCCAGAAGTTCCGGACTGACCCGCTGGAGGAAGAGAACCACCAGCGCAGTGAAAGCACCCTCGATGACCATCAATGGCACGTGGGCCAGGGTCAGCGCGTAGATGCTTGCCCGTTCCGCCTCGACATCGAGATGGGTCGGGATGGTGGTGATGAGGAGGGTCACAGCAATGAGGGCCGCGATCCCCAGGCCACCAGCACCGGCCAGGAATCCAAAGATGCCGGTCAGTGTCTGGTAGGGGCGACCCTTGCGGTTGCCCTTGCGACCCAGGACGTTGCGGAGCCGGAACAGATGGTAGGCCAGCAGCGCCGGCATTCCCATCATTGTCGCGTTCACCCCCAGGGTCGTCAGGCCACCGTGCTGGAACATCACCGCCTGGAAGAAGAGACCGATGAGAATGGCCGGGAAGGCATAGTAGCCCAGCACCACGCCCAGAAGCCCGTTCAGCACCAGATGGACGCTGCTAGGAGGTATCGGGATGTGTATCCAGGAAGCCACGAAGAAAGCCGCCGTCAGCAGAGAGGCTTTGGGGATGCCTTCTCGCGGATCATCTTTCTGATTGATCTTGCGGAGCGAGTACCAGGTGACCGCTCCGGTGGTCGCATACCCGCCGAAACAAACGGCGGCCGGGAGGATACCATCAGGGATGTGCATTAGCCCCTCCCGCGCCAGAAAAAGAGCGCGCTGCCGACGAATCCCCACACGACGCAGACCCCCATCAGCATAATCTGGAGGGGGGTGTAGCCGGTGCCACCTGTCATCGCCATATCCTCACCGATGGGGATGTGAACGATGTCGCCGTGGCCTGACTGGCGCACCTGAACGTCCCAGGTTCCCGGTCTAGAGGCGTCGGGCGTGAAGGTGAATCGCCCTTCCTCGTCGCAGACCCCCGTCAGCCAGGGGGTGGAGAGGTCGTCGGGGGCGTAGACCGTGACCTGGCCGCCGGCCAGTGGTTCGCCGGTGTCGTAGGTGGCACGAATCTCCACCGCCATACTGATCGTGTATTCGATCTTTGCACCGTGGGCGAATGCTGCCCCTGTTGGGCTAAGGGCAAGGAGAAGGACGAGCGGCAGGGCAAGTTTCCACTTCATGTATGTGGCCTCCTT
>CBDURC010000160.1:0-7093 GCA_965369635.1 uncultured Anaerolineales bacterium | reverse complement strand
GCTTCACGCAGCTTGGAAAAGGCGCGGGCAGCGGCGAAGCAGTTGGGCATTCCCAAGGCCTACGGCTCCTACGAGGAACTGCTGGCCGATCCCGACATTGATGCCGTCTACATTCCACTGCCCAACCACCTTCACGTTCCCTGGTCCATCAAGGCGCTGGAGGCGGGCAAGCACGTGTTGTGCGAAAAGCCCATCGGCTTGAGCACAGCCGAAGCCCAGGAACTGCTGGATGTTGCCCGCAAGCATCCAGAACTGAAGGTGATGGAAGCCTTCATGTATCGCCATCATCCGCAGTGGCGCAAAGCAAAGCAACTGGTCACCGAGGGCAAGATCGGCGATCTGCGCACGATCCAGACCTTCTTCTCCTACTACCTCGTGGATCCGAACAACATCCGCAACAGGGCTGACATCGGCGGCGGCGGGCTGATGGACATCGGCAGCTACTGCATTTCGCTCTCGCGCTTCATCTTCCGGGCCGAGCCGCAGCGGGTGTTGGGCAACATCGAATATGATCCGGTGTTCAAGACCGACCGCTTGACCTCCAGCATACTGGACTTTGGCCGTGGCACCTCGACCTGGACCTGCTCGACACAACTGCTGCCCTACCAGCGGGTCAACATCTTCGGCACCGAGGGGCGGGTGGAGATCGAGATTCCCTTCAATGCCCCTTCCGACCGGCCATGCAAGATATGGCATGAGTACGGAGGAGAGATCGAGGAAATCGTTCTCGATATCTGTGACCAGTACACGATTCAGGGCGATCTGTTCTCCCTGGCCGTGCTGAACGACACTGAGGTCCCCACGCCACTGGAAGATGCCGTGGCCAACATGATCGTGATCGAGGCCGTTATTCGCAGCTCCGAGAGCGGAACGTGGGTTGAAGGTATCTGAAAACTCACCATAGAGATTCGCAGGTAACGTGTACTGATGTCTGCCACGATTCAGGCCCTGCGTCAACTGTCGTTCTTTGCCAAACTCGGCGACGACACCTTGCGCAAGATGGCGCTTATCCTGCACAAACGCACCTACTCGCCTGGCCAGGTGATCATCCTGGAAGGCGAGCCCTGCCAGGCGGTGTACTTCGTCGCCCAGGGTCTAGTCCGCGCCCGCCGGATGTCTCTGGAAGGCCGTGAGCACGTGCTGGGCTACGTCGGGCTCGGCGAACCGTTCAACCTTGTCCCCGCGATTGACGGCAGCCCCAGCCGGGCCACCGTGGACGCCGTGACGGAAGCCACGCTGTACATCATCCCCTGCCGGCGCTTTCGGGAAATCATGCGGGTCCATCACGATGTGGCGCTGGCCGTCATGGAACGTCTGGCGGCTGAGGTGCGGCGGTTGAGCGACATGGTGGAGGACCTGGCTCTGCACACGGTGCGCAGTCGGTTGGCGCGCTTCCTGCTAACTCACGCCTCGACCGGGCCTTCGTCCCCGGCCCAGGCCGAGGGGCTCGGCGGAGCAGCCGGAGAGAGACAATCCCGCAGACACTGGACACAGGAGGAGATTGCCACGCACATCGGCACCGTGCGGGAAGTGGTGGGGCGTGCGCTGCGCACTTTCGCCACCGAGGGCTTGGTTCGCCGCCAGCGTGGGCGGCTGGTGGTGGTAGATCGGGAAGGGCTGGAGCGGGAGGCCGCAGGCAGATAGCGGATTGGGAAAAGAGACTTGTGTCGCAGACAGGCGGCTGTCCCCATGATGAAGTGGAGGCAGCCGTTTTCTCTGCAGGCAGATCGGCAGTGACAAGAGCGGCACTCCATAGTTCAGCAGCTACAGAAAGCGGCCCGGACGCGCCGCCAGTGCAGGCGAGTTGCTCTGATAGATCGAGAGGGGTTGGAACGTGAGGTAATGATGAATTAATGAGAATGAATTGATAAAAAAAGAGACTTAAGTCACGGACAGATGACCGTAACTACGCTATTGTATGAGTGAGATCGACGATCCCATTGTCTATGGGAAATCGGACGCAGATAATGACAACATGGGCCTAATGCAGCAGTTGGGGGCCCCTGGGGTAGGCTCAGTGCAAGTTCACAGGGTGAGATCAGGAGCTTGGTGCCCTGGTAGGTAAGGTTTTCGAGTTTGTGGCACACCCTGTTTGGTTTGTACCGATTCGTACAATTCGCTGAACCAGCCAGATGCGGGTCTGCCGCATCATACACCACAAATATCAAGGAGGATGGTCTGAAGAATACGACCAAGATCAGGGAGGATGGCCATGAACACTAATCCCGTGTACATTGAGCGCTTGGAAGAGTCTGCTAATGGATGTTCTCAGATGTTCTCGGGCGCGCCCTCTCTCTCGGCGAGCGAGTTCTTGCGTCGAAGCAAGCAAGAAGAGTGGAGCATCGTCGATGCTCGCTCCCAACGTGAGCGGCGTGTTTCAATCATTGCAGGCTCCTTAAGCATCGAGGAATTCGAAGCGCAAATAGAAGAGCATAAGAATAAGCACATCCTTGTATATTGTACCATAGGCTGCCGAAGCGGCGCTTACGCGCAGAAGCTCCGTGCAAAGGGACTTGAGGCCTTCAATCTCTGGGGAGGCGTGCTGGCCTGGACCCAGGACGACAGAACATTCGCTACCCCCGATGGGCAGCCTACTCGTCGCCTGCACGTCCATGGCGGACAATGGGCTGTGCTTCCACCAAGCTATGAGGCAGTTTGGTGAATCTGAGAACTCAAGTGCGATCAGGGGTCAAGCACGCAAGCCGTAATGAGCATGGGCCTCTCCTGCGCAGGTCCCCACCCTCTGCGTGACCTTGGCCAATGTGTGCATAGAAGAGACTTTTGTCGCAGACAGGAGGCTGTCCCCATGCTACAATGGGGACAGCCTTCTTGGTGAGGGCAGGCCAATGAAGCAAACTGATCCTGCAATGCCTCAACTTGACGAACATCTCTGCACGCTCTGCGGGCTGTGCGTGGAGGGCTGCCCCTGCCATGCCATTGAACTGGGAGAAAAGGGGCCGGTCTTCAACTGCCCCCAGGGTTGTGTTGATGGTTCTGCCTGCACTGGGGATGCCGGCTGCTGCCTATACTTATGTGAAGAGGTCTGCCCTACCGGCGCCATCTCCTGTGCTTTCGAAATCGTCGGTTCCGAATAGGACTGTGACGCAGGATACCCTCTTGCGCCAGGCAGGGCTATAAGTACAGGTACGCACGACGCTTGTTCAACTGTCACTGGAGACCATCGAGGCTATCTCCGAGGCGCTGTCTGTGGAGATGTCGTTTGTTGACGCCGATGACACCGTGCACTACTACAGAAAAGAGGGTAGGCGTTTCTTCAAGAGGACGCTCACCGTCATCGGGCGCAATAGGGATGGGACAAGCGAAGGAGATGAGTGATATACATGCCAGTTGGAGGAACCAATGACTAGAATCTACAAAGACATCACCGAGACCATTGGCAACACGCCCCTGATCAGGCTAAACAAAGTGACGAAGGGTCTGGAGGCTACAGTAGTGGCCAAGATGGAATCCTTCAACCCTCTGGGCAGCGTCAAGGATCGCATCGGCGTGAGCATGATCGAGGCGGCAGAGAGGGAGGGACTCATCAACAAGGACACCATCATCCTGGAGCCCACCAGCGGCAACACCGGCATTGCCCTGGCCTTTGTCTGCGCCGCCAGGGGCTACAGGCTCGTCTTGACCATGCCCGACACTATGAGCATTGAGCGGAGGAGGCTTCTTGAGGCCCTCGGCGCCGAACTGGTCCTGACACCGGGGAAAGAGGGAATGTCCGGGGCGATTAGCAAAGCCGAGGAGATGGCAGCCCAGGACCCGCGCTACTTCATCCCTCAACAGTTCAAGAACCCTGCCAACCCTGAGGTCCACCGCCGCACCACGGCCGAGGAGATATGGCGCGACACCGACGGCCAGGTGGACATCGTGGTGGCTGGCGTAGGGACGGGAGGCACCATCACCGGCATCGCCGAGGTAATCAAGGTCCGCAAGCCGGATTTTAGGGCCATCGCCGTGGAGCCGGCCGCCTCGCCGGTACTCTCCGGGGGAGAGCCCGGCCCTCACAAGATACAGGGGGTCGGCGCCGGCTTCGCCCCCGACGTCCTGCGGCTGGAACTGGTGGACGAAGTAATCCAGGTGGCCGATGAGGACGCAGCCAAGATGGCCCGCAGGCTGGCCAGGGAGGAGGGGATACTTGGCGGCATCTCCTCCGGTGCGGCTGCTCACGCTGCTCTGCAGGTGGCGGCCAGGCCTGAGAACAAGGGGAAACTTCTCGTGGTCATTCTGCCTGATACGGGGGAGCGGTATCTGAGCACTCTCCTCTTCGAAACGGAGTAAGGTGGGTGGGTGCACTGGAGCGATATTCAAGGCAGATTCTCCTGTCTGAGATAGGGAGGGAGGGGCAGAAGAGACTCCTGTCTTCAGCAGTGGCCATCATTGGCTGCGGGGCGTTGGGGACGGTCATCGCCGACAGCCTGGTGCGGGCCGGAGTGGGTCGGGTCAAGATCGTTGACCGCGACTACATCGAACTGAATAATCTGCAACGGCAGATCCTCTTCGACGAGGAAGACATCGCCCGTGGACTGCCCAAGGCAGTAGCCGCCGCCGAGAAGTTGCGCAAGGTCAACTCTCAGGTGGAGATAGAACCCGTCGTGGCCGACGTCAACCCCGGAAACGTGGAAGAGATCATCGGTGACGTGGATCTGGTACTGGATGGCACTGATAACTTCGAAACCCGCCTCCTGGTCAACGACGCCTGCATCAAGCACGGCCTCCCCTGGGTCTACGGGGCAGTGATCGCCACCTATGGCATGACCATGGCCATCATTCCCCATCGCACTCCTTGCTTCCGCTGTTTCCTGGCCGACATGCCAGCGCCCGGCAGCACACCCACCTGTGACACGGTGGGGGTGCTGGGCCCGGCGGTCAACATCGTGGCCTCGTTGGAGGTGACCGAGGGACTCAAACTCCTCATGGGTAAGGAAGAGGAACTCCACGGCCGGCTGATCTACGTGGACGCCTGGACCGGCACCCTGGAGCGGCTGGAACTGGGAAGGGGAGATGATCCCTGCCCGGCCTGCGATCTGGGCCGGTTCGAGTTCCTGGAGGCCCGGGTGGGTTCCTATCTGACCAGCCTCTGCGGCCGGGAAGCGGTGCAGGTCAACGTACGTGGGGAGGCCAGGGTCTCTTTCCCTGACCTGGCAGAGCGGCTCAATTCAGTGGGGCAGGTAACCTTCAATGACTATATGCTGCGCTTCAAGGTTGATTCCTATAAGCTGACCCTCTTCCCCAACGGGCGGGCTATCATCAAGGGCACCACCGACGAGGCTATGGCCCGATCGCTGTACGCCAGGTACGTCGGCCTGTAGGGGCACCGACAGGGAGAGTGGAGAGTGGAATGAGAGGAGTCAGGTGTGCAAGATAACGTCGGGAAAAACATGTCCGCAAATGAAACAGAGATAAGTAGAGTCACAAGGCCGAAGGGAAAAGCCAAAGCCAGTTACGATAAGATGAGCAAATGGTATGATGCAGTGACTGGTCCCTTTGAGAAGAAATATAGAGACGCCGGTCTGCAAGAACTAAGCGCTAGGGAAGGAGAGATAGTTCTTGAGATTGGATTTGGTACCGGACATAGCATACTGGCTTTGGCTCAATTGGTCGGCAATTCAGGCAAAGTCTATGGCATTGATATATCGGAAGAGATGCTCAATATCGCCCTATCAAGAGTTAAGGAAGCAGGGTTGTCAGAAAGAGTGAAGTTGAAGTGTGGCGACGCTGCAGAACTTCCCTTCGAAGCAGATTTCTTCGACGCGGTTTTTTTGAGCTTCACTCTGGAACTCTTCGATACACCGGAAATTCCAATCGTCTTGCACGAGTGCCAAAGAGTTCTTCCAAGTGGCGGGCGTATCTGTGTTGTGGCAATGTCCAAAAAGGGGAAGGCTGGTGTGATGACGAGACTTTACGGATGGGCGCACAGGAAGTTCCCCAATTACGTTGATTGCAGACCGATCTTTGTGCAAAAGGCGTTGGAAGATGCCCAGTTTCAAATCCTTGATGTCGGGGAAATGTCCATGTGGGGTTTACCAGTTGAGATTGTTGTAGCAAAGAAGTCATATTAGGCAAAGAGTTGCTCGTAGAAGGTTGCCTCAATGGGTCATGAGGCGGCAGGAGTGCAATACGGACCAGGCGAGAGAGATCAATGATGATCTCCGATCTGGTCACCGAAGGGGAGCTCCCGGAGGAGATCAGACGGAGTTTCGAAGCAACGGCCGAATGTGTGGCGGGAGCGCTCGAAAAGGAAGTCTATCTGGAGATGATCGGAAGAGCGGGTTTCCAGGATGTGGCTGTCGTCGCCGAGCATCGCTTCGACGAGCCCGGGATGAGCGAAACACTGAAAGGCAGAATCATCAGTGTTCAGGTGAGAGCTCATAAGCCGCACGGTGGTTGAAACCGTGCGCTACACCGGCAACGGGGGTCTTCGCTGACCGGGTCAGTCGCCGGTGGGAGGTGGAGAGGAGGATGAGGGAAACATCCATTCTGGACGTGCAGGCCATACGTGCCGACTTCCCCATCCTGCAGCGGAAGATCGGGGGCAAGCCTCTGATCTATTTCGATAACGCCGCCACGACGCAGAAGCCGCAGCAGGTTCTGCGCACCATACAGGAGTTCTACTGCACCTATAACGCCAACGTTCATCGCTCGCCCCACACGCTGGGGCAAGAGGCAACAGATCTTTACGAGCAGGCTCACGAGAACGTGGCCCGTTTCATCGGCGCCGGCGACGAAGGGGAAATCGTCTTCGTGCGCAACAGCACTGAAGCGATCAACCTGGTGGCCTATTCGCTGTTGTTCGGCGTAAGCGAGCGGGCCCGCTTACGCCACGGTGACGAAGTTGTGATCACCGTGATGGAGCACCACTCGGACCTGGTGCCCTGGCAGATGGTGCGCGAGCGGGCCGGCGTGATTCTCAAGGTCATCGGCATCCACGACGATGGAACCCTGGATCTGGAGCAGTTGAGGGAAGCGATCACCGGGCGGACCAAGCTGGTCTGCTGTGCCCACGTCTCCAACGTGCTGGGCACCATAAATCCGGTGCAGGAGATCGGTCGCCTGGCCCATCAGGCCGGGGCACTGTTCCTGG
>CBDURC010000159.1:0-7103 GCA_965369635.1 uncultured Anaerolineales bacterium | reverse complement strand
GATGCTCAATCACGTTTTGCGTTTCACGCATGACGGCGCGCAGCGCATCTCAAACCATCAACGCATAGGAGATATTCGCCTTGGACTTAATCAAAGCCCTCATCCTCGGCCTCATCCAAGGGGCCACTGAGTTCATACCGGTCAGCAGCTCAGGCCATCTGGTGCTGACGCCGTGGTTGCTGGGCTGGCCCGCGCCGGGGCTGGTCTTCGATACCGTGGTGCACTGGGGCACGCTGGCCGCGCTGCTGGCGGTGTTCTGGCAGGATCTGTGGCGGTTACTGCGAGCATGGCTGACCAGCGTTTGGAGCTCCATTCGGAGATCGGGCGTCGTAGGCGGCGAGGTGAGAACTGACGCTCGTGTGGCTTGGTGGATCATCATCGGCACGGTGCCAGCGGCGCTCCTCGGCTGGCTGTTCGAGGAGTGGTTCGAGAGGCTGTTCGCCACGCCATTGGCCGCAGCGGGCTTCCTCTTGCTCACAGCCGCCATTCTTGCCGCCAGTGAACGCTGGGGCCGGCGCAACAAGCCACTGCAGCAGATGGGGCCTGCTGACGCACTGCTTATCGGGCTGGCACAGGCGGCAGCCATCGCCCCCGGCATCTCCCGCTCTGGAGCCACGATAGGCATGGGCCTGGCGCGAGGCCTGCGGCGTGACGTCGCCGCCCGCTACTCCTTCCTGCTCTCCACTCCCATCATCTTCGGTGCCGGTTTGTTCAAACTGGTCGATCTCTTTGGCGCATCCGGGGCCAGCGGGCAACTGCCTGCCCTGATCGTAGGCTTCCTGGCTGCGGCGGCCAGCGGCTACGGCTGCATCCGTTTCCTGCTGCGCTACCTGCAACGCGGTCGTCTCTATCCCTTCGCCATCTACTGCGCCGTTGTCGGAGTGGCCATCCTCCTCCTTGCCTCGCTGCGATGAACCAACGTCTTCCTTGGATATCGGTTATTGGATGTTGGGTATTGGGCACTTTGCTGGCAGCCTGCGGTACTGCGGTGACGCCGGCCACGCCGATCACGCTACGCGTTGCCGGCTCCACTTCGATGAAGCTGCTGCTTGCGAGCCTGGCTGCGGCTTACGCCGAAGAGCGCCCCTACGTGCGCCTGGACATCGAAGGCGGCGGCTCACATCTGGGCCTGGAGCGACTGCAGATGGGCGAGATTGACCTGGCTGGGTGCTCCTGGTTGCCGCCGTCTGCAGAAGATGGGACGCCACAGCCCTACGCTGCAACTCCTATTGCCTGGGATGGCGTCGCCATCGTCGTACATCCTAGCAACCCAGTGGACGAGTTGACACTGCTGCAGGTGCGCAGCATCTACGCAGGCTGGACGCTGGATTGGCAAGACGTCGGCGGCAAGGCTGGCGACATCCTCGTCGTCAGCCGCGAGGATGGCTCGGGCACGCGGGCTGCGCTCGAACAGCAACTGATGGGCGAGCAGCCGGTCTCGCTGACGGCCATCGTTATGCCTTCCAGCACGGCGGTGATCGAATATGTCACCCGTCACAGCGCGGCTATAGGCTATGTCTCAATGGGCTACTTGACACCTTCGAGACAAGAGGACAAGGAGACAAAGAGACAAGGTGAGGTGCTGCGCATCGAAGGGGCGTACCCCACGCCGGATACCGTGCAGGGTGGCATCTATCACCTGACCCGTCCTCTGTACCTGGTCGCACCGTCTGAGCCGGACGGCGAGGCGCAGAGGTTCGTTGATTTCGTCCTCAGCCCGGCGGGGCAGGCCATCGTCGGCCAGCAGTATGGGAGAGTCCGGTGAGCAACGTTGCGCTGTCCACCATGTGGATGCAGCACCGCTTCGATCACGTACGCCCCTTCGCGGCTTCGGCCCAAGCCTTGGGCTTCGACGCCATCGAATTGAGCCACTACGTCACGCCGGTCATGATGGAAGGCTTGCAGCCGGGCGAGGTCAGGGTAGCGAGCCTGCACTACCCGGCGCCCTCAGTCTATCACGCCAACGGCGTCAAAGGGGACAAACTGCTGGCTTCGTTGCGCGAAGATGAACGGCGCTGGGCTGTGGCTCAGGGCTATCGCTCCATTGACTTTGCCAAGGCCATGGGGGCGAGGGTGGTCTGTCTGCACCTGGGGTGGGTGGAGATGGACGTTCACCTCTGTTGGGCGTTGGAGCAACGCCATCAGGTGGGGCAGGCCGGCTCGTCGGCCTATGTGGCGTTGCATGGGCAGGTGGTGCGGCAGCGGGCGGAAAGGCAGCCGCTTCACCTTGCTGCTGCCCGCCGCAGCCTGAGCGAATTGGCCGACCACGCTGCTCGGGTTGGCGTGCGGCTGGGGCTCGAAAACCGTCGCCATTTCTTCGAAATGCCCACGCTGGCCGAGATGCGCACTCTGCTGGCGGAACATGACCCGGATGTGGTCGGGTTCTGGTATGACACAGGACATGCGCAAGTGCTAGCCAATCTGGGGTTCGACAGCCACGAGGAGTGGCTAGCAGTCTGCGGTGAGCGCATCGTGGGGGTGCATTTCCATGATAGCATCGGTGTGCGCGATCATCTGCTCCCGGGCATGGGGGAGGTGGACTTCGCTGGCATCGCCCGTTGCCTGCCAGCCGATGCCGTCCGTGTCTGCGAGTTCGACTGGTATTTTGGTGATGCGGAGCTACGAGCGGCGTGGCAGGATTTGAAGGAAGCAGGATGTCTCGAGTCCGCATTTGCCTAGATCACTGATCTGTGCTATACTTTAGCCGGTTCGGAGAGTCCGCGTTTGGAAAGTGGGTGACCCCCACTTTTCTTGCTGTAAGGGGATAGGTTCTGCTGGCATTCATGACTCGACAAGTGAGCAGTTCACAATCGCTGGCGAGGAATGGCATGTCTGCCGCAGGTTAGAGAATCGACATCCTTGCAATCGGTAGAGGGCTGTAGCGTTTTCGAGGTTATCAGGGGTTAAGGAGTCAGTGATGAAGAACCAGCCACTGGTGGCAGCCATCCATCACCTGGCCACGGAGAGAGGGCTACCCACGGGGACAGTCCTGGAAGCCCTTGAGGTGGCGTTGGTATCGGCCTACAAGCGTAACTATGGCGTGTCTGGCGGTAACATCCAGGCACAGGTTGACCCCGTGACGGGGGAGATGCATATCTACGTCGAGAAAGAGGTGGTGGAGGAAGTCACCGATCCGCGTCTGCAGGTATCCTTGGCTGAGGCGAGGGACATAGATCCTCAGGCTGAACTCGAGGGGTCTGTGACCCTCGAAAGCACGCCGGATAACTTCGGGCGCATCGCCGCGCAGACGGCTAAGCAGGTCATCATGCAGCGCATACGCGAAGCGGAGCGCGAGAACACCTATGAGCACTTCTCCCAGCGAGAGGGGGAGATTGTCTCCGGCAGGGTGCAGCGCTTTGTCCCTCGCACGGGCGATGTGATCATCAACATCGAGCAATCCGAGGGCGTGTTGCGTAGGGAGGACCAGCTTCCCAATGAACGTTACCATCGAGGCAGCCTGGTCAGAGCCTATTTGATGGAGGTGAAGCGCGGCAGCCGCGGAACGATACTCAGCCTCAGCCGCACTCACCGTCACATGCTGCGCCGCTTGTTGGAGAATGAGGTACCTGAGATAAGCAAGGGCATCGTGGAGATCAAGGCTCTTGCACGCGAGCCAGGGTATCGCTCCAAGGTGGCGGTTGCAGCATTGCAGCCTGGTGTGGAACCGGTCGGCTGTTGTGTAGGCATGCGCGGCAATCGCATTCAGAACATCGTTGTTGAGCTCAACGGTGAAAAGATCGACGTCATCGCTTGGAGCGCGGACACGCGAACCTTCATCCGCAATGCGCTCAGCCCGGCCAAGCCAATCTCTGTGTTGCTGGATGAACGCGACAATGGCCGTACGGCTGTCGTCATCGTCCCTGACAGGCAGCTTTCTCTGTCCATCGGCAGGGAAGGGCAAAATGCTCGTCTGGCTGCCAAGCTCACCGGTTGGCGTATTGACATCAAGGGAGATACGGAGGCCGGCGGAGAAGGGCTACTCGAGTTAGCACGCCAGCAGGTTCTTGCTGAGGAAGAGCGGAAGCGGGGCTTGCTGGAGACTGTTCAGGGCATCCTGAGGGAAGGACGAGTGGCTGTCAAGGCTGAGTTGGAGGCCAAGCCTGAGCCGGCAGAAGCCCCGATAGAAGCCGAAAGGGAACCCGAAGAGGAGGGTAAGGTTGCCGCCCCTGAGGTTCCAGAGGCAGTGGAGGAGGTGGAGGACACTGCCAAGGTGGAGGAGGCGCGACTGTCCGAGGAAGCTGAAGTGGTACCCCAGGAGGTCGAAGAGGTGACGCCGGAAGCTGGTGTACCCCTCGAAGTCGAAGAACTGTCACCGGAAGCTGAGGTACCACCTGAAGTGGCTGAGGAAGAAGACAAGGTTGACTTAGAGGATGTGGGTGAGGCATCCTTCGAGGATGAAGGTGAAGACGAAGACGAAGAGCGGCAAAAAGCCGCAAAGCGCAGGCGAGACGTTGATCGCCGGCGGCATGTGGTCTACGATGAAGAGCTCGGCCAGACGATAGCCATTCGCCGTCGCAAACGCGGAAGTGGCGGTTGGGACGAAGGCGACGAATATCTTTAGTGGCAATCATGGCCAAGGGGCGCAAACGCAGAAAACGCATGCCGCAGCGCACGTGCGTGGCCTGCCGTGAAGTGCAAGGTAAGCGGGGGCTGGTTCGCATCGTGCGCACGCCATCTGGGGATGTGCAGGTGGACCTCACCGGCAAGCAAGCTGGGCGGGGGGCCTACCTCTGCCGGACCCGGGAATGCTGGGAACGGGCCTTGGCGCAGCGGCAGTTGGACCGTGCCCTGAAGACTAGACTGAGCGCCGAAGAGAGGGAGAAGCTAGCCGAGTTTGCGCAAGTGCTGACTGAGGTTGGAGATCCAACGCGTGGTGAGTTGCGGGGAAGAGTAGCGGAATAGCCCGGTGCTTCCTCGGGCGGAACGCTGGTGACAGCGGCCCGCGGAAAGAGAAAGGTGGCCAAGGGGCCAGGCTATTACCTGAAGGAGAGTGGATATGGCAAGGAAGAAGAGGAGGCAACACCGACGACGAAGGCCGACCAGGGGCAGGCCCCAGCGCGGTTCATCTGCCCGTGCAGCCGGCGCGCCGCCAAGGGCAGCGGCATCACCATCGCGGCCGACGAGCATCGTCATTCCTGAGTTCATCACAGTGCGTGATCTGTCCAAGCAGATGCAGTGCAGCCCCATCGAGGTCATGAAGGTTCTGATGAGCTACGGCATCATGGCGCCGATTACCCAGACCATTGATTTCGATACTGCCGCCGTCGTGGGCGAGGAATTGGGAATCGGAGTGAAGCTGGAGGAGCCGCCCGAGCTAGAAGAGCCCGAGAAGCCAGAAGCGTCGAAGACTTTGCGTCAGCAACTGATGGAGGCCGAAACGTCGGAAGAGAAGCTCCAAAGCCGCCCGCCGGTAGTCACCGTGCTCGGGCACGTGGATCATGGCAAGACGACGCTGCTGGATGTGATTCGCAGCACCAACGTGGTCGCTGCGGAGTCTGGAGGAATCACGCAGCACATCGGTGCCTATCAGGTGGATCTCGACGGGCGCAAGATCACTTTCCTGGACACACCGGGACACGAAGCTTTCACTGCTATCCGAGCACGGGGCGCTGAGGTGACAGACTTGGCCCTGCTGGTGGTGGCTGCCAACGACGGTGTCATGCCTCAAACCAGGGAGGCGATTGACCACGCCCGCGCCGCACAGGTGCCTATCCTTGTGGTACTGAACAAGATAGACCGGCCCGGAGCCAACCCGGATCGGGTAAAACAGGAGTTGGCCGATCTTGACCTGATACCCGAAGAGTGGGGCGGAGACGTGATTTGCGTGCCCGTCTCGGCCAAGTTCAAGCAAGGCATTGAGGAGCTGTTGGAGAATATCCTGCTGGTCACGGACGTAGCTGAGCTCAAGGCGAATCCCGATGGCCCGGCCATCGGGACGGTTATTGAAGCCAAGCTGGATAGGACGCGGGGACCCATGGCCACGCTGTTGGTCCAGAGTGGCACTCTGCGTCAGGGTGATATCGTTCTCGTGGGCACGAACCATGGCCGTGTGCGAGCCATGTTCGATGACAAGGGAGAGGTGATCAGCGACGCGACTCCGTCCATGCCCGTGGTCATCATGGGACTTCCCGAGGTGGCTGTGGCTGGCGATATCTTCGAAGTCATGCCCAACGAGAAGACAGCCCGATCGATATCTGCACAACGGGCTGCCCAGCAGCGAGAGGCCCAATCGCAGGTCGCTGGGCCCAAAGTGGTGAGTCTGGATGATTTCTTTGCCGGAGTGCAAAATGGCAAGGTCAAGCAACTGAACCTGATCGTCAAGACTGATGTGCAAGGTTCCATCGAGCCTATCGTGAACTCCCTGAAAGAACTGGGGGGTGAGGAGCTCAAGGTCAAGCTACTGCGCCAGACGACTGGCAACATCAGCGAGTCGGACGTCATGCTGGCCGTTGCTTCCAATGCGATCATCATCGGCTTCAGCGTCGTTGCGGATTCCGGGGCCCAGAAGATGGCTGACACTGAGGGTGTGGACATCCGTATCTATGACATCATCTACAAGCTGGTGGAGGATGTGGACAAGGCCCTCAAGGGGTTGCTGGAACCGGTGTATGAGGACATGGTCATTGGCCATGCCGAGATACGGGCGGTATTCCGCCTACCTAAGCGGCGCAAGATCGCCGGCTGCTATGTCGCCGATGGCCTCGTCACCCGCAACGCGCTGGCACGCATTGCCCGCAATGGCGACCTCATCTACGAGGGGCGGGTGGATTCCTTGAAGCATTTCAAGGACGACGTTACGGAACTAAGAGCTGGCTTCGAATGCGGCATCGGCCTGGAAGGGTTTGGGGATTTCAAGGTCGGGGACGTGATCGAGTTGTACAAGAAGGAACGCGTGAGCTAGCTACACTAGCTACAACCTACAAGAAAGAAGCCGCTGTCCCTAGCATGGTTGAGGACGGCGGCTTTTCACAGTGGGCGAGAAGGGACTCGAACCCATGACCTCACGGATGTGAACCGTGCGCTCTGACCAACTGAGCTACTCGCCCGAGACTGACAGGATTATAGTATCAAAGGGAAAAACGCGCAAGTCGGAGGATGTTCGG
>CBDURC010000158.1:0-7114 GCA_965369635.1 uncultured Anaerolineales bacterium | reverse complement strand
TCGGGCAGGTCGAGCTTGCTGCGGCCGGGAGCCTTGGGCTCCATGCGGTCGCAGAGGATGCCCAGCGCGCCGCGCTGCGCCACCGCCAGATCGTAGACCTGATCGGGATCGCCGTCGCTGAGCACCAGCTTGCCCCGCACGTCAACGGCGCCGTAGTGCTCGGGGCGCGTGCCGTCTTCCAGCAGCACGACTTCCACCTGGCCATCGAAGCTGACGCTGCGCTGGATAAGCGACGTGGGCAGGGAGCGGTAGTCGCAGAGCAGTTCGGGTGGCTCATCGTCGTGCAGGAGATGCAGCGTGGCCTCCCGGCAGTCCCACTCCTGCCAGGCGTCCATCGTCCAGTAGCAGGCACTATCGGTGGCCGGGTAGCTGAGCACACGCACGTCAAGGCCGGCAGCTTCCAGTTGTTCGGCGACGTAGCCCGCGGCGGCGCGGTAGCCAGGGCTGGCCTGGATACGATGATACTGGCTGATGGCAGCAACGTGATGCAGCGCCGCCTGGCCAGAGATGGTGGAACGGAGGGTAGAGAATAGAGAGGATAGAGGTTGGGATACAGAATGAAACATGAATCACTCATCCGAGGGCATTTGGGCTAGCTTGCCGAAGAACAGGTTGAAAATCACCATCGTGAACAGGGGTCGTATGATGGCCCACGCCGCTCCTAGTTCCAGCCTTGCGGCCACTGACAGCTTTGCCTGCAGTCATGTATGCATAGCTTCTCGCAGTTGCTGCAACACCCTCGTCACGAATCCGGGTATTTGACCCAAACCGGGTCCCAGGCATCGTACGAGAAATCACTGATGGGGTGCTGGTTGCCGCCGTCAGCCTCCATTAACCACAGTTGGCGTCTTCCTGAGCGGTTTGACGAAAACACAATCTGTTTGCCATCTGGTGACCAGCTAGGATGATGATCCCATTCCCAGTCATTATGTGTCAACTGTATTGCAGGGGGATCATCCTTTTCCACAATCCATATCTCGTCATTGCCAGTCTCGCTGGAAACAAGGGCTATGACACTGCTTGTGGGTGACCAGGCAGGTGACCAAGCGGTGCCAGCGCCGAAGAACGTTGTCTGGCGCGGAGCATCGTTGACGTAGTCGTAGTGGAAGATTTGCACAAGACCGCTCCCTTCCTCCTCCGCATAGGCCCGGTAGGCACCGTCGGCAGAGAACGCATCCCGTGCCTTGGCACGGTGCCAGGGCCACTTGCTTGTTAGAATCGCCACCCGAGAACCGTCTGGATTCACCGCATACACCCGCGGGTGCTTACCACCGCCCATGTTAGACCAGAAGAGGATCTTGCCCACAAGCACTTCCGGGAACACCGGTGTCGGTGTGGGCGTAGGCTTGTCCTCAACAGGAGTAGGCGTCGGAGCAGGAAGATCCTCCAGGTAGATCATCACCGGTGTTGGCGTCTCGGTCGGTTCCGGCGTTGGCGTAGGCAGCGGCGTTGGTGTCTCGGCTGGTTCCGGCGTTGGTGTTGGCAGTGCTATTGGTGTCGAGGTCGCCGAAATCACCGCTACACTGGGACCAGGAGTGGCCGCCCTCAGCGCGGCCGCAGTTGCCAGGATCGCCCTGATCTGAGCCGTCGCCTCGTTGGCTGGCGTTTCAATCTCTTGCCCTTGTTCCGTTTCCTTGACCACCTGCGTGGCCGCAGCAAAGACGTCTGCTGGCGTCGGACTGGGGGGCAGCGCAGAGGGGGAGCAGGTCGCAGAAGGAGACAGCATGGGCGTAGAGGTTGGCGGTAGCGTCGCAGCTTCTGGGGTCTGTGTTTCCTGCCCCGTTTCTTGCTGAACAACCCTAGCATCGCCTTGCGCAACCTGCTCCCCCCTGACACCGCTTGACGAACATCCGGTCAGCATGAAAAGGCCAACAATAAGGACCAGCATTGTTGGCCAGAGGCATGATTGCCGCAATAGTCTCATCGTAAAGCCCTCCTAGTAGTACTACAACGTGACTTTTGCGAATAGATGTGCTATACTGCTCTCCAACCATAGAATAGGGAGGAGAGAGTATGAATACCAATGATCTTGGGATCACCGAGATTACGGACACGCCACCGCCACTGGACCTGACGCCAGAGGAGATCGAGGTGCTGGCAGATGAACTGGTGAGCTACCATGCCGAGTTTGCTGATCTGTACTACCGCCCGGAGCAGGCGCATTGGGGCTACAAGTACTTGCAGGGCCTGATGTTGCCGATTGAATGCAAAGCGATCCAACCCATGGCTATGGCTCTTGATGGTGGCAACATCCAGGCCATGCAACAGTTCATTGGTCAGGGCCGATGGCAGGACGAGAAGTTGTTGAAGAAGCACTGGCGACTGGCGGATGAGACGCTGGGCGAAGACGATGGGGTGTGGATCGCCGACGGCTCCGGATTCCCCAAGAAAGGCGAGCGTTCGGTGGGCGTGGCGCGCCAGTGGTGTGGCAGACTGGGTAAGGTAGAGAACTGTCAGGTGGGGGTGCTTGCCGCTTACGCTAGCCGCAAAGGATACACTCTGTTGGATCGGCGGCTCTACCTGCCGCAGGAATGGTTTGAGGAGGATCATCGGGAGCGATGGGAGAAGTGCGACATCCCGGACGAGATCACTTTCAAGACCAAGCCCGAACTGGCGTTGGAGATGCTGAAGGCAGTTGTGGCAGAGGGCACACTGCGCTTCCGTTGGGTAGCTTGTGATGAAGCCTACGGCAAGGATCCAGACTTCCTGGATGGTGTAGCAAGCTTGGAGCGTTGGTACTTCGCCGAGGTTCCCCACAGCACACGTGTCTGGGAGACACATCCCAAGACGGCTGTGCCTGAGTGGTCGGGCCGAGGCCGGCGGCCGACCAAGGAACGACTGGTGTCGGGTCAGCCCGAGCCGCAGCGGGTTGATGAGGTAGCGGCGGCGATACCTGGGGACGAGTGGAAGGCCTATCTCATCAAGGAAGGCAGCAAAGGGCCGATGGTGGCTGAGTTCGCCTTTCGGCGCATGGTGGCGGTGCGTGATGGCTTGCCAGGCCCTGAGGTTTGGCTGATCCTCCGCCGGTCCTTGGGTGAAGAGCCCGAGCTCAAGACCTATCTTAGCAATGCGCTGGCTGATACCCTGCACATTGAGCTGGTGCGCGTGGCAGGGATGCGCTGGCCAGTGGAAACTGCTATTGAGGACGGCAAAGACGGCCTGGGAATGGACGATTACATGGTCCGTTCCTGGCTTGGCTGGCATCATCACATGACAGAGTGTATCCTGGCCCATCATTATCTGGTCCGTGTTCAGAAACGGCTAAAAAAGGGGCTCCGGCGCTGACTATCCCCCAGGCGCGCCTGTTGGTCGCTTCGGTCTTGCCCCTCAAGCGCCTTGATGCACAGGAGGCACTCAAGCGTATTCGGTTCATTCAAAGGCAAAACCATGCTGTCTACCTGTCCCACCGCAAGCGCACCATCAAGCGATTGGATAGCCTTTGACAAAGTAACGTTGTAGTACTATTTATGGCGCACTTCTAATCAGCGTGTCTGGCACAATGCGCACCGGACACGGGAATCTCGCACTAATGCTATTTTCAACGCGTAACATGGGGTAAAAATAGGGCATAACCACCTTCCTCGCCGACCAGCAGGATCGTGTCGGCCAGGACCACAGTTTTGCTGGCATCTTGCGCAGCCATACGCACGGTCATCTGCTCCACTGTATCTATGGCGCCGGCGGGCACGCCGCTGGTACTGAAAACGCCGTCGTCCGCAATGCCGTCCGGCGGCGAGCCATCATCGTGGGCAGCGTAGTGGATGAAGACGGGAAGTTTGTAACTATCCCCTTCATGCAAGCCGTCGAGCATCTCGTCAGTGCTGGTACGCTCGATGTCTGCCAGACCCTGCTGGTCGCTGATTTGGGAACTGATAGTGACGCTGGCATTGGCATCACCGCGAGGCATGGATGCGGGATCGAAGGTGATGTTGTGAATGGTGGGCGCGTCGGGCACGGCGTCGGGGTCGTTGAGGTAGCCTATGTACAGGGCCTCCTTGTAGGGATAAGCGTTGTATTCGAAGGTGAAGGCAACCCGGCGGCCATCGTCGCTGATATCCAGGTTATCGGTGGCTGCAATGAAAATCGGCGACCAGCGGGGGAACAGATGGAGGCGGCTCGATCCATCGGTACTAATCAACCGTGCTCCGTCAGAAAAGTGATCGCGATAGAACATCTGGCTACCATCGTAGGTCAGACCGCCAAGTTCGCCATAGCCCAGCGCTTCCAGCTCGATTTTATTGCTCCCATCTGCACGGATGGCGGTCCACTTGTAAGTATCATCATCGCCATAGACGATTGTGTTTCCATCCCCACTGATAGTTACATCTCGCGGCATCCAGTAAAATCCGCTGGACAATTGTCTGTTACCGCCCCCATCTTTTACGAAAAGTTCAGGCTTGGGATGACAAACTCCATCCCAATAGCCAAACAGAAAGAAGGCAATTGTGCCGGCATCAGCTGAGATAGCGAATTCAGCCACCTGGGCACCGGGGTAGCCATTGTTGGTCACGTCTGTGTCCTCAATGATCTTCGTCGGCGTGCCGCCGGCGTGTCCCACCCGCCAGACGTCGTTGTCGTTGACACCGTCATCTAAAAAGTAAACGTATTCCCCATTGGCGGTAGTCTGAATTGTGTCGGCAGTGGCAATTTCGCTGGCATCTGCCGCCCGAAATATCCTCGCGACCGTTCCACCTTCGACTTTGTAAATTTCATGGTGATGAGCCCCTTGGCCAGCCATAAAGAAGGCTCTGGAACCGTCTCTGTCGATGGTCAGATCTATGATCCAGTTCCCATTGAGGTTGGGTAGCGAGATTTGAGTCTGATTGCTGCCATCGGCATCTACAGTGTAAAGAACGGGCGTGTCGGTAGCGTCGATCCAGCCGGAGAAGATCAACTTCTCTCCGTCGCCGCTCATGGCAGAATGGGTGAGGTGAGCGCCGATATTGTCGTCATCTGCTAGCCGGTCGTAGATGGCGTAAAAGGTGAAACTGCTAGTAGATGGCGAGGCGGGGCTATGCGCCAAATTGACTCGCGGGTTTTGCACCGCGGCAGACGCCGGTAATACGATCAGTATGAATATACTCACCAGGATTAAGATCATTAGGCGTTTCATTGTAAGACACTCCTTTTGTCTAGTACTCGGTCATCTGTAGTTTGTACCTTCTCAATATCATGGAGTGCGCCCTGCTCTGACCGAGTGAATTCGGGCTCTTGGAGCGGGGTTCTGCGAACCTGCGCCGAACGTCCACCTGCGTGGACGAGATGCTTGCCCCAAGTTATTGAGAGTAGTTTGATTGAAAATTGATTTTATGCCAAACTGGTGGCTCCTCAACTATTTCAATACCAAAGTACGGTAGACCAAAGCAATACGAAGTTTATTTACCTAACGGATTCGGTGCTTCAGGGTTGTCATCGGTATTCATGCAGATCTGTTGTTAGGGATGAATACCCAATATCCAATGTCACGTTGTAGAGGTAGTATCTGGGTCGTAAGTCATGGAGTAATCTGTGCATCTAAGTCACCTCTATTATCTATAGCCAGCAACGTGCAGCATGAGCTTGAGGTACTCCATCCACGTCTCTCGCAGGCCATCCCGGCTTTTCCACCAGGAGCTGGCCTGGTAGCAGTGCGCATTCACAAGCAGATTATAGCCATAATCGCTGCTCTGTCAAAAGCGCCTCAGGAAGTCACACACCCCCGACGGACGTGGAGCTTGATGGTTTCTCCTATCATCCTATCATGCGCTTGGTGCCCAAAGGACTTTCACCTACCGTAGAACTCCCGAATGGCCTGAACGACCTCTTGCTGTTGTGACCCCATCAACTCCGGATACATGGGCAACGACATCACCTCCTGGCTATGGCGTACCTCTCAAGGAATCGGCCAACCAATCACTCCTTGAATCAAAAAATCTATGCGGCGAGCGAACGGTGCTTGGGCAACGATCCGCACGCGGATCGGCCGCGCTAGCCTTCCTCCAACGACTAGCACAACGGCTGGCAGAGCGGGCAGATGTGGTTGTGGGTGCTGCCGGTCTTGATCTTGACCACGGCCGTGCCGCACGTCGGGCACGGTTTTCCCTCGCGGTAGGCGACCAACAGGAAGCGCTCTCCCCAGCGCCCCTTTTCGCCGTACAGGTTGCGCTCCCACCCGCTGCCGCCCTGGTCAATGCTCTCCTGCAGCGTCTCCCGCAGCCCCTGCCACAGAGCAGCGACTTCGTCGTCGCTCAGCGTGTTGATGGGCCGCAGGGGGTGAATCCATGCCTTGAACAGCGGGTCCTGGACGTAGACGTTGCCGATGCCGGCGATTCTCTTCTGATTGAGCAGCAAGCTCTTGATGCCGCCGCGCCGTCGCCGCAGCAAGGCTCTGAACTGATCCAGCGTCAAGTCCAGCGCGTTCGGCCCCAGTCGGGCGGTCATGGGGTGATCGGCCAGGTCGGCAACGTAGTGGACATAGCCAAACCACCAGAAGTTGATGACCAAGGCAGTCCCGTCGTCCAGGTCGAAAATCAGGCGATGCTTTTCCGGCAAGTTGTCCCGGCTGGTCAACAGGATCTCGCCGCCCATCCCCAGATTGAGCAGCAGCCAGCCCCGCGTCGTTTGCACCTGCAGCCACTTGCCTCTGGGCCTCACACCGAGGATCTGGCCACCGGTCAGCGCCGTCCGAAACTCCTCCACCGGCAAGTTCAGGCTCTTGGGTTGCAGTACCTCGACGTCGGTGATGGTCCGGCCGACCAACTCCCGCTGCATATCGCCGGCGAAGACGGCGATCTCAGGCAGTTCAGGCATACGGCTTTCTCCTGTCCACCTACATCAGCAGTGGAATAGAACACGGATTGCCACGGGTTTCTCAGACGGTCAGCCGATGAAGCCGATGGAGCGGATGGACCCGATGGTCGGCGCGTTTCAGTCCCTCGGGCGTGGTTGTGCAGGTTCACACGGTCAGCCGATGGAGCCGATGGAGCGGATGCTCCGCTTGGCACTTCGCTTCCGTGTGCTGGGTGAACGATCGCCAGTCGGAAGGTGCACCGCCCTTTGGAAGTGCGTTGGACCTGTTATGTAGCCTCTCCCCGACAACACCCCGCGAAACGCACGCTGCACCCGCGTTGGGAAC
>CBDURC010000157.1:0-7163 GCA_965369635.1 uncultured Anaerolineales bacterium | reverse complement strand
CCATGTCTGCACGTTACTGTACTCTTTGGACGGAAGGGGGGATGAAAAGTCACATAACTGTATATGTCGGGCGGATAGTAGACAGCCGAACTCTGGCAACTGTGGGCTCTGACCAGTTGGAAATGGCGTGAAAACTGCCCCTGAACGCAGGAAATCGCCGTGACTGGGCCACTTTTGTGAGTCATACTGACTGTACAGCATGAGCCCGACATATACAGAAAAGTCACATAACTCACCAAGTGAAACCTCTGTTGTTCCTGAATGTAAAGATACCCTTTTCGGCGGACATGTGGCGAGAACAAGATTGTCGCTGTTGGCATGAGCCTATTGTGTGACATCTCTGCCCTTTCGCCGTCTAAGGGTATGGCTGGCAATCCAGGTCGCAAACTGGTAGATTGGGTTTGGCTGGTCAATCAGTGTACCAGTCCACCAACGCGCTAATCTGCCAACCTACCTGATTAGTATACCGAAACCATGAGGGTGAACCACAATGAATCTCTTCAATCGCATCGTTGTGGTAGCTATTCTGATCGTGCTCCTGGCCACCACCTTGCTCTCCATGCTTGTTCCCAAGACGATATTGGAGATCCTGCGTCAATCCATGGATCAAATCGAAGTCGCCATCCCCTTCCATAACATTTTCTCGGGTGTCTATTGGGCCTACCTGGGCGGTGGAATGGGGGTCATTCTGCTCTGCTTGTTGTTGCTATGGCTGGAGTTGCGCCGTCCTCGCCGCAAGGCTGTTGAGGTGCCTGGCACAGAGGGGCGCAGGATGGAAGTGAGCGTCAAGTCCATTGCCCAGCGATTGCAGAGGGACCTGAGCAGCGTGGCGGACGTGAGCCGTGTGAAGCCCAAGGTCATCAGCCGTGGTAGGAAGGTGGACGTCTATTTGGATGCCCAAGTCCACCCTGCTGTGGAATTGCCTACCAAGACCGAGGAAATCACCCAGTTGACGCGCGAGATCGTGGAGGAGCAAATGGGTGTCAAGATAGGGAAGGTGAGGGTGAATATGCAGTATGGGGCAGACGTGCTTCGCACTGTACCCGAACCGGTGATGCTTCCTCCTGTTGAGCCCACCGAGCCAGTCCAGCCTGCGGTGCGGCTTGAACCCGAAATTGTCACGCCGATCGCACAGGCAGATCTGCTGCTGGAATCGGACAGGGGAGTCGACGTGGAGCTTCTCGACGCTTCATCTGAGGCGTCCGAGGTTGTTGAGGATTCGTAAGCGCCAGCAGTCGCTGACCGAATGCTGGCTCTGCCTGAGTTCTCAGAGATATCACTGGCGGGCAATCCCCGGTTGCTGGCCGAAAGGTCACCGGGCCCCGGGGTTCGCTCATAGATTATGCTGTGTCGTGTTTTGCTCTTTCGCCGCTGTTCTCAACGAAGGGAAAAGGAGAAATGAACATGAAACTTAATGCTCCCAGGAAGATCACCTGGTTGGTCGCTCTGGTCATTGCCGTGATCGGACTGATCGGCTACCTGGTGACGATCCCCGTTATCACCGGCCTGGCCTTCTGGCTCGTGCTGATAGCTGCTGTGCTGCTGCTGTTGGCCACGTACATGGAAGGCTTGTAACAGATTCACTCAAGGGGCAGTCCCCTCGCTTGGCGGTGGTCCGGCGTTGGAGCGAAGGGGGCTGCCCCCGCCTTGGTCAATCAGCGCTCGTTGGAGAGCGACAACAAAAACTCTCTACACATCTACATCAACTACGACAAGGAGGAATTTCCAAACATGGACAATCGCAAGCGCTATCTCATCCTGGCGGTTGCTCTGTCGGTCGTCATCGTCGCCGGAGCCTGCATTTGCGGGCAGTGCAGCAATCCTTTTAGCCGCCCCGAGCAGGAACGCCAGGAGGAAAACGTGCCCATCATCAGCGGCGCGGACTTGGAAGAGGTGGTTATGGCCCGCGGCATCGGCGAGAATAACCGGCCCATTGGCATCACGGACAGTTTCAGCGATTCAGAAGACGTCATCTACTGCGTCGTCAAAGCCAACCGCATTGACGCTGGCACCAGCTTCTACGCCCGTTGGGTCTACGAGGGTGAACCGTTCGAGGACACCCCCACCATCACCGCCGATCGAGATTATGCCGATACCTACATAGAATTCCACATCGAACCTAAGGACTTCGGCGTCCTCAAGCGTGGCGACTACAGTTGCAAGATCTATGTCAATGGCAACCCTGTGCAGACCATGGAGTTCGAGATCAACTAGGAGGAGGTGACGGTTTATGGACACACTTTGTTTTGGCTTTCTGCTGATTCTTGGCCTGATCGTTCTCTTCTTCGTCATGCGCTGGCTGAGCCAACGGCGGGAAGCGCCGGCAGGGACGTATGATAGCCCAGATATCGACAGCGGCAGCTCCATCGGCGGCATGCGGGGTGGTCGCGCCCACGACAGTCCCGATTTTGACAGTGGCGCCACCATCGGGGGCGACCGCGAGCGGCGGGGCTACGATAGCCCGGATATCGAGAGCGGAGCCAGTATCGGCGGCGGACCGAGTGTGGGCGAACGGCCAGGGATCGCACGCTCGGCCGGGCGCGCCCGCACTGTCAGTGACGAGTGGGAGGTGGGAGAAGTCGGGGAGGAGATACAGCCCGAAGAGAAAAAGCCCCGCAAGCCATACCGCGTGCGCAAGACCGGCAAGCGGGTTGACAGTCCCGACATAGAGAGCGGCGGCAGCTTCGGCGGCTAGAAGCTCTACGTCAGCCAGCGGACATGCCTGATGACGTCTTGTCGCCAGCCTGAACTATGCCACAGGATAGCCGCGAGGCGAACAGGTTGTCTTCCTAACCAACAACCATCCCAATACACATCATCCTTGGAGGCAAAACGGCAATGAAGAACGAAGTACTTGAAAAGATCGCTGAGCTCATCACCGCGGCCTTCGGGCTCATCGCCGCGCTGGCCTGGAATGAGGCCATCACCGAGATGGTGAAGAGCTGGGGCATCGGCGGTGGTGCCTGGGTCTATGCGATCATCGTCACCATCCTTGCGGTGGTGGTGACCATCTGGATCGGCCGTGCCGTAGCGCGAGCGAAGGAGTAGCCAAAGCAAACAGTGCCGCCCCTGAGTTGTGGCAGAGGAGGCACTGTTTTCCGCAATGATGCACCGGTTGCCTTCAAATGACTCTCCTGAAAAAACCTCGGCTCCGTAAGCCGGAGATGGTTGAAGAGAGTGCATCAGGCGACTTATGGGGCGCAAGGAACTGCGCAATCGGGCCAAAAAAGAAGCAACAAGGGAGTTACCCAGGTACTGGCTGGCCTCGTCTGACTTCTTTTTCATCTGGGCTTTTCGTTCTTCTGGCTTCCTCTCGCCCGACCGGATGACGGATGAGGCTGAGTACTCGGCCCGCAAGTGGGAGGAATTGCTCTCGGCTGGCGAGTCGGTGTTGGGAACGTTCCTCGGTTGCCGCTCCAGCCGGGCCATCTGCTCCGCTTCCCGCAAGCGACGCTTCACTGCTCAGGCCAAGGCTGACGTCGAGGGATCGAAGGCTACCCATCGCCAAGCTGCAAGAGGACATCGCCGAACTGCAGGAGGAGTTGGCGGAGGATGCCGAGGCCATCACACAACGTTAGGCAGAGGCCCTGGACGAAATCGAGGAAGTGCGGGTCACCCCCCGCCGCACGGACATTGACGTGGAACTCTTCGCGCTGGCCTGGGCTCCGCACATAGAAGTGACGTACGAGGACGCACGAGGACGGGGGCGCACCGCTGCCGTGCCGGCGTATGGCAAGGAGACGTAGGCAAGTAAACAAGTACACAAGTACACAAGTAGATAAGGGAAGGGCGGCAGGCAACACGAAACAGGCAATACGTGCCCCGTGTTCTATGTTGTGTGTTCCGTATGCATCAACAGAAGATCAATTCACGAAGGAGGTCAAATCATGATCCTGAAAATCGACAAGCTGCACGGCATGACCACCGAACTGGCCCAGGCGCTGATAGCCAAAGGCATCAAGGATGCCGAGGCGCTGTTGGCCGCCGCTGGCGCCAAGGAGGCACGAGAGGAACTGGCTGGGAAGCTGGGCCTGGAAACGCGCAAGCTCCTGGAACTCTGCAACCGCGCCGACCTGGCCCGCATCAAGGGCATCGGCACGGTCTACTCGGACCTGCTGGAGTTCGCTGGCGTGGACACGGTGGTGGAGTTGGCGCAGCGCAACGCCGACAACCTGTACGCCAAGATCGTGGAAGTGGCTGGCGAGCACTACGTCCGGCGCATTCCCAGGGCGGCGGATGTGGCTGACTGGGTGGCCCAGGCCAAGATGCTAGGGCGGAAAATCTTCTACTAGTCTTCCAAATTGCGGTACGCAGCACGTAGCATGTGCTCCGTGTTGCGTGTTGCGTTTTCCGTTCCCCAAACACGACAAAGGGGTGCAGCAACGTATGCTGCGCCCCTTTGTCGTACCGCACCGAGTGATGCGATGTAGACAGAATCTGCCATGCCGATGCAACATCCCTGCCAGGACATGACACCTGACACATGGCACATGACACCTACTCAGTCAGCGGGTGGAATGGTCAGCTTCTGTCCCACGCGGATCAAATTCGGATTGGGGATGGTCTCCTTGTTGGCTTCGTGAATCTTGGGCCACAGGCTGGCCTTGCCGTAGAACTGCTTGGCGATGCCGCTGAGAGTGTCGCCCGGCTTGACAGTATAAGTGCGCTTGGCTGCCTTGGCCCTGATCTCTGCTCTGGCTGCTTCGACCCTTGCCCTCCCAGCCGCCAGTTCCTTCTCAGCCTTTTCTTTGCGGCGCAGGTCAGCGATTTTGGCTTTGGCCTCATCAACCTTCTTACGCATGGCCTCCAGTTCCTTCTCGGCCTTCTCCTTGCGCCGTATCTCGACAGCCTTAGCCTTGGCTTCCTTCTTGGCTTCCTCGGACTTGCGCAGGGCTTCTTCCATAGCCTTGCCAGCCTTTTCCTTTTGGGCCTGCATCTTGGCTTTGGCCTTCTTAAGGGCTTCCTCCTTCTTGGCCTTCAATTCTGCCCGCAGTTCCTCTGCCCTCGCAGCTTCCTTGGCCTTGGCGGCAGCCTTGGCGGCCTCTTCCTTGGTCTTGCGAAATGCTTCCAGGCTTGTTGCTTGCTTCGCTTCTGCTTCTGCTTTTTCCTCTCGTTCCTTTGCCTCAGCCCGCTCGCGGAATAGGCGAGACAGAACTCCTTCCTTCTTCGCCATCGTTTGACCTCCTTGATGGATTTGGCGTGGACTCCAGCCGGCGTAGCTAGATCTCACTCAAATTGATAATGGGACGCAGCGAAACTCGCCCCGAGATGCCCGATTATATACCCCTCCTGATCTTCTGTCAAGAGGATGAATCAGGTATCATTTCCTTTGACGACGGAATAGCCGAAAAGTCACACTTGTCGTTAGGGCAATCACATCCTAATTGAACAGTCCGGAGAGAACCTTCAGCAGGTAGTCTTCATCCCATCCGGCCCTGAGGCGCTTGGCCTTGTTTCCCATTTTGGCTGTCTTTTCCTGTTTCAGCAGGTTGAGGGCGATATGGCGCAGGGCGGCGAAGTTCTGGGCACCATAGCCCTTGCGAATCGGACATTCCTCCTCGCTGAAGGCGATGTCCAACACCCAATGCAAGCCGTTTTCGATATGCCAATGGGTTCGTGCAGCACCAAGCAACTCCTTGGTACTCCCTGCCAGACTGGAGATGTAGTACTGCTCTTGCACTGTCTTTTCTTGACCGAGCCGCCGCTCGGCCTGAACTTTCACCACTGACCTAAGCTTCTCCCCGTCTGTCGCCCCGCGCAGCTAGCGCAGGATGTCCGGATCGGAGATGATCCAACGCTGGCGGATTTCTATTCATCCGTGGCCTTTGTTGACCGTCCGGTCACAATCGTACTCGTAAGCTGAGAATCCGCTTTCCTCAAGGTCTTCAAAGAGCAGCTCGACATCTTCGTAGAGGTTGCACTGGTTTTCCTTGAGGGCAAGTTCATAGTAGGCATCCTGGCCCACAATCTCTGCCGCTATCTCTTTCTGGCATCCCATGGCATCAATGGTGATACTGCATCCTGAAATGTCTAGCACCCGCAATAGTTCTGGTATGACCGTGATTTCATTGGACTTATCATCGACTTTCGCTTGCCCCAGCACCAGCCGATTAGCCGTCGCCCAGGCACTCACCATGACAATGGCCTTCTTCCCCAGAATCTTGTCATGCGAGCGCCGCATGGTCTTCTCATCAAGGGTGATTACTTGCCCTTTGGTGATCTCACTCACAACTGAGATCCAATTGAGAAAGCAAGTCCAGAAACTGCTTGAGCCAGTCGTGTTTCGCATTCCCAAACGTCTCAACCGCCACCCAGCCATCCGCTCCACAGATGACAGCACAAATGGCAATGACTACAATGTCCAGCAACTTGTGGCGCTTGGTGCGGTCGATCCGGGGATCTTCCAAATCCGAAGAGTGATGCTCGATGGATGCAATGGGTTGTCCTTCCATGGGTATCCTCCTCAATTCTTACAGATTTGCAGAAGGATACCTCAATCTTGGAGGCTTTTCACAACCCTGGCCTGAGTTTAGATGTGATTGCCCCAGCACTAACCCTCTGGCGCAGACGCCCGTGGTCGTGATGTGCAGTGGAGCCAAGGCCATCCTCGACTTGCCACTGACGCTGGAGTGGCTGGAGACCCACGGCGTGACTGTGCTGGGCTATGGAACCGACCGCTTTCCTGCCTTCTACAGTCGAGATAGCGGCCTGCCAGTGGACGCCCGCGTGGATACTCTGCAGGAAATGGCGGCCATCTTCCAGGCGCAGCGGGCGCTGGGGTTGCCTGCCGGCTTGCTGATTGGCGTGCCCGTGCCGGCCGGGGCGGAACTGCCGGCCGATGTCATGGAAACAGCCATCGCTGGAGCATTGGCGGCAGCCGAAGAGCGAGGTGTGCGCGGCAAGGACCTCACGCCGTTCTTGCTGGCTGAGGTTAGCCAGCGCACCGGCGGCGCCAGCCTGCGGGCCAACCTGGCGCTGCTGGAGAACAACGCCCGCGTGGCAGCGAAGATCAGTCTCGTGGTCGCTTAGTCTTGGTAGTCGTGTGGTCAGCCCGAATACGCGGCCACCTGACCATGCGACTATCCGATCACACGACCACGAGACTACCCGACCACCCGACTAATTGGCTACGACGTTCACCAGCTTGCCGGCAGCGAAGATCA
>CBDURC010000156.1:0-7211 GCA_965369635.1 uncultured Anaerolineales bacterium | reverse complement strand
ACTCATCAGCGTTGTCAGGGGGCGTCCCCGCCCCGGTTACAACGCGGTTGAGAACTTGCGATGGAGCGAGGAGGCCCCTCCACAGCGGGCAATAACGCTTAACCACTCACTCCGGCTCCAGGTTGTAGGTCAGGCTGGTGATGAACCAGCGCCCCTCTCGCCTAGCAAAGGTCCAGCGGTCGCCGCCTGGGGCCACCTCCGAACCAATGTGAGTGGTGGAGTGCGCCTCGGCCGCATCCCCCTCGATGGTCAATTGCACATCGGTGGCGCCAGCGGCGGTGGGGTTGCCGGGGAATACCAGCGTCACGTAACGCTGGCGGATGGCATCGCTCCCCCGCCAGGTCAGATCATCGCTGGTGTCATCGGGCGTGTGACGAGCGTCAATCACTGCCCCATCCTCGGCCCAGATCTCCATCAGCCGCTCGATGTCCTGCTGCACCACCCCTTCACCCTCAGCAGCCAGGAGCTGCACGATCGCCTCCTCGTCCGTGGCCGGGACAGGCGTAGGCGTACGGGGGATTGATGTAGGCTGTATGGGTGTCGGCGGCGGCATCTTAGGCATGCCGCAGCCGCTCAGCAGCAACACGATTCCGAGAACACACAACGAGCGCGTCATGAGCGTTTCTCCATTCCGATGTTTCGTGCCTCCTTGCCATTGTACCACAAGAGGCCAGAAAGACGAAGCACCACTCATGAAGTGCAACGCACCTGGGAGATGCGTTGCACCTTGCCGCCCTAACTTGTTCAAACAGCGCCTTGACCAATGCGCCCAATCGAGGTACAATAGGACAGTTCCAAATCCACACGTCAAGCTCTGAGCCTGGAGTTCCAATCCCATTTGAGGTTGAACGTTTGAGCTTTGCGTCTCACGTCTCGAGGTGCTTCTATGCCCAAGAAACTGGTACTCATTGATGGCCACAGCCTGGCCTATCGTGCCTTCCATGCCCTGCCAGCCACAATGGCGACGAGCCAGGGCGAGCTGACCAATGCCGTCTTCGGCTTCACCTCCATGCTGCTCAACGTGCTGCGGGACGAGAAGCCCGACTACATTGCCGTCGCCTTCGACGTGGGCCGAACCTTCCGCCACGAACAGTATCCGCAGTACAAGGCGCATCGACCGGCCATGCCAGAAGAGCTGCGCACGCAGATGGCCCGCATCCGCCAGGTGGTGGAAGCGTTCAACATCCCCATCTTCGAAGTGGAAGGCTACGAGGCGGACGACGTGCTGGGCACGCTCAGCCGCCAAGCAGCACAGCAGAGCCTGGAGACGCTGCTGGTCACCGGCGACACCGATGCCTTCCAGCTTATTGACGAGCACACCCGCGTGCTCACCTCCCGCCGCCGCTTCGGCGACACGGTCACCTACGACGAAGCAGGCATCGATGCCCGCTACGGCCTGCAGCCCCAGCAACTCATTGATTACAAAGCATTCACCGGCGACAAATCGGACAACATCCCCGGCGTGCGGGGCGTGGGCGACAAGACAGCCAGGCAACTGCTGCACGATTACGGCAGCGTCGAGGGAGTCTACAAGCACTTGGACGAGATCACCGGCAGGGCCCGCCGGGCGCTGGAGGGAAACGAGGATCAGGCCCTGCTGTCCAAGCAACTGGTGATCATCGTCACTGACATGGACATAAACCTCGACCTGGATGAGTGCCGCGTAGGAGACTTCGACCGCCAACAGGTGACGGAGCTCTTCCGCGAGCTGCAATTCCGCAGCCTGCTGGAGCGGCTGACCCCTCCGACAACCCCTCCGGAAAGGCAGCAACTGTCGCTATTCGGCGAAGCTCCGGAAGCTCAGAAAGCACCACTATCCAGTACCCAATATCAGATCATCACCGCCGAGGAATCGCTGGAAGAACTGCTACACACGCTCCAGGCCGCTGACCTCATCGCCTTCGACGTGGAGACGACGAGCACTGACCCCATGCTCGCTGACCTGGTGGGCCTCGCCCTGGGCTGGGGCGAAGGCCAAGCCGCTTACATTCCCGTAGGCCACATAGGGGCAGAGCAATTGCCGCTGGACAAGGCGCTGGCGCGGCTCAAGCCGCTGCTGGAGGATGTGACCATCCCTAAGGCCGCCCACAACGGAGCGTACGATCTGACCGTGCTGGGCCGCTACGGCATCATGCCGCGGGGGGAGCTTTTCGACACCATGATCGCTCAATGGCTGCTCGACCCCGCCAGCCGCAGCCTGGGGCTCAAGAACCTGGCCTTCGCCCGCCTGGGCGTGGAGATGACACCCATCAGCGAGTTGATCGGCAAGGGGAAGAAACAGATCACCATGGACCGGGTACCAGTGAGCAAGGCCGCACCCTATGCCGCTGCCGACGCGGATATGACCTACCGGCTGGTGGAGGTCTTGCGCCCGGAATTGGAGGCCAAGGGGCTCCTCCGCCTCTTCCAAGACGTGGAGATGCCGCTGGTGCCAGTGCTGGTGGACATGCAGCAAGCTGGCGTGACGTTGGACGTGCCCTACCTACAGGACATGTCGAAGATGCTGGCAAGCCGATTGGCAGAGCTGGAGCAGGAGATACATGACCTGGTCGGCTATCCCTTCAACATCAATTCCACACAGCAACTCTCCGATGCTCTCTTCAGCAAGCTGCAACTTCCCCGTCAAAGAGTGCCAAAGACGAAATCGGGGCGTTACTCCACAGCAGCCAGCGTGCTGCAGGGGCTGCGGAGCAAGCATCCAGTCATTGACCTCATCTTGGAGCAGCGGGAGCTTTCGAAGCTGAAGTCCACCTACGTGGACGCGCTCGTGGGGTTGGTCAATCCCCACACGGGGCGGGTGCACACCTCGTACAACCAGACAGGGACGGTGACCGGGCGCATTTCGTCATCAGCCCCCAATCTCCAGAATATTCCCATCCGCACCGAGCTGGGGCGGCAGATCCGGCGGGGTTTCGTGGCCCAGAGCGGCTGGAAGTTTCTGGCCGCTGACTACTCACAGGTGGAACTGCGGATAATGGCGCACATCTCGCAAGACCCAGGACTGCTGGCCGCCTTCCAGCGCGGCGAGGATATTCACGCCAGCACCGCCGCGGCCGTTCTCGGCGTACCGTTGGATCAGGTGACCAGTGAAATGCGCCGCAAAGCCAAGGGGGTGAACTTCGGTATCCTCTACGGCCAGGGGCCCTTCGGGCTGGCGCAGCAGACGGGCATGTCACAGGAAGAGGCAACGGAGTTCATCAAGACCTATTTCGCCACCTATCCCAAAGTGAAAGAGTACCTGGACCGTACGCGAGCGCAGGCGCGGGAGCAGGGATACGTAGAGACGCTGTTAGGGCGGCGGCGCTACTTCCCGGAGTTGAGCGTGCGTAGCAAGGCTCACACCAACGTGCGCCAGGCGGCCGAGCGGGCGGCCATCAACATGCCGGTGCAGGGCAGCGCCGCCGACATCATCAAAATCGCCACGATCCGCCTGTACAACGTACTGCAGGAGAGCGGCCTGCGCAGCCGCATCATCCTGCAGGTACACGACGAACTGGTGCTGGAAGTGCCAGATGATGAACTCTCCAGCATCGCCCCGCTGGTGAAGCAGCTTATGGAGGGAGCGTTTGAACTGGACGCTCCGCTGAAAGTAGACCTGAAGGTAGGGGAGAACTGGCTGGAGATGGAACCGCTCTGGTGAGAGTGGGGGTGTGGCGGTGTGAATGATGACTCTGACACAATTCACCCCTACGTGTCCTTGAAGATCCAAACCGACAAACAAGGGAGGTGTGGACCAATGACTGTTACCGAGTTGCTGCAAACGGCCCAATTCCTGGTGGATAGCAGCGGCGACAAGAAAGCTGTGGTGCTCGATTATGCGATTTGGGATGATCTATTGACCCTACTGGAAGACCTGGAAGACGCCGAGGAAATCCGTACCTTGCGCGAAGCCAAGGAGGAAGCGATCCCTTGGGAGTTAGCCAAGGCCGAACTACGGGTTGAGGGAATAGATGTATAGCGTTCGCATACTGCGCCGAGCCATCAAAGAGATCGCCAGCCTCCCCAGCGATTACGCTCGGCTGGCAGGTCAGCATGTTGACCAGTTGGTGCAGAATCCACGTCCACGTGGTGCCAAGAAACTCCGGGGGGAGATGGCCTACAGCCTGCGCGTGGGAGTGTATCGCATTCTCTATGATATAGACGATGAATCTCGCACTGTCACCGTCTACTGTGTGAAGCATCGACGCGACGCCTATCGCTGATCCCGTTTGCAGGGTGTTGGCTCTGATCGCTTATCGGTTTGCTATGAGTCAGACCGACCCTGCATAATCGCACAGTTCGATTCGATGCATTCTTTTTTGGGAAAGGAAAACTCGTGGCCGTGAAACCGGATGTGGTGGTCGTAGGGGCCGGGGTAATGGGCTGTAGCGCCGCCTATTGGCTGAGCAAAGCAGGCTGCAAGGTTCTGCTGCTGGAGAAGGAAGCTGTCGCCGTGGGCGCTTCGGGCATGGCTTCTGCTCACTGGTTCATGGCCAGTCGTGGCGCCATGGAGGTACTTCAGGACAAACGACTGGCAGACCTGGCTTGGCTGGGCTTCCAACTGCACGAGGAACTGGCGCACGTTCTGCCGCAGGAATCGGGGATTGACATCGGCTATCGGGAACATCCGGCAATCCTCCCTGCCTTCGCAGAGAATGAGGCAGAAAACCTGAGGTCTGAGATCGCAACCCTTGGTGACGAGCCGTCCGCTCGCTGGCTGGAAGGAGAGGCATTGTGGGAAGTGGAGCCTCGCCTGAGCCGGGATGGGCTAGGCGGCGTTCTGTGCCAACGGGGTCAGGTGATAGCCTACAAGTTTGTGCTGGCGCTGCTCGAAGCAGCGGAACGGAGAGGAGCGAAATCACGGCACGGTGAGGTGGTGGGGCTGCGAAGCAGCGGCGGGCAGGTGTCCGGCGTGCAGTTGGCAGGAGGTGAGATCATCGCCACTGGGACGGTAGTGCTGGCCATGGGCCCTTGGAGCCAGCAAGCTGCGGCGTGGATCGGATTGAAGATCCCGGTTTACCCGGTGCGGGGCCAGCTCCTGCACTTGCGGGTGCCCGATCCGCAACTCAATGCGTCCATGTCCCACGATCACATGTACCTGACGCACAAGGCCGATGGCGTAACCGTGGCCGGCACCACCTACGAGCCTGACAGCGGTTTCGATAACCGCCCTACGCTAGAGGGTCTGGAGAGCATCATGGAAGCCGCCCTGCGCATGGCTCCATCGCTGGAAGATGCCCAGGTGATCGAGCACATCTCTGGCCTGCGACCAGGCTCAGGAGACACACTGCCGCTCATCGGTCCGATACCAGGATGGCAGGGCCTGTACATGGTCGCGGGTCATGACCGCAACGGCATGGGGCTCAGTCTCATCAGCACGCGCGTCATCGCTGACCTGATCACCGAGGGGCATACCCCTGTAGACATAGAGATGTTCGATCCCGGCCGGTTCGGACCGCCGTAGTGCCGAAAGGACAACCAAAGGCATGATGATGATGATGAAGCAGGAACTCACCACAATTGTCACAAAAGCAATCAAGAAAGCTCAGCGGAAGAGGGATTTGCCGAAGTACGAATCCCCACCGGTGATGGTGGAGCGGCCCAAGCAGGCGAACCACGGCGACTACAGTACCAACGTCGCCCTGCAATCGGCACGCTACGCCCGTATGGCCCCCGTGAAGATCGCCCGTGCCATCGTCAAGCGACTTCCCAGCACCGAATTCATCGGCCAGGTGGACATTGCCCACCCCGGCTTCATCAACTTCACGCTGGACGCGGGCTGGCTGGCGCAGCAGGTGGAGACGATCCGCACCGCTGGCCCGCGCTGGGGCGATGTGGACATCGGCCAAGGAAAGCGGGTGCAGGTGGAATACGGCAGTGCCAACCCCACCGGGCCACTGCACGTTGGCTTCGGACGCAACGTGATCATCGGCGACACGCTGGCCAATGTGCTGGCCGCCGCGGGCTACGAGGTTCAGCGGGAGTACTATGTCAACAACGCCGGCACGCAGATCCAGCTCTTCGGTCAAAGCCTCTATGCCCGCTACGCCCAGGCACTGGGCCAGGACGCGGCGTTACCCGAAGATGGCTACCGGGGACAGTACATCGTTGAATGGGCAGAGGAGATCGCTCGGACCGAGGGCGACAAGTACCTTCAGATGGACCATGAGGATGCTGCGCAGGCGCTGGCTGACCTGGGCGTGCAGGAGAAAGTTCTGGGCAGCGTTCGCTCTGACTGCGAACGGTTGGGTATCCACTACGACAACTGGTTCTTCGAGCGCTCGCTGTACAGCGAAGGAGTCTTCGATCACGTGATGAGCCTCCTGCGCCAGGAAGATCACCTGGTATTACGCGAAGGTGCTGTATGGTTCAACGCCAAGGACCTGGGTGGCGACAAGGACGAGGTAGTCATCCGCTCCACCGGCCAGCCCGGCTACTTCGCCTCCGACATCGCCTACCATTATGACAAGTTCATCCGCCGTGGCTTTGAATGGGTGATTGACGTCTGGGGAGCGGACCATCAGGGGCACGTGCCACGCATGAAGGCCATGATGCAGGCGCTGGGGCTGGCCCCTGAACAGCTCACGCTTATCATCTACCAGTTGGTCACGCTGAAGGAGGGAGGCGAGGAGATACGGCTTTCCAAGCGGGCGGGCACGATAGTACGGCTGAGCGATGTGCTGGACGACGTCGGCCCCGACGCGGTGCGCTTCTTCCTGCTGACCAGCGCCATTGACAGCCAGATGGAATTCGATCTGACCCTGGCACGGGAGCAGTCGCAGGAGAACCCGGTCTACTACGTGCAGTATGCCCACGCCCGCATTGCCAGCATCCTACGCCACGCCGCCGAGCAGGACTGGAGCGCAGAACGCTACGCCAACGGCGACGTGAGCCTGCTTATCCATCCATCGGAGCTCACCCTGATCCGCAAGATGCTGGAGCTGCCGGAGGTGGTGGAGATGGCAGCCATGAAGCTGGCGCCGCATCACCTGCCGCATTACGCACAGGATCTGGCGGCCACCTTCCACGCCTTCTACCGAGACTGCCGCGTCGTGTCCAGCGAGCCCTCTGACGCCGAGTTGACCAAAGCTCGGCTGAAACTGGTGGAATCGAGCAAGATCACGCTGGCTCGCGTGCTGGGGCTGATTGGCGTGAGCGCACCGGAGAGGATGTAGTCAGCCGATGTAGCCGATGCAACCGACTCAGCCGATGCAACCGATGTAGCCGATGTA
>CBDURC010000155.1:0-7253 GCA_965369635.1 uncultured Anaerolineales bacterium | reverse complement strand
CAGAGCACTGCCTGTGACCAGGTAGAACAGGATGGTCGGTGCCGCCGTGCCCAGCGCGTCCTTGGCAGCGTGTTGCGCTATGAGGTCGTGGTGCAGAACCCAGGCAACGCCACACTGGACGTAGTGGAGGCCCATGACAACTGGGACAGCGACTGCCTGGAGTACGTGGGAGCGATACCCGCCTCGGACGGCGTTGATGCAGCCTCAGGCCTTGCCTTCTGGGCCAACGTGGGTCCACTGGGTCCCGGCGAGTCTGCCGTGCTCGATATCTTCCTGCGGGCAAAGGCCATCTGCGCGTGGACGCCGAACTGCGTTCACGCGATCTGGCTGGTGGACGACATCCCCGAGCTGGATGAGATGGACTGCGTGGAGGTGACCATCGGCCAGACACCCACATCAACTCCCACGGCAACCCCTACGGTCACACCCACCGCACGCACTACGCCGACACCGACGTCCACGCGGCACCCGCTGGTCACGGCGACGCCAACCCGGAGGCCCGGCGAAGCGCATCGCGTATACCTATGATCTTGGTAGACTACCCCTAGCCGACCGCGGGGTATGTCGGCGGCGCCCCGGCAGCCTCGTTTCCGCAACGACCCTGCCGGGAGGGCAATGGGGATCTACACTATCCTTGGGGGGCAGGTTGATATGTTTGCCCACCACCCGCCCGGACTCCTTGCTGAGATTCTGAATTGGCGCCAGCGTTGCATCAGCAGCCAACTCATTGTCCAGCAGACAGTGAGCGGATGGTCCGTTGGCCTGGGTGAGGGAGAGTCCGAAGGTCGGAATCGGACGTCAGTAGCACCTGTCAGCGACAGTTGCAGAGCGAAGACGGCTGACGGACATTCAGTCCGGATGTGGTGATCTGCTCCAGTGCGAAGGCTGTCTTCTGCGCGAATCCGCCGCCCCGAGCGGTTCGGTTGGGTATGACGAAGTTGATAGCGGTGTACGACGCTCTCCAGACCGAATTGCCGCCAATAGGCATTGTTCAATGCCTGCTGCCGCCGCAAAGGCGAGCGGGATAGAACCTGGCACCAATACAGCACGCATGGCACCCACCGCGTTAAAGGCATATGCCCCACCCACACCGAGCAACACGCCCACCAGTCCGCCTATCAGGCTGAGAATGATGGCCTCCAGGAGGAACTGGAGTCGTACGTCGCGAGGACGCGCCCCAAGCGCCTGCCGCAAGCCAATCTCCCGCGTCCGCTCGGTGACGCTGACGAGCATGATATTCATGATGCCGATGCCGCCTACGACCAAGGAGATGGCAGCCACCCAGCCCAGCAAGCGCCGAAACCCAGATAAGGTACACCGCATCCTTGCCAAAGCGGGCATAGGCAAACGTGTTGAAGTAGCGGAGGAGCGGGATGTACACCCGACGGTCGTAATCGTCGTTGCCCACCACCCCCGTTTTCTCCATGCTGCCGACGATGGTGAATTGCGCAGAACCACGGCCTCATCGCCCTGGGCCGAACTCCCGTGGAGGTGGAGACCATCACTGCCATGTATGTGAAAACGGCGCGGGCTTTGCTCCACACCTATGCCCGCGGCGGGGCCTGCTCTTCCCAGCGCGCTGGCTAGGCGCCGGGCGATCTCTCTTCCCGCTCTTGCCTCCGATGCCAACCGCTGAAGAACCGGATCACGGGTGGAATCCGCGCCACGAGCAAGAGCAGCAACACGGCCCCGGCCAGCACCGGTGCACTTCTCAGTTCTTTGAAGCTCCAGGCATAGTGCATCACGGCCAACACTGCAGCCAGGTACACCAGGCGGTGCAGACGCTTCCAGTTCTTTCCCAGACGCCTCGCCCAGCCATTCGTGGAGGTCACTGCCAGGGGCACGAGTATGGCCATCGCGACCAGCCCGACGATCACGCGGCGCCCTTCGCGAATGGCCTGCCAGATCAGTCCGAGATCAAAGCCATAGTCCAGTCCAGCGAAAGTGAGGAAATGCAGCACGGCGTACATCAAGGCATAGAGACCCAGCGCGCGGCGCACCCGCAGCAGACCTCCGAAGCCGGTCAGCGTGCGGATGGTCGTCGGCGCCAACGAGAGCAGCAGGAAAACGATCGCGTAGCGACCGCTGCGCCGAGTCATCTCGCCCACCGGGTCTGCGCCCAGCCTGTCCTGCCAGAAGTCCCAGGCCAGTATGGCCAGAGGCGTCAGCGCAGATACATGAGCAACGATCTGGAGCCAGAGGGTCGTGCCTGAGCGCACTAGAACGACTCTCTTAGATCCATGCCCACGTAGAGATGGGCTACCTCGTCTTCATATCCGTTGAACAGCAATGTCTTGCGCCTACCACCTGCGCCGATCACTCGCTCAGTCGCCTGCGACCAGCGCGGATGAGGCACGTCCGGGTTCACATTGGCATAGAAACCGTACTCGCGGGGGGCTGCGGCCATCCACGAGGAGAGCGGTTGCTCCGCCACCAGGTCGATTCGCACGATGGACTTGATGTTCTTGAAGCCGTACTTCCAGGGAACGACCAGCCGAACAGGCGCTCCGTTCTGGGGTGTCAGTGGTTTGCCATAGATCCCCGTGGACAGGAGCGTGAGGTCGTGCCGCGCCTCGTCCAACCGCAGCCCCTCCACGTAAGGCCAGTCAAGTGCTCCGGACCTCTGCCCGGGCATGCGTTCGGGGTCAAACAGGGTCTCAAAGCGCACATATCTGGCTTCCGCGGCCGGCTCCACTACGTCGAGCAGCTTCCGTAGGGGAAAACCATTCCAGGGGATGACCATGGACCAGGCCTCGACGCAGCGCATCCGGTAGACTCGCTCCTCTTGCTCGAACTCCAGGAGCTCCTCCAAGTCGAAGGTCCTGGGCTTTCCCACGAGCCCTCCCACTTCCACCTGCCAGGAAGTCGTCTTGAAGTCCTGGGCGAGCTTCGCCACGCCCTCTTTAGAGAGGCTAAACTCGTAGAAGTTGTTGTAGCTGATGATGCTATCGTATGGTGTGATCAGATTCCCCCGTTCATCTGTGTCCAGGCTCGGCCCACGAGACGTGGTCTCCGGGATGGCCGTCGGAGTTGGCTGTTGGGGCTCCTCTGCGCAACCGCCGAGAAGCGAGCTCACGACGAGGGCGCTTACACCGGCCATGAATTGGCGCCTGTTGAGATAGACATGCTCTGGGGTGATCTCACTGGGGTGGATCTTGTTCACTGTCCTTTCTCCTGTTCCGCCATCGAGTCCTCCCACATTCTAAGGGGTCACTACATTCATTGTACATCCATCCCTGGCACCCCCGGCAGGACTCGAACCTGCGACCAACGGATTAGAAGTCCGCCGCTCTGTCCACTGAGCTACGGGGGCACAATTCCATTCTAACGCAGGAAGGGTCACTTGTCAAGAGTGGCCCTTGGTTTTTGGCGGAGAGATGTCAGGTAGCCAAACGCTGATCGCAGGAGCTGCGGTAGCCGCAGCGATGGCAGCGGGCAGGTTCATCGTGGGAGCGGGAGACGTCTCTTCTGGAGCGCGAGCGCCGCATCTCGTTCAGAGTCGCCAGCAACGCAGACCGAAGCTGGGAAGTGTAGTCCACCCGCACTGTACCATCGCTGTAGTGCAGCAAGCCATAGGGCGGACTCTGACCATGCGTATCTTCTACCAGCAGACAGTAGGCGGCCAACTGCATCAAGTGAGAGCGGTACGGGATAGGAGGCCGGCGAGTGGACTTCACCTCCACGGGGATGGTGGCGCCCTTCACCTCCACCAGGTAGTCCGGCCGCCCGCTGAGTCGATAGCGCTGACTGAAGAGGGGACGTTCACACCGCTGCCAAGCCCCAGTATCGCTGTAGACCACACGACCGGCGGGCAGCCCCGCCTTTCGTCGCAGCCTCCGGGACCACAGCAGCAGCATGACGCCCACCACCGCCAAGACGGCGATGAGGAGCCGGAATAACGTGGTATCCATGGTCTGGAAACGAGCTCAAGGGCCCCTGCCTTGAGCTCTGGCCTTGCTGTCCTATCCCTGCCGGGCAGTGCCGCCATCCCAGGGCAGGATGACGATAGGCACCCCCTGCGGCTGCCAGTCGGTGAACCATTGGGCTTCCTCCGGCAGCAGGCGGATGCAGCCGCGAGAGGCAGGGTAGAGCCCTACAGCATCCAGTTCCTGGTAGACCTTGACCCCGTCCTGAACGACGTAAGGCGCACTGTGAATGAGAATGGTGCCACCTCCCGGCAGCTCGAACAGATACCAGGCGTTGTCGCCCCAGACGCCGAGAGCGCTGAAGCTGCCCCAGTAATCGCCGATCATCCCTGACCAAGCTGGGGTACGATAGTGGTTGTCGGGATCGCCGGTGCTCACCGGCAAAGTACGAACCTCCACCCCATCCTCAATGACGTGCATCCGCTGTTGGTTCTGATCCACGACCACGAACCGGCCACTAAGATCAATGCCGTGCTCCCTGGCCACGCCGGACAGCTTCTGGGAGAGTGAAGGAGGCGGTGTACTGGTTGGAGGCAACGCGGCGGGCTGCACGGAGGTAGGCTCTGCCAAAGGTGAGCTCTCAGTCGGCGTGGCCGAAGGCGTGAGCGTCGGCAACTGCTGCAGTGGAGTGGGCGTAGCCGTGGCCGCGGGCACGGCAGCCGGTGTCTTGGTGGCCGTGGCCGTCAGCCGAACTTCAGCTCTCCAGGGCAGCCTCAGGCCAAACAGACCGGCCGGTGCACTGCTGCCTGTGCTTGCCTGAACATAGAAACCAATGGCTGTCGTCGCGACGAGCAGAACGACGATCAGGAGCAGCCAGAACAAGCGCTCAGCCACGGCTCACCATCCAGATTGAGACTACGACCAGGAGCAACGCGGCCAGCAAGAGCGAATAGCCCAGGCCGCGCAGGCGGTGATAGCCAACGACTTGCCGGCCATGCTGTCGGTGCGCTGCCCGACCGGCCCGCAGTTCCTTCACGTTGACTGGCCGCACCTGCTGCACTGCACCCAGCCACCAGGCTCGGGCACAGTAGACGTATTGTCCTACCTCGCTGGCGCGCGTGTAGGATCGGACTCTGCTTCTCTTATTCACTGGTGACATAGCGGCCCGATTATACACACAGAAGGGCCGATGGTCAAGAAAAGAGGGGCCAGACGCAAGAGGGGCCTTGCTGGCGCGACATGTCTCATTCCCGCCGTGAGCTTCCACTTAATCTTGGTGGAAAACCGCTGCCGTAGTATAATCCCCGTCGCACTTCCAACCACTGCAAGCAGCAAGGAGCAACGATGTACAAGAAGGTGGACAGCGAGATTCTGGCCCAACTGCGCGCCATCGTCGGCGGAGAGAACGTGATCGTGGACGGCGAGGCTCTGGAACCTTACACGCACGATGAGACCGTGGGCCTGCGGGCGGATCCCGAAGTGGTGGTCAAAGTGGAGACCACCGAGCAGGTTTCGCGGATCATGAAGCTGGCTGACCGGGAGCTGATCCCGGTAGTTCCGCGTGCTGGCGGCCAGGGTCTCAGCGGGGGTGCAGTGGCAACCTGCGGCGGCATCATCCTCTCGGTGGAGAAGATGAACCGCATTCTGGAGATAGACAGAGACAACCTGATGGTCACCGTCGAGCCGGGGGTGATCACGGGCGATTTGCACAGGGCTGTGGAGGCTGAAGGACTGTTTTACCCGCCCGATCCGGCCAGCCTCGATTCCTGCTGTATCGGCGGCAACATCGCCGAAAGCGCCGGGGGACCCCGTGCCGTCAAGTACGGCACTACCAAGGACTATGTCTGCGGCCTGGAGGCGGTGCTGCCCAACGGCGAGGTTTTCCAGGCTGGTGGCAAGCTGGTCAAGAACGTCACCGGCTACAGCCTGCTCCAACTGCTCATCGGCTCCGAGGGGACGCTGGCCGTGGTCACCAAGATCATCTTTCGACTGCTGCCCCTGCCCAAGCTGCGTGTTGATTTGCTGGTTCCCTACGACGACTTCGGCGCGGCGGCCAAGACCGTGTCTGACATCATCAAGCGGCGGGTGGTGCCCACGGCCATCGAATTCATGGAGCGGGACATCGTGCAGGCCTGTGAGGCACTGACGGAGGAGCGGGCTCCCTATCGCGACGCTGCGGCGCAATTGCTGATTACCATTGACGGCAACCACCAGGAGCAGATTGACGCCGACATGGAAACGGTGGCGGAAGCCTGCCTGGACAACGGCGCTCTCGACGTGCTGGTGGCCCGCGACCGTCCCACGCGGGATCGCCTGTGGAAAGCGCGGCAACTGATCATTGAAGCCATCAACCACGCCTGTCCGATCAATCACATGGAGGACGTGGTGGTGCCCCGGTCGCGGATACCGCTGCTGTTGGAGGGGATACGGGAGATCGCCGCGCAACACGACGTGCGGATATGGAACTTCGGTCATACGGGCGACGGCAATGTGCACGTGACCATTTTGAAGGACGAGCTGGACGAGGATACCTGGGCGGCGGTGGTTCCGTCCGTCCGGGAGGCTATCTACGAGCTGGCTTTCTCCATGGGCGGGCAGTTGACCGCCGAGCATGGCATCGGTGCCACGAGACGTGAGTATCTGACCATGGCCCTGGGGGAGGTACAGGTGGAGATGATGCGGCGCATCAAGCAAGCGTTCGATCCACACAACATCCTGAATCCGGCCAAGATCCTGCCGTAGGGCACCGCCAGGATCTCTAACGTCAAGACCCCCAGGCTTAGGACGTAGAGACAAGGCCGGCGCACTGTAGCAGGAGTCTCTTGCACCATGCCCAAGCTGTTTTGGCCACACTCAGATGGCCTACGTTCCGGGAATACCAGATGCCTCGGTCAGGAGACCTCGGCAAACAAGTGGTCAGGAGACCTCGGCGATCCAGAGGCCGACCGAAGACCCACATCACGCCTTGTGTACTTGCTTGCTTGTCTACTTGCTCCCTTCAATTCCACTACCGGACACTTCTGCTAGGACGCGGACGAACACGGACAAACACGGACTTGGTCTGTCCTTCGCCCATTGGAGAGTGCCAAGACAGCAATTCCCCAGTTTACACTGGAGACACTGGACTTCTTTCCAAACTGTCCGTGGTCATCCGCGATTGTCCGCGTCCCTTTCGGCTGCTTTTCGAAGAAGTGCCCAGTACAGAACCTTCAATTGGCATGGATGGTCTTGGTCAAAGCCAGCACGGCCACCCGCGCCGCTCCGGCTCGCAGCAGCACGCGGGTGACCTCCTGCATCGTCATGCCCGAATCCACCAGATCGTCGAGCACCAGCAGCCGCTTGCCGCGCATCGCGCTCACGCCCTTCACGGCGAAGGCGCCGGCTACG
>CBDURC010000154.1:0-7266 GCA_965369635.1 uncultured Anaerolineales bacterium | reverse complement strand
ATGCAGGCCCCGCAGCCCTGGCAGAGCACCTCGATGACCTCGGCGTAGGGCGCGCCCGGCTCCAATATCCGTGCGTCGTAAGGACAGACCTCGACGCACTGGCCGCAAGCGGAGCAGAGCCGCGGGTTCACGCTGGCGATGATGGGCGTGGCTTCCAGTTCTGTCTTGGAGAGCAGAGTCACCGCCCGTATGGCCGCTGCCTGCGCCTGGGCGATGGTCTCCTCCAGGAAGCGGGGCGAGTGCGCCAGCCCTGCCAGATAGACGCCATCGGCGGCGAAATCCACCGGGCGCAGCTTGACGTGCGCTTCCAGGAAGAAGCCGTCTTCGTTTAGCGGCAGCTTGATCAGCTTGGCCAGGGATTCGTTGCCGGGATGGGGCTCGATGCCGGCGCTGAGCACCACCAGATCGGCCGGCAGCGCCATCAGCTCGTTCTCCGGTTGCACGGCTACCTCTACCCGCAGATCACCCAATCGACCTCTCTGACAATCCTCTCCATCATCATCTGCCGACTTGCTGATTTGCTGGTTTGCTGATGTTCCGACTACCTGGGGTGGATCGTCCCTGTCATACTCGAGGAACATGACCCCTTGCTCCCGCGCCCGTTGGTAGAGCGTTTCCTTGAAGCCGTAGGTGCGGATGTCCCGGTACAGGATGGTGACCTCGGTCTCTGGGCTGAGGTGCTTGATCTCCAGAGCGTTCTTGATAGCCTCAGTGCAGCAGATGCGGGAGCAGTAGGGGTGGGCGTCCTCGCGGGAGCCGACGCACTGGATCATGACCACGGACTTGCAGTCCGCAATTCGTAATTCGTAATTCGTAATTCGTTCCTCAAGCTCGCGTTGGGTGATGACACCAGACAACTCGCCGTAGCCGTACTCGGTGGGCGTGATCTGTTGCGCGCCGGTGGTGACGACGATGGCCCCGTGGTTCAGTTCCTGCAGCTTGCCATCATCCAGTCGCACCATCGTGCGGTACTTGCCCACATAGCCGCTGACCTCGCTAACCTTAGCTCCTGTGAACACGGTAATCAATGGGTTGCCAGCCACACGCTCGATGGCCTCGCGCAGCAATTCCTGAGGATCAGTTTCAGGCTTCACCTCGGAACTTGGAACCTGGAACCTGGAACCTGAAACCGGCAGAGCTACGTGAATATGCCTCAGGTTCCCGCCTAGTTCCCGCTCCCGCTCCACCAGATAGACTGGGTATCCTTGCTCAGCGATGGAGAGCGCCGCGTTCATGCCTGCTAGCCCGCCGCCAATCACCAGAGCATGATGATCAATGTCGAACGTGCCCTGCTCGATGGGACGCAACTTACGGGCTTTGGCCACAGACATCCTTACCAAGTCCCTGGCCTTGCTGGTGGCGATCTCCGGCATGCCTCGATGCACCCAGGAGTCCTGCTCGCGGATGTTGGCCATGTGGAAGAGGTGCGGGTTCAGGCCCGCCTGGCGCAACGTGTCTTGGAACAACGGCTCGTGAGTGCGCGGCGTGCAAGAGGCGACGATGACCCGATTCAGCTTGTGTTCCTTGATCTGTTCGCAGATGCGCTCCTGGGTATCCTGCGAACACGTATAGAGATTGCGTTCGGCGTAGACCACGTCTGGCAGCGTGCTGGCGTACTCGACTATACTGGGCACGTCCACTACCGCCCCGATGTTGATGCCGCAGTGGCAGATGAACACCCCCACGCGCGGTGCTTCGTCGCTCACATCCCGTTCCACAGGGTACTCTGGTGCGCGGGTCAGCGTGTGCCGGGCTGGAGCGAGCAGCCCCGAAGCCTGCGCCGCCGCGCATGAAGCCTCAATGACTGTCTCGGGGATGTCCTTGGGCTCGGCGAACGCGCCGGCCACGAAGATGCCGGGCCGCGAGGTCTGCCCGGGGGTGAAGAGGGCCGGTTCGGCGAAGCCGAAGCGGTTGAGTTCGACGCCCAGCCGCTGGGCCATCTGCACCGTCTCGGCCGAGGGCCGTAGCCCCACCGCCAGCACCACCATGTCGAACTCATCTTCGTGCGGCACGGGGCGTTTCGTCCTTCGTCCTTCGTCCTTCGCCCCTGATCCCTTTTCATTTTCAAAGGTGACGTAAGTGAGCCGGAGATTGTGGGTTCTGGGAGCCTCTTTCACGACCGAGACCATGCTGCGCACGTAGCGCACGCTGTACTCTTCTTCCGCTCGCTCGATGTAGCGATCGAACCCTTTGCCGAAGGAGCGGATGTCCATGTAGAAGATGGTGGGCTCGATGTTGGCGTCGTGCTCGCGGGCGATGATGGCTTCCTTGGTGGCGTACATGCAGCAGACCGATGAGCAGTACCCCTGGTCACAGGTGATGTCGCGGGAGCCGACGCACTGGATCCAGGCCACTTTGCGCGGGTGTTGCCCGTCGGATGGGCGCTTCACCTCGCCGGTGAAGGGGCCGGAAGCGCTCAGCATGCGTTCGAACTCCAGACTGGTGACCACGTTGGGGTAGCGGCCGTGGCCGAATTCGGGTCGGATGTCGCCCGGGAGCGGTTCCGCTCCGGGCACCAACAGCACCGCGCCGACGTCAATCTCGATTTCTTGCTCCACCTGGTTGTGGTCGATGGCATCGGCCTGGCAGGCGAAGACGCACTGCAGACACTCGGAGCAGATGCCACAGGTCAGGCAGCGAGCCGCCTCGGCGAGGGCTTCCTCTTCTATCAGCCCGCCGTAGACCTCGCGGAAGTCTCGCATCCGCTCCACGGCCGGCAGCTTATGCGTCTCATGCCGGGCTGCTACCGAAGCCTCACCACGATCAACCTTTGCCTGTGCTTCAGCTTCAGTCAACTCGACAACTTCGCCAATTTCCCAATCTACCAATCTACCAGTTTCCCAATCTCCCAATCTACCTTGGAGGTACAGATCAATCGCCCACGCTGCCCGATGCCCTGCAGCTATCGCATCTACAATGAACGCCGTGCCGGTCACGACGTCGCCGCCGGCGAAGAGGCCAGGCACATTGGTGGCCATCGTCTCCTCGTCTATCACCGGGAAACGGCCGCGTATCTTCTCCACCTCGTCGTTCAGGCAGGAGACGTCGGGGCGCTGGCCGATGGCGAAGATGACCACGTCGGCGGGGAGCACGTGCTCTGTTTCGGGGAACATCTCGAAATCGGGGCGGCCATCCACGAAGCCACGGAAGTCCACTTCCACGCAGCGCATGCCGGCCACGCGGCCATCCTTGCTGGTGACCTCCTTGAACGTTCGCGAGGGGAAGAGTTTGACCCCTTCCTCTTGGGCGTCAGCTATCTCCCATTCGTGGGCGGGCATCGTTTCGCGGGATTCCAGGCAGGCCATGCCTACCCAGGAAGCGCCCAGTCGCACAGCGGTCATGGCCGAGTCTATGGCTACGTTGCCGCCGCCCAGGACCAAAACACGGTGATTGGGTATCAGTGATTGCGTATTGGGGACTTCCTGATCACCAATGTCTGATACCTGATACTTGTGCATGGCTACCTGGCGTAGGAAGTCCGTCGCCACAAGCACGCCGGGCAGGTCGGCGCCGGGAATGGGCAGTTTAGCGCCGGTGTGAGCGCCCGCAGCCACGAAGGCGGCATCGTACTCTTCCAGAAGCGCCACGGCATCCTCGACACGGTGGTTGAGCTTCAGTTCAACCCCCTCGGCGACGATGGCTTCAACCTCCCGCTGCACCACCTCCGGCGGCAGCCGGTAGTCAGGGACACCGACGCGCATCATGCCGCCGGGCACCGGCAGTGCCTCGAATACCGTAGCGCTGTAACCTAGTCGCACCAGATCGAGCGCTGCTGTCAATCCCGCCGGCCCCGCGCCAATCACCGCCACGCGTTGAGCAGACCCCGCTACCTCCCCCTCTTTTCCCTCTTTTCCTTCTCCCTGCTTTCCCTCAGACCCCTGCTTTCCCTCGTCTTCTCTTTTTTCCACCAGTTCTTCTGGGTGTTGAAACGCCCAATCGGCCACAAACCGCTTTAGCGCCATGATGTTGACGGGATCGTCCACCATGCTGCGGCTGCAGGCGTCCTCGCAACGGTGGTTGCAGACCCGCCCGCAGATGGAGGGGAAGGGGTTGTCCTCCAGAATAGTGCGGTAGGCGTCAGCGTAGCGGCCCTGGGCAACGAGGGCCACATAGCCTTGCGCTCGCTGGTGAATGGGGCAACCGTCGCGGCAGGGCGAAGTGCCCAGTTTCTCGATGGCGTAGGCGTTGGGGATAGCCTGGGGGTAGAGCTTGTAAACAGCCTTGCGTTCGGAGAGGCCAGTGTTGAATTCGTCCAGTAGGACGATGGGGCAGGCGGTCGCGCAATCGCCGCAGCCGGTGCACTTCTCCAGGTCCACGTAACGAGGATGCTGCTTCACGGTGACGGTGAAGTTGCCTGGCTCCCCTTCGATGCGCTCCACGTCGGCGTAGGTGAGCAGTTCGATGTTCAGATGCCGCCCCACCTCCACCAGCTTGGGAGACATGATGCACATGGCGCAGTCGTTGGTGGGGAAGGTCTTGTCGAGTTGAGCCATGACCCCGCCGATGGCCGGGGACTTGTCCAGCAGGTAGACTTTGAGGCCCGCCTCGGCCAGATCGAGCGAGGCTTGCATGCCGCCGATCCCCGCGCCGACCACCAGCACCGCGCCGATGGGGTCTTTGCTGTTACTGTTGCCATCTTGTGGGAGTGTTGTCATCGTCACATTACCTGTTTCCGCGCGTGAGCATCCTCTTGCGCCCATCGTCTTGCACGTTGTCGAAGTGCGAGAGCTCAGTCCGCTGACGGAAATCGAGCGCTTGCTGAAGTTCATCGGTGCAAATCCTGCGTATGCTCAACTCCAATACAGCGTTCAGCGATTGCTCGTCGTTCACATCCCAAGCATGTATTCCTATTCCGCACGACCGGATTGCGGATACGACCTCGGATGAAAGCTGAGCAGGGTGCAAGTGTATTGCTCTAGCGCGGGCAAGCCTTGCCCGATGTATCGCCACGTATGTGCACACATCTAGCCTCATCCAATCTGCGGATTGTGGAAAGAGCAAGTCCGTCGCTAGCCCAGGGCAACGTTGCTGAATGTCGAGAAGTAACATGGGCTCATAGGAAGTAACCTCCATAGTCTCCCACAGATGTCTGAAACCATGGAGAACAGCTCCCACAATTTCCGAGGATTCTGGCTCTGGTCCTTTGATTTCAATCTCTAACCCTATCCGCCCACCAAAGGTTTCCAGAACTTCGTGCAGTGTCGGGATTCTACAATCATTGACGGTGTTACCGCCAGCGCCCAGGACGTCCACATCTTGGAGTTGGTCGAATGTGTAGTCAAAAACCGGACCAGAGGTCGAAGTGGCCTCATCGAGATAGAAATAGTGATAGATTATCGGCACCCGGTCGCGCGTCAACCGGACATCAAGTTCGATGGCGTCTGCACCGAGGTCAATAGCACGCTGAAATGAAAGAATCGTATTCTCTGGTGCTTCCAAGGAAGCGCCCCGATGGGCGACAATCTCAAAGTAAGGCATTGCTTCTTCCTGCAGGATTGCCGGACGTGAGAGCCCATCCCGCCAGTTCCTTCGGACAACCTCTAGCCGCTGGCCACTTCCATCGCCTGCCAGACCAGTTCCACCACGTCCATAGAGCGGAGGCGCAGGCGGCGGGCGTCTTTGTGCTGGCGAACGGCGTTGGTCAGGGTGCGCTCGCATTGCTGGCAGGCGGAGGCGATGACTTGGGCTTCGATCTCACAGGCCTGATCCAGGCGGCGCAGCGACACTTCGGAGACAACGTCAGCATCGAAGCTCTCCAGGTTGCCGCCGCCACCGCAGCAGTCCGATTCGCCCCCGTGGCCGCTCATCTCCACCAGCGTCAGGCCAGGAATACTCTGGAGCACGCGGCGCGGCGCATCGTACACCCCGCTCTTGCGCCCCAGATCGCACGGGTCGTGGAAGGTCACCCGTTTCTGGATCTCGCCCAGCGTGATGGCCCGCTGCTCGATGAGCTCCTCCAGCAACTCGGTGGCGTGCAGCACCTCGATGCCCATCTCCTCGCCTGCCACCTCGGGGTAAACGAACTTCCATACATGATAGCAAGAAGGGCAGGTGAACACCATACGCGAAGCGCCCAATTCCTTCACCTGGGCGATGTTGTGGCGCATCAGCTCCTCGGCCTCGGCCTGTCGCCCCATGGACAGCAGAGGGAAGCCGCAGCACCATTCCTGGCCGCCCAGGGTGGTGAAATCGGCGTCGGCAGCTTCCAGGATGCTGGCCAGCGCCTGGGGCACGCGGTAGCTTCTGGGGAAAAAGGAACCGACGCAGCCGACGAAGTAGATGGTCTCCGCTCCGCGTTTGCCTTCCAAACCCTCTGGCACACGCTCCAGGTTCTGGCTCCAAATCAGCCGCTCGCGGTTGTCGTCGCCACTGATGTTGTGTGCTTCGGTGATGGTCTGGCCGAGCTGGTTCAACCGGCCCAGGCCCACGCACAACCGCTCGTCAATGACCGATTCCGGTCTCTGGGCCAGGTAGTCGGACAGGATCTCCCGCAGTTCCTGGCAGTCTCCTCGCCGGTAGCCACGCTCGCCCGCCACCTGTCGCAGAGCAATCATCACCTGGCCGGCGTCAATGTCGTTGGGGCAATGGGCGCCGCAGTTTTCGCATCCCAGGCAGAGCCAGATGTCCCGGCTGGTCAGCAGTTGTTCGGCTTGACCGAACTGGATCATGCGCAGGGCGCGATCCGGCCCGTAAGTCATGGCGGAGACCACCGGGCAGCCGGCCGTGCATTTGTGGCAATGGTAGCAGAGCTGGACGGTCTGGCCGCTGAGTGTGTTGACCTGGTCAAGAAAGCTAGTCATCAAGGGCTACTCCGTTTCGTCCGGAGGGGCGTTTCTGGCAGGCGCGCAGAGGATGTGTGGTGGTGCGATGCTGTGGAGATAGGAGGAGCGCATTCCCGAACCGTGCATGACTCCATTGTCCTTGGGGACAGTTCTTGGATGCTCAGAATGGGTTTGCGCAGCGCTAGCGCGCAGGCGAGGGGGGTGGCAATGAAGTAAGCAAGACGACCCGCACGCCACACGTTGCTCTCGCTGCGCATTCCCAAACACGGCACGTATAGTACCACAAACCCGACCAATTGTCAAAATCACTGACCGCCGGTCAGTAACTGTCCGGCGGTCAGTAGCGCAGCTCGTCACCCCTGGGGAGATAGACCTCCGAGGTCTTCCTTGCGCGTGATTCGATCAGTCCAGGTGCATCCTGGCCATCCTGTACCTGTCAAGAACTGAAAGCGAGATCTCGGGGGTCTGGAATCGGCCTTCTGTC
>CBDURC010000153.1:0-7423 GCA_965369635.1 uncultured Anaerolineales bacterium | reverse complement strand
ACGCCAGGCAGACGGCTTTGTCGGCGGCGCCGTAGTAGAGCCACCAACGGCCCTCGTGCCGCAGCAGCGATTCGGCCACCACGTGGTTGGTCAAGCCAAACCGCTCCCCCCAGTTCTTTGCCGGCTCCAGAATCGGCTCCTCCGAGCGAGCCAAAACCCTCTCCGGTTCCTCTTTGGAGAACAACACCCACCCCGGCCTGTAGGTGCGGTCTTCGCCCCAGCCGCAGTAGACGAGCAGGATGCCTTCGTCGAGCATCAGCGGCGGCGGCCCCGGCTCCACCCCTTTGCTGTCGAAATAGCCCTGGCGTGGCAGGACCACCGGCCCATCCAGCGGCTCGTGCCAATGCAGGAGGTCGTCGGAGTAGGCCAAGCCGATGGCCGTCTCCCAAGGCCTGGCCTCGCCCATAAAATACATTACGTATTTGCCCCTCACCTTCTCCGGCAGGATGGCTCCGGCTTTAACCTGGCGGCTGTCCCAGCCTTGCGCTGGTTGCAGGATAGAGCCGTGTTTCTCCCAGTGAAAGAGGTCTTTCGATGAGGCCAGGCAGATATTGCCGGGGCCTCCTCCACCGTTGCCGACGTAGGTGAGCCAATACGTATCGCCGAAGCGCACGATCCTGGGGTCCTCGCAGCCGCGCTCCTCGTAGTCGTGCTCAGGCGCGATGACCGGCTCGGAGTGCCGGGTGAAGTGCAAGCCGTCCTCGCTCCGCGCCAGCCCGATGCGCCCAGTGCACCCATCCCCCGCCTCGGCTCGGTAGAGCATGTTGAACAGACCGTCCACGATGATGACGGCCGGGTTGTAGACCCGCTCTGCTTCGAAATCCGTGCCCGGTGTGAGAATGGGGTTCCCTTCATAGTCCGCAAATGGTCCGATCATTTGTCCATCGAAATCGTCCATGTCCCGCTCCACGCCTGACGGACCACAGCCAGAGCGTGGCGCACCACATCCTGTGGCTTGCCAAAGCGAAGGGCCTTGTTGTGATCCAGTTCCAAAGTTAGCCAACCATCGTAGCCTGTTGTACGCAGACGGTGCAAACTCGCAGCCAGCGGGACGATTCTACGCCCTGGAGGCACGTGATCGCCCTGTTCCTGGGTGTAGTCGTGTACGTGGGTGTGCGCTACGTGGGCAACAAAGTAGTCGGTGAGCGGGCCGCTCCAGGTTGGATCTATCGCCCTGGTGAGGTACCAATGACCTACGTCCCAGCAAATCCCTAACCCAGGCACACCCATCACTATCTCATCTATCTCCTCGACGCGATCACCCGGTCGAGAGGGGACGTTTGGGTCATGAGGCATGTTCTCAATGACCCACTGAACCCTACGGTTTTGCGCCCTCGTCCGCTCGACCAGCCGGCGGCAGAAAACAACCGTTGTGGCAAATCCATGCTCACGGTTGCAGCCGTCGTCGAATGGATGAATGACCACCAGAACCGGCTCTCCCTGTCGCTCTGCCCACCCATCCAACATGGTCAGCAGGCGGTCAAAACCAGTTCGCCCGGCTTCTGTATTCCACCCTCGATACCAACCCCAGACTGCTTCACCGTCCCACGCCATGTGAAAGGTAATCCTCAGGCCGCGAGCCAGGGCCGCTTTCGCCATCTTCCGCTCAAAGGCCCCTGATGACGACAGGGTCAGCTCCACCGCCCCTACGCCTGCATCCGCCAGGAAGTCCAGGAATGCCCCAGGATCATCTGGAGAGCACCAACCAGGTTTGTTGAGGCTAAAGCCCAGTTTTGCACCCGTGTCTCGGATCATAGAGAACGGAACAACTCAATGAATTGTCCTGCGATGTTCTCGGCGGAATACTTTTCCACAAACTGCTCTGCTGCCGCCTGTATCTCTCGATATCGTTCTTCCTGCGCAAAGACGTCCAGCAGAAGAGCCTTCAACTCCTCCCGGTCGGCGTACTTGAGCACCTCCCGCTCGAAGGGCCAGACGAAATCGGAGAGACGCGGGGCCAGGGTGGGGCACCCCGTCCCCAGGCATTGGTAGGCGGTGCTGGAAAGGATGCCGATCTCCTGCGGGGCGGTGGACATCTTGTGCAGGATGAGGGCGTCGGCGGCAAAGAGGTACTCGTCGAACAGGGAGTGAGGGAAGAACGGTTCCCGTCGCACCTCCGTCTGCGGCCAGCCCGCTTCGATCTCCCGGTTGGTCAGCGCCAAGAAGAGGACGTCCTCCAGGTCGGGGTCAGGCAACTGGGGCAGATAGGGCCGGTAACTGCGGCGGCAGAAGACAACCACGATCTTCTTGTCCGGTGGCAGGCCCAGTTCTCGCCTGGCCTCGGCCCTGTCGCCCCGGCGGCGGGGGAAGCAGGGGAAGGGGATGTAATGGGCCATCTCCCCGTAAATCCGCTTCAGAAAGCCCTCCTGCCGCAGGTCGAAGTAAGCCACGGCGTCCCAGTCGTGCTGGTAGAAGGCCGGGTCGGGCGAGGGGGCATTGTCGTGTACCACGTGTACCGTCTTCGCCTTCTTCTTGATGAGCGGGAAGATCTTGGCCAGCTTGTCCTTGGGCAGCATCCCCAGGTCTTGGACGACGAAGAAGTCGCAGTCGGCGGAAAGGATGGGGCGCGGGTCGAGGTGGTTGGTGCCCGTGGACTGCCCGAAGCAGCGGGTGACGAAGGGCTCGTCCTCGGCGGTGAGTTCCTCGCCGTGGTAGTCGTCCTTGAGGAAGGTGAATATCCTCAAGTCGTGTCCCATCTTCATCCACGCCTTGCCGATGGGCTCGGCGTGGATGGCCACGCCGGAGTCGGTGTTCCAGGCGGTCATCATGGCGATTTTAGTCATCATTTCATCCCTCCTCGGAGAAGACCCCCAGTCTCTAATCAACTGCTTTTAAGCTCGTCGGGCAACCATCAGTAGGCGGGAAGCATCATCTTCGGCTGGCTCGCGGGCATTGTAACTCCCATAACAGACGACGTCTTCAAAGCCGGCCTCGCTCAGAAAGCGGCACAACTCGCTGTAGGTCAACATGCGCAGGTCATGCCGCTCCCGGCTGATGTGGATTCTGTCGCCATCGCGCACCAGCAGCAGTTCATCGTGATACCAGATGCCGTGCAGGTTGTCCAAAGAGTGCCTGATGGCAACGAAGATGGCAAGATCCCTCTCGCGATATTCCTCGAAATCCGTGGGCCGATAATGCCCCAGCAACGAAAGGTAGTTCATCACGTCAATGAACAGGATGGCATCCGGCCGGAGTGCCCGCTGGAAGGCCAAGAGGGCTTGGGCGATGTCCTCATCGGTCAGCATATAGGCGAAGGTGCTGTTCATGCAGATCAACGCGTCGAAGGCTTGGTCGTAGTCCAGCTCACGCATATCGAGCCGACGCAACGTGATGTCGAGGCCAGCAGGCATCTGCTCTTGTAACACATCGAGCATGGCTTGGCTGAGGTCAACGCCCGTGACCCTATACTCACGCCGGGCCAGCTCGATGCTATGACGGCCAGTGCCACAACCCACGTCGAGCACGGTTCGCACCGCGTGTTGCTGCCATACGAACTCGAGGAAATCAACCTCGCGCTCGGCTGCCTCGCCGCCCACGCGAGCGTAGGGAAGCTGGGCAAAGCGGTAGCGAGCGGAGATGGGATTGTAGGATGGATCGAACATTATGTGCACCTCGAATCCCTTTATGACCCCGTGCTCTGATAGCGGTTGCTCCCTCTCCCAAAGCCTGCCCTGAGCGCAGTCGAAGGGTTGGGAGAGGGAAAGGACAAACCGGAACGCATCTTTACATCGGCGGCGGCGAGGATACCGTGACGTCGTCCGGGGCCAGTCGCTGCCCCAGCGAGTTCCACACCTTGACCACTTTCACCTGCCCCGGGAAGAAATCGAAGTAATTGTCGCTGAAGCGAGTGCCTTCCATTGGCACCGTCAGCTTGACAAAGCAGGCGTAAACGTCGCTGGCGACCCTGACCTCGACGCCGTCGTCGGTCACAGTTTTCTCCACCCGCAGGTTCGCCAGTGGCCGCTTCAGGTCCTTGATATCCACGAAGAAGTGGCGGTTATCGGGGAAGAGGCCACGAGCGGAGCGGACGTAGAGGTAACGGCACGCCGGGTCGCCGCTGCTCAGGACAAATGCCGGAATATGTGCGATGCGGCTGACGCTGTTGGCCGGCACGGTGATCTCCAATTCCTCCTCGTGCAGCTTCTGGCCGTCGAAGGTGCCCTGCCCCCACGCGATGGTATCGGTAACTTCGGACAGGGTGTCGTTGACGATCCACAGGGAGACGCTGCCGGTCGCCTCCGCTTTGAAGGAGGCCATCACCGGGGCGTAGGCACGCCTGGCGTAGAAGTAGCCGGCCTTGGGAAAGCCGTAGTAGTCCAGCACGCTCCAACTGAGGCCCGGCCAACAGTCGTTGAGCTGCCAGAAGAGAGTGCCGCTGCAGTGGAACTTACGCCGCCGGTAGTGCTCGATGCCGAACTTCAATCCCTCCGCCTGGGCGATCATGGAGAAGTCCACGTATTGCTCCAGGGTCGTGGGCAGGCCGGTGCACGAGGCCATCAGGTGGTTGCCCTTGTCTTTGGGATCGTCCTTGTTGCGATAGAGCAGCTCCTCGCTGCCCAGGCGCAGGCCAGCGACGGGAACGTTGCGTCGTAGCGTCTCCAGCACCGGCGCGGCGTGCATGCCGAACTCGCTCACGAAGCGTGCCATGTCCTCGGCATAATGCCGAAAGGAGATCCCCTCCGGGGTGAAGTTGCGCTCCGGGCGCTGACCGAAGCGACGGGGAAGCACTGAGCCGTGCCACACCTGCCAGTTGTGCAGGTCCCCTTCCCGCTCGTCGTTGTGGTCGTTCCCGCCGTAGGGGCTGGAGGGCCAGTAGAGGCGGGTGCCGTCCAGGCGCTCGACGATGGCTGGCAGCAATTGGTGGTAGATCCGCCAGCCTGGGAGTCGGTAGCCGGGCTGCCGCCAATGGGCTTGATCGCCAAGCCAGTCGTTTTCGTTGTTGCCACACCAGAGGGCGATGCAGGGGTGGTTGCGCAATCGGCGCAGGACAGCCACCGCTTCCCGTTCCACCTCGGCCACGAACTCCGGCTCGTGATCCGGGTAGGGCGCACAGGCGAACATAAAATCCTGCCAGATGAGAACGCCCAACTCGTCGCAGAGCCGGTAGAAGGCGTCCTTCTCGTAGATGCCCCCGCCCCACACCCGCAGCATGTTCATGTTGGCCGCCATAGCCAACTCCAGAAGCTCCCGATACCGGCCTTCGTCCACCTGGCTGACGAGGGAATCGGCCGGGATCCAGTTGGCGCCTTTGGCAAAGATTCCAACCCCGTTCAGCACAAACGTGAAGAACCTGGTGCCTGGCTCGTCGGGGTCGGGCGATTGGTCCACCGCGATGGTGCGCACGCCGACCCGCTCGCGGTGGGTGTCCAAGACATAGTCCCCAGCGCGGAGTTCAACGGTCAAATCGTACAGCGCCGGTTCCCCCAGGTCATGGGTCCACCACAAGGCGGGATCGGGCAGCTCCAGTTCGATCTCGCCTTTCTCCCCTTCGGGGGGGACCAGCGGCACCACGCCGACGATGGACTGATCATCCCGCTCCAGCCGGATGTGGGCGGTCAGGTCGGCCAAGTCTGCCCACCGCTCCGCTTCGACCTGAACGGCGACCCGCGCGGCTTGCGGTGTGATCTCCAGCGTCCTGAAGAAGACGCTGCTCAGGCGTGCGCTCTGGTAGCGGCGCAGGGTCACATCCTGCCAGATACCCACGCTGACCAGGCGGGGCGCCCAGTCCCAACCGAAGTTGCACTGCGCCTTGCGCACCCAGACGCGAATGGGATTGCGCGGAATCCACTCGTGGTCAATCCACGGGCGGTCGCCGATCGTGGCTACCACGGGATCGAAGCACACCGCCAGCGTATTCGCAGCGCCTCGGCGCAGGTGCTGGCTGACATCAAACTCGGCGGCGATGAACATGTTGGCCTGGCGACCGACCTCAACCCCGTTCAGGTAGACGGTAGCGAAGGTATCCAGGCCATCGAAGCGCAGCAGATCCCATTGCGGATTGCGGATTGTGGATTGCGGATTGGGGGCGACATCGGGCAATTGGAAGGTTGTGCGGTACCACCATTCTCGCTTCTCCACCCACTGGCAAGCCTCGACGTTCATGTTGTAGAACGGCGGCTGGATGCGGCCCGCTTTGACCAGCGAGGTATGCACGTCCCCCGGTACGGCCGCGGGCAGCCAGTCGCTGTCGTCGTATCGCGGGACGTGGGCTCCCAGGGAGAGCCCCTGTCCCGGCGCGAAGTCCATCAGCTTCCAGTTGTTGTGCAGCTTCATTCACCTTTCCTCACAGGTGCATCGTGTGCCCGCCTCCGACGTAGATGAGCTGTCCAGTAACCCAGCGTGCCTGTTCCGAAGCCAAAAACACGATGACATCGGCTACGTCTTCCGGCTGCCCTATGCGCCCTAACGGATAGCTGGCAACGATCTGTTTCTCCATCGCCGGCCGAATCCAGCCCGTCTGGACTGCTCCAAGTGATACGATGTTTACCGTGATGCCGTACTTACCCAACTCCTTCGCTGTGGCTCGGCTGTAACTCTCCAGTGCGTGTTTGCTGGCACCATAAGACACATCGCCAGAGAAGCCGGACGCTCCATCGGTGCTTACGTTGATAATCCGTCCCCAGCGCGCGCCTCGCCCGATGTGACGACGAGCATATTCAGCCATCATGAGCGCTACCGCACGGCTGTTTACCGCGAAATGTTGGTCATGTGATTCTGCCGTGATTGTAAACGTATGGCATCCGCTCGAACTGAGCACGCCCGGCTGCTCCTGGCGCGTAGGAATGAACGTGTCGGGCTTCCAATGCGCAGCGTTGTTGATCAACACATCCACAGGACCGAACGCCTCTTCGGCCCGGTCGAACAGTTGAGGAACTGTAGTCGGAAGAGCTAAATCCGCTTCCCAGACCTCGGCTTGACCTCCGCTGTCCCGAATGTTCTGAACGACTTCGTCGGCGGACATAGCCCACCGCGCCAGATAGAACGGTAAACCGGGCGTGTCAGCTTGACTCATCTCCTCTTCGCTGATACCATACCCTTCTGGTGACAGGCGAAGGTAGTTTATGAATACCTTTGTGCCTTCAGCAGCGAAGGCTTTGGCTGTTGCAGCACCAATGCCATGGTTGGCACCTGTCACAAGAACGACCTTGTCTTTCAGGCCAGTGTCAATCATGAGTCATTCTCCCTTTGTTTATCACTTTGGGCGCGGATTTCCTTTAAGCCCAATACCATCTCACCCTCAGCCACTCTTAACACCGATTCAACAAATTCGGCCTTGCCTGGGGTGTAGAAAGCACGATTGCCTTGAGACTTCCGGGCCAGTTCCCTCTTGAGCCTGGCATATTCCCTGGCCACTTCTTTGTGCTGACGAAGATAGTCTCGGAAGCGTAATAGTCTTTTCCAGGAGTCGCTGTTCCATTCAACT
>CBDURC010000152.1:0-7571 GCA_965369635.1 uncultured Anaerolineales bacterium | reverse complement strand
GGCGAGGCTGTCTCGCCGCGCGTCCTTGAGATTCTGAATCAGGGTGTGGGCCACGAGTACACCGTCATTCTGCAGTATCTCTACCACTCCTTCGTCATGCCGCACTGTGACGTGGGGCGCGAGCTGGACATGCAGGCTATCAACGAAATGCAGCACATGGGCTGGCTGGCAGAAGAGGTGGGGGAGCTGGGTGGCCATCCACGCATGGAGCATGCCAAACTTACCCTGGAAGGCGACACGACAGCCATGCTCGAGGCAGACATAGCCGCCGAGCGAGAGGTGACGCGGGTCTACGGGCGTCAGATCGAGGAGCTGGAAGACGCCGAGCTGAAGGCCCTCCTGACCCGCATCCGCGAGCACGAGATTTATCACGACGAACTGTTCAACGATCTTCTGGAGCGGGTACAGGAGAGGGAGTAGGGGCGACCGGCCGGTCGCCCGTACTTGGCGAGAGGATAAAACAGATCCAATATCGGCTTTGTGGCTTTCACTGACGACAAACGCTAGAACAGTACGACTTTTGTCGTAGACAAGCGGCCACCTTTTTGCTAAACTGAGGTAGAAAGGTGGCCGTTTTTGATTATGGACGATTGGGTATTGCCAGAGATCAACATGCAACGGTGCGACCAGTGTGGCATCTGCGTCGAACAGTGTCCGACCGGCGCGGTGGAGATGGGGCCGAGGGGGCCGTTTTTCGCCCGCCCGGCTGACTGCACCTACTGCGCACTGTGCGATGCCATTTGTCCCCAAAGGGCGATTACGTGCACTTATGAGATTGTATGGGCTCGGTGAGTTCGTAAAACGTGAAGCATGAGGCATACCTACCCCTTGATGTCACGTTTCACATATCACGTTTCACAGAGATGAGGAAGTATGGCTATTCGACAGATCGTGAAGATTGATGAGGAACTGTGTGATGGGTGCGGCGCTTGCGTAATCCCCTGCGCAGAGGGTGCGATTGTTTTGGTGGATGGCAAGGCCAAGGTGGTGCACGAGGCGCTCTGCGACGGAGCGGGCTTCTGCATTCCCGTCTGCCCCACCGGCGCGCTGAGCATCGAAGAGCGGGAGGCTCCCGACTTTGACGAGGCAGAAGCCGAAGCGTTGATGCAGGAACGTGGGCAGACCTACATCACCCAGCGCTGCTTTAGCTGCGCCACCGGCGAGGACAAGGCCCACCTCGTACCCCTCCGCCACCAGGGGCAGAGCCTGTGGGTATGCACCCGCTGTCTGCCAACGCTCATCCACGGCTAGGACGGAGCGATGTACGACGAGTTCAGCGCTGATTACGACCGTTTCATGAACTGGCCTGCCCGGCTGGCGGCGGAGATGCCCTTCATCGAAGGGCGGTTGCAGGCGATCGGAGCCCGCCGCGTGCTGGACGTGGCCTGTGGCACGGGGATGCATGCTGTGGCGCTGGCCCAGCGGGGTTACAGCGTGGCGGGCGCCGACTTCAGCACAGGGATGATCGAGCGGGCGCGGGCCAACGCAGCCAGTGCCGCGCCTGTCCCCCCCTCTTTCCCCCCCATTGGGGGGGAGGAAAGGGGGGGAGGAGGCGAAGTGCGCTTCGAGGTGGCCGGCTTCGGGGAGCTGGCACTAACGTTCGGCAGCAGTACGCCCAGCGCCGCATCTTCAGGACGGCATAGCCTCACCGGATTCGACGGACTGCTTTGCCTGGGCAACTCACTGCCTCACCTGCTGACCCCGGCAGATCTGCGAACCGCTCTGGAGGACTTCGACACCTGCCTGCGGCCCGGCGGCCTGCTCCTGATCCAGAACCGCAACTTCGACGCCGTGCTGGCCCGCCGCGAGAGGTGGATGGAGCCCCAGGCCCGCCAAGAGGGGGAAACGGAATGGCTCTTCCTGCGCTTCTACGACTTCGAGCCCGACGGCACGCTGACCTTCAACATGGTGACGTTGCAGAGGGATGCAAGCCCCGCCCCAAGCGGGGCAAGCGACGCCTGGAGCCAGCAAGTTGCGTCCACACGGCTGCGCCCTCTGCTGCAGAGAGACCTGAGAGCAGTGCTGGCAGAGGCAGGCTTTCGGGAGATCGCCTGCTACGGTGACATGCAGGGTGCGCCTTTTGACCCTACCAGTAGCCCGAACCTGGTGATGACAGCGAGAAAACGATAGATCGGTAGAGAGGAGATAGATCATGAGCGAACACATCGACAACCAAACGAAACGCAAGGAAGCACTCAAGTGGTTGCTTCGCCAGTTGCACGAAGGCAAGACCATCGAAGAAGTCAAGGGAGAGTTCGCCGCGTTGCTGCAAGACGTGAGTGCGATGGATATCGCCGCGATCGAACAGGAATTGATCGCCGAAGGAATGCCGGAAACGGAGATCAAGCGACTGTGCGATGTCCACGTCGCCCTGTTCCGCGAATCGTTGGAAGCCCAGGAGAAGCCGGACACCATCCCCGGCCACCCGGTCTACACCTTCTTTGCCGAAAACGGGGCTGCCAGGCGCGTGCTGGATGCATTGGAAGAGGCATTGGAAGCGCTCAAAGCCGCTCCCGACGCAGATCAGTTGGAGCAAGTCCGCCAGCGTCTGCAGGAACTGCGCAAGTACGAGAAGCACTATGTGCGCGAAGAGAACATCCTGTTTCCCTATCTGGAGAAGCACGGCTTCGCGGGGCCATCGTCGGTCATGTGGGCTATCCACGACGATGTGCGCGCCGGTTGGAAAGCTCTCGATGCTATACTCGCCCCGCCCCAAGCGGGGCTCGCCGCTGGCCCTGACGACGATCCAGCCGCTTTCAGCGTCCGGATTGACGAGGTTTTCGAGCCGCTGGCCACCGCCATCCGCGAGATGTTCTACAAAGAAGAGAAGATCCTCTACCCCACCGCCCTGGGGATGTTGAACGGAGAGGAGTGGTGGCAGATCCGTGTGCAGAGCCCTGAAATGGGCTATTGTTATGTGAAGCCAGGAGATCAATGGCCGCCCAGAGACACGGCTCCCGAAGCCGTTGGGGCGCTGATCGGGAGGACGGCGGCTGAGGAGCCTGCTCTGGGTTCTCCGCAAGGCTTGCTCCACCTGGACACCGGCACGCTAACAGCGCAAGAGGTCAACCTCTTGCTGACTCACCTGCCGATTGACATCACGTACGTGGACAAAGATGACACGGTGCGCTTCTTCTCCCAGACCAAAGAGCGGATTTTCCCGCGTTCGCCAGCCATCATCGGCCGCAGGGTGCAGAAGTGCCACCCACCAGCCAGTCTCCACCGGGTGCAGCGGATTCTGGATGACTTTCGGGCTGGACGCCAGGACGAAGCGGAGTTCTGGATTCAGATGCAGGGCCAGTTTGTCCACATCCGCTACTTCGCCATGCGAGATGAACAAGGTGAGTACCAGGGCACGCTGGAGGTGACCCAGGACATTGCCCGCATCCGCACGCTGGAAGGCGAGCAGCGTCTGCTGGACGAGGAGTAGGGGCAGGCCTGAGTAGGGGCAGGTCTGAGACCTGCCCCTACCCTCAATACCTTTGGACAACATGGAGTGAGCGATATGCGCATTTTGGCCATCATCTCAGGCAAGTATGGACAGCGGCACGTGGACAACATCCGCTCCCACGGTCCCAGCGTTTGGACCGTCGAGGTGTGGCAGGCGCCGGCGGTTCTTCCGCCGGTGATAGACTACCCGGAAGATCACCTCCCCGACCAATTCCCGCCGGCAGATCTGATCCTGTCCTTCGCTGAGCACCGCGGCGTGGCGGAGCTGCTCCCCGACATCGCGCAGATGACGGGCGCCCGGGCGGTGATTGCGGCCGTAGACAGCGAGGCCTGGTTGCCACGTGGACTGGCCCGGCAGTTGCGAGGCTGGCTCCAGGACAGAGACGTTGCCTGCGTGACCCCCAAGCCGCTGTGCTCCCTCACCGAAACGCACTACAGCATCGCCCGCCGCAAACGGATCGAGTACGGCGATCCGTTGATCGCTGAGTTCGCACGCCACTTTGGCCGCCCCAACCTGCGCGTCAGCGTAGATCCCCTCAGTCGACGTATCACGTCAGCGGAAGTAAAGCGCGACGCGGTCTGCGGCTGTGCGCGCCACGTGGCCCAGCGGTTGGTGGGCGTCTCAGCAGACGATGCCGAGCAGGAGGCCGGACTGTTGCATCACCACTATCCCTGCCTGGCCAGCATGGGAAAGGACGTGGATTACAACGATACCCTGATGCATATCTCCGGCAACATACTGAAGGACAACGTCGGCGCGCAAGTCAAGCGATTCAAGCACATTCGCTACATCACGCCAGGCAAGCGGAGCGAGTAGAATCACTGGGGCTCCGTCGCTTTCCTGATCAGCATCATCGGCACGCTGGGATGGACAAACGCGCTCAGCCTGATCGTGCCCGAACGGTGGTTGAGCCGCGGGGCTGAAGCGGAGAGAGCAGTTGCGTAACGCCAGACCTTTGATGAAGTGCGTTGGCGTTGGCAGCAGAGCTTGACAATTCTCCCCGCTCATGCTATCATCCGCCGTCGTGACAGTAAGATGCGCCTCCCCTCTGGGTCTCCTCCTCGAAGACCGGTCAACCGACCGGTCTCTTCGGCTACTACGCACAACGGCACAAGGTTCACAAAGGTCATGAGATGCTGAAACTGGCTTTCATCCTTGTTCTCATCGTGCTGCTCCTCGGCAGGCGCTGGAACCTGGGGTACGTGCTTCTGCTGGCCTCAGCTCTGTTGGGGCTGCTTTTCAGACTTCCCGCGCTGGAGATGCTAAAGCAAGCATGGATCGCCGTGATCGATCTCAAGACCCTGCGCCTGGTGGCTGCCGTGTTGCTCATCACCACGTTGGGGGAGTTGCTGCAGGAGGTGGAAAGCATGCACCGGCTGGTGAACTCGCTCCAGGAGCTCATCGCCGACCCCCGGCTGGTGCTGGCCATCGTCCCTGCGCTCATCGGCCTGTTGCCCATGCCCGGCGGGGCGATGATGTCAGCCCCGATGATCCAGGAGATCGGCACGCAGCTAGAACTCAGCCCCGAGCGGAAAACCTACATCAACTACTGGTTCCGCCACGTCTGGGAGTACATCTTCCCGCTGTACCCAGCGCTGATCCTCATGTCAGGGATACTGGACGTTCCCCTCTCCCGCCTGATGCTCGCACAAGCCCCTCTCACCGTGGGAGCCATCGCGGGAGGTGCGCTGGTGGGGCTGCGGGGGATCGGGAGGCCCCCTGACAAGATGGAGGTCCGGCCCGCGGTGAGAGGATCGCAACGATGGCATAGCCTACGGACGCTGGCGCTCAGCATCTGGCCCATCGCGCTGGTGATCGTTCTCAGCCTCGGTTTCGGATTGGAGTTGGCGCTGAGCCTGGTAGTGGCCATCGTGCTGGCCGCAGTCGTCCATCGGATGAGCCCTCGGACTCTGGGCGGGGTGCTGCGTCGGAGTCTCTCTCCTGGCACAGCCCTGCTCGTGTTCAGCATCATGATCTTCAAGCAGATCGTGCTGGCCAGCGGCGCAGCCGACACGCTGTCCTTTGGCTTTGCCGCCTGGGGGATCGCTCCAGTTGTGACCGCTGCCGCCGTGCCCTTCGTCCTGGGCCTGTTGACTGGCCTCACTATGTCCATGGTGGGGATCGCGTTTCCGGTGCTGCTCCCCCTCATCTCCGGCAGCGAGCTGTACCTCAACCATATGGTGCTGGCCTTCGGCGCAGGCTTCATCGGCGTGCTCCTCTCGCCAATGCACCTTTGCCTGGCTCTGACGCGGGAGTACTTCCACGCCAAGTGGGCGGGGTTGTATCGACTGCTGCTGTCTTCGGCGGCGATTCTGAGCACAGCGGTTGCGGTGGCGTGGTTCATCGCCTGAAGAGACACTCACTAGCCCGTGCCTGGTATGGAATGGGAGGATTGGATCCTAGTCAGTCTCAAGTTGGGACAACCTGTGATCGCCCACTCAGGTGCAACGCACTTCGGTTCTGGAATCAGGCTATTCTGAAGAGCGATTCGGTCAAACAGACGGTCAAACACGAGCGGATCAAGTGTGCGTTGCACCTTGTAGCTGACTAGTCACCAGGGGACTTCAGAAAGCAATGAGGACGGTCAGGCCCGCGAGGAGCAGGAGAAGCAAAGCAGCCAGGCATAGAGCATCGGCCCGACGCAGTCGCAGTTCGTGCAGCGAGGTGCGGCGCACGCCAGAGGTTCCCAGCGCCCGCGCTTCCAGCGCCCGCCCCACGTTCTCGCTGCTGCGCAAGGCGGTGACCAGCAGCGCCACCAGGATGGGCAGCCGGTTGCGGGCACGGGCGAAGAGCGAACCCTTCCCCAGGTCCAGACCTCGCGCCCGCAGCGCGTCCACGATCTGCAGGTAGATGCTGTGCAGCGTGGGCAGGTAACGCAGGGACAGCGAGAGGGTCAGTCCCCACTCGTAGGGCAGCCCCAGGCGCACGAACCCCTGCACGATGGCCCGCTGCTCTGTGGTCAGCAGCCAGACGAAGAAGACGAAGCCCAGAGCGTCCAGCCGGGCGGCCATCAGCAGGCCGCGCAGGAGCGCCGGCAGCGTGACTCTCACCCGCCAGAACTCCAACAGCACGGGTTCGGCGTGAGGCATCAAGGGCAGCCACAACAGCGGCATCAGCAGCGTCAGCAGCAGCATCAGCCGCCAGATGCCCGCGATCCGTGTCCAAGGAATACGCGCAGACGCCAGCAGCACATGGCAGGCAGCCAGCACGCCCAGGGTGACGGGGAAACTGGGCAGCACCAGGAGCAAGACAGTCATCTCCACGACGAAGAGGAGTTTGACGCGGGGATCGACTCGATGCAGCCAGGAGGCACGCTGCACATAGAGATCAAAGCTGGACATCAGGCCATTCCTCCGCCGCCTTGCCCATGTGTTGAGTGCACGCCGGCATAGGCGCGCACGAACTCCTCGACGGTGAGCACATCGGCCGGCAAGCCGCAGGGGGCGAGACGCTGGGCCAGGCGAGTGATCTGCGGCGGCACGAGCCCGGCGGCTCGCAGCCGCTCGCCCCGCCCCAAGCGGGGCTCACCTCCCCCGAAGGCTTCCCGTGGCGAGGCGTCCAGCAGTACCCGGCCCGCGTGCAGAAGGATGACCCGCTCGGCCTCCTCGGCCACCAGCGCTATGTCGTGGGTGATCAGGACGATGGTATGCCCCTCGGCGTGCAGGCCAGCCACAGCGCTTTTCACCTCGCTGACGCTGTCCCAGTCCAGCCCGCCGGTGGGCTCGTCGAGGATCAGCGCCTGCGGGCGCATGGCGTAGACGGCCGCCAGCGCCACTTTGCGCCGTAGAGCAAAGCCGAGCACGGCCGGTGGCGCGTCAGCCACCTTCTTCAGACCGAAACGAGCCAAGGCGTCGGCGGTGCGGGCGCTCACCTCTGGCTCGCTCAGCCCCAGGTTACGCGGCCCGAAAGCGATCTCCTGCCACGTCGTGGCGGCGAAGATCTGGTGATCGGGGTTCTGGAAAACGTAACCCACGGCGCTGGCCAGTTGGCGAGGTCGCAGGCTCGATGTCTCCTGCCCCAGCACGCGCACCTGACCCCTCGTGGGCAGCAGCAGACCGTTGAACTGCTTGGCCAGGGTCGTCTTGCCCGCGCCGTTGGGGCCGATGATGGCCACGTACTC
>CBDURC010000151.1:0-7593 GCA_965369635.1 uncultured Anaerolineales bacterium | reverse complement strand
GGACTTGGACGCGGTACTCCCCGGACTGTTCAGCGATGTGCACGATCTGTTCCGGTGTGGTGCCGCCTTCGGTGGAACCGTCTACCGGTTCGCCGGACGGACCGTATAGATAGAGGTCGAAGTTCGCGGGCAACTCTTCGTCGGGGCCGTAGAGGTCCACGGCAATCTCCTGCCCGGCGACGACGTAGAACTTGAACCAGTCCTCGTCACCACTAGGGCAGAGGTAGGCCGTGTGTTCCACCTCAAAGTCAATGTCGCGAGCCTCCTCGAAGCTGTCGTTGGGCTCGTATTCATCATACGGACATTCCGGCGTCTCCAGCTCGTCCCAGAAGGTGACCGTGGCATCGCCGCAGGAGACGCTGTCGAAGTGCACCTCGTTGTAAGACACCACGGTGACCGTGCCATCAGCGCCCGGTGGAATAGTGTAGTCGGCCCCCGTCGAAGCGTACCCCTCCGGATCCACTTCCAGCACCCGGTAGAGCAGCGAGGCCCACTTCACACATTCGAAGACGAAGTGCCCCTGCTCATCCGACTGGGTCTCTTGCAGCAGATCCCACCCGCCATACGGCTGTTGCGCCTCCAGCCGCACGGTGACGTTGGGTATGGTCCCTGTGGTGTTGCCAGGGCTGCCCAGCAGAGTGTCCCCAGAAAAACAGTTGCAGGCCTTGGTCACCAACAGTCTGTAGGTATCGAGATCGCTGTAGGCCCCCAGAAAGCCGAGCACGCTCACGCGATAGTATCCCGTCTCGCTGGCCGTGTGCACGATCCGCTCTGCGGCAGTGCCAGAGTTCGTGGACTGGCCCACCTGGTTCCTCTCCTGGTCATACAGATACAGCTCGAAATCGTCAGGCAGGTCCCACAGATCAACGGTGATCTCTTCCCCGGCCGTGACGTGGAACTGGAACCAGTCCACGTCGTACTGGGGGCAGATGTAGGCGGCGTGCTCCTCCCCAACATCAATGAACGCGGCGTCGTCGAAGCTGTCGTTGGGCTCGTAGTCGTCCCCAGGACAGGCTGACTCATCCCAGAAGGTGGCGATGGCGTCGCCGCAGGGGACTTCATCGAAGCGCACCTCGTTGTGGGAGACGACGGTGGCGGAGCCGTGGTTGCCGGAGGGGATGGTGAACTCGGCACCGGTGGAGACGTAGCCAGCAGGATCGGTCTCGACTACCCGGAAGGTGCCACGACCGTAAGTGTATTCGAAAGCGAACTCGCCGTTGGCGTTGGATTGGACCTGTTGCTCCTGCTGCCAGCTACCCGTTACCATCTGATCCAGGCGGACGGTGACGTTGGGCAGGACGCCGGTGGTGGAGCTAGGGCTGCCGAGCTTGGTGTGGCCGGAGAAGTCGTTACAGAAGACCTCACAGACGATCAGGGCGACATCGTCGACGTAGAAGTTGGTGAGATTGCTGCCATCGGTGATGGCGTGGAAGGCGATGCGCACAGTCTGCCCCAGGAGGTCGGGGGTCACTTGCATGAGATCAATGGCGGATTGCGCCCACTGCTCCTCCGGCCAGGTGTTATCCAGGGTTCTGAGCGTGGCCAGAGGAGTCCCGGCAGTATCTTGCACCTGCACGTAGAGGTAGTCGTAGGCAACCAGATGGCCCTCGTTGGTCTCGATGTAGGACCAGAAGGTGAGGTCGGCCGAGGTGGCGCTCCCAGGGATGGTGACCGTCTGGTAGAAGGTGTCGTCGTGGTTATCGCCGCCGCCGGCGAGACCGCTGTAGGAACCGTTGTTGTGCTGGTCGTCCACCACCAAGGGACTACCGATGGTCTGCCATTGGGAGAAGTCGCCAGTCTCAAAGCCACCGTTACCGATCAGGTAGCTGCACGGTTCATCGGCCGGAGAGCGCGGTGAAGCTCGACCGCTTGAAACAGCAGGATCACTCTCCTGGCTTCTCAGCATGCGGAGTATCAGATTGTAATCCGTAGCTCCTTCTCCCACTACCCAGGCATGCACCACGTAACCACCTGGGTCGAGAAACAGATCAGCGATAGACTGGCCGTTGTCGCTGGAGATAGACGCGGCCAAAGGATTGCCGGAGAGATCCAGGATTTCCACGTCCAACTGGGCGTTGGTGTGGCTGAAATACATCTCCAGATCCACGGATGCCGGCTGCGCCAGTTTGAAGGCGAAGTAGTCGCGCGCATCTAGCCCCTCGGTGGTCTCTCCGAGCGTCAAGCCAACGACCTCAATCCTCTCGTTGCCGAAGGAGGCCAGGGTACCGATATCTGCCGCCTGACGCAGCCGGTCGTTGGGCTCGTGCTCGTCCGCAGGTACCCCAGTCTGTGTATGGGCGCTTTCCTGCACCTCAAGATACTGGGCAACACTTGTGGCTGGAGCGGCTTCCACTATGGCCGTCACCGATGGAGACAGCATGGCCACGATGAGCAAAACGTGTACGAAGCGAAGAATGTGTTTGCGCATGATTGACCTCCTCCAGAATCACTCGCTCACTTCGGCCGCGTCGGTGAGCCGTCCGGGTTAGAAAGCTTCCCCGTCCAGCGTTCGATGAAACCGAGCAGCCCCTCCAAATCCTGCACGCAGGTTGCCTCGCCGGAGCGGATGTGCTGCACCCAGCCCCGCCAGATAGGGCGGCTATCGGCGGCAACGTCCTGAGCCCTTCGACTTCGCTCAGAATGAACCTGCCGAAGGGCAGCGTTGGTCTCCTCCCACCAGATGCGGATCACAAAGGAACTATGGGGTTGATGGAGAGATGTCATGTCAAAGCCTTGGACTGGTGGTGAAGCCAAGCGACAAAAAAGCAACACTGCTGCCTACACTCTGAGGTACATTGGTTGATTGGTAACTTGGTCTTGTGACCAATCTACCGATTTACCAGTTTCCCAATCTACCAATCTACCAGTCTCCCAGTTTACCAGTCTCTCGAACTCCTCTGTGTCCAGCCAGTAGGGCGCTTCGACGTTGAACCGTACGGCGCTGGCCGTGGTCAGGATGTAGGGGATGGAACTAGGTAGAGGATTGAGCACGCGTCCGATTTGCCAGAGTGCCTGGCTGAGGCGGCGGCGTGCTCGGGCGTCGGGCAGGTCGGGCCAGAAGGTGCCCGCCAGAAGATCGCGGGTGTGGGAGCGACGGCGATAGGTGATCAGGTGGGCAAGAAGGGAACGAGCAGAGCGGGCAGCGATGGGAGGAAGCGCGGCGTCACCCCAGGTCAGCGTCAGTCCGCCGAAGAGGCGGACCTGCAGGAGAGGTTCTGACCCCGTGGAAGCAGTGTATTCTGAGTACGATTGGGGATTCATGAGCCGAGTCCTCAACCTGTGTGGGAGGGACGCCGAACGGCCTTGCCACTGATAGCTATCGGGACAACGAGGCTCATCCTTATCAGTACAGAGTATACACGAAAGTGGTGAAAATGGCAACCGAGACCTAGGGATGTCTGTGCGCAAGCTGCGATAACTTGACAATCAGCCCGTTTGGGTGTATACGTAGGATGGGTTTGGCGTTCGGCGTTCGGGGTTGGGAGAAGGATTGTGGCAACGATAGAACGATTTGAAGACATCGAGGGATGGAAGGCTGCGCGAGTGCTGACGGGGATGGTCTACGATGTGACTGGGGAGGGCAGGTTCGTCAAGGACTGGCGTCTGCGGAATCAGATCACCGGCGCTGCCATCTCGGTCATGGCCAACATCGCCGAGGGATTCGGAAGCGACACCAACGCTCAGTTCATCGCGTTCCTCGGCTATGCTCGTCGCCCGGTGCTGCAAGTGCAATCACGGCTTTACGTCGCGCTGGACCGGCAGTACATCTCTCAGGATCGGTTCGACGCTATCTACAAGCAGGCTCAGAAGACGGCCAATCTCATCGGCGGCTTCGTCCGCTACTTGCGCACCCATCAAGACCCGCGTCGCGCCAAATCAAGCGCGAGACGCTGAGCCACGTACGGGACGCTCAACACCGGACGCCGAACACCGAACGCCGAACACCGAACCGTGCCCAAGGAGCATGAGCATGTCTGCGAATATTGCTGACGTGGAGATCAAGAAACTAGTCACGCACACCGACGAGCGGGGGTTCTTTCGGGAGATCATCCGCGTCGCCGACGACATCTTCCCCGAAGGCTTCGGCCAGTGGAGCCACAGCCGCATGTACCACGGTGTGGCCAAGGCGTGGCACGTGCATCAGCGCCAGACCGACTGGTGGTACGTGGGCGCGGGCACCATGAAGGTGGCGCTGTACGACACGCGCCCCGACTCCCCTACCTACGGCCAGATACAAGAGCTGTTCATGGGCGAAGATCACGAGCCCATCGTGCTCAAAATCCCGCCGGGTGTGGCCCACGGCTGCAAGGTGCTCAGCGCCGAGGCGCATCTCTTCTACATCACCTCGCACACCTACGACGCCGACGATGAGGGGCGCATCCCCCACGACGATCCCACCATCGGTTACGACTGGACGGCGGGGCCGAGGATTAGCTGAGGAGACTGAGACCCCTCGGGTTTTCCCCAAACCCCAGGGGTCTGAAGGCTTCTTCTAGTGAACAGCCCACCGCGGCATACGCGCCGCGGTGAGCTGTTGTATTTTGGCAAAGCCCGGTCCTGGGACTGCTCTCCGGCTTCTACTGCACTGGCGTCTCCATGTCCAAAGGGACGAGTTGAATCCAAGTCTGTCCTGGTCTGAGAGGGAATGGAGTGCCATCGTGGTACACGAAATGCAGTATGTCGTGACGGTCGCTACGCATCCAACGGATCTCGTACGCCTTGCCATCACGCAGTGCCATCGCTGGCCCGTCGCCCCAGAGTTGAATCTGGATAGAGAGGGAGCCCAACGAATCCTCAATGATGTCCGTTTCCACATGGTGCGCGCCGACGATGACCACGTTTGCCGGTGCGTGCTGAGTGCCGTTTGAGGCTTCCACGTGCGGTTGGTCCGCGATCCAACGCCGCCAGCCCCCCAAGGCGGCGTCATACTCATAGCGCACAGGTGAAAGCCTATAGGGAATGTCCACCTTGCTGGCATCCTTGCCACCATCTGGCGGCTCTGCACCAAAAGCCAGCCCATAAAGCTGTTGACGTTGGTTCAGCCCACGCTCCGCAGTGACTTGCCAAAGCAGCTTGGTGTCAGTGAACAAGGTATGTTCATAGAGCCTGTCCTCTTGGGGTACGCGGTAAGTGCCAGGATCATTCCACAACGGATCGGGCGAGAGTTGACGCTCCCTGAAATCAGCGTCCTGGAACTTGGGTACCAAGCCTGGGCTGACACCGGAGAACACCAGCATGGATTTGTACATAGCTGGGATTTCGAGATCAATGAACCGCGCGCTGCGCATGGAACCAATGAGCTCTGCATCCTGGCAGAGATAGAGGGCCGTAAAACGGGTGATTCCTCCCTCAGCCAGGTGTTCAAAAACGATGTCTGCTTTGGCGAGGCCTGATTGGGGACGAGTCGGCAGGCTGTTGGAGATTTTCACAGCCAGTGGCCGTCGCGCCAACTTGGCTGGATCATCTACTGGTAGCCCTGTCAGTGGACAGAGATTCTCTGCAAGCGTCGGAGCCCGGACCCCAGTGAGGTGTGGCGTGGGCGGGACGGGCGTTGGTGTCGAGGTAGGCGGGACGAGCGTCGGCGTGGCGCTGGGACGGGTCGTTGGCGTGACTGGCGGTGTCGGCGTGGCCGTGGGCAGGCGCGGCGTCGCTGTGGCCGCCTCGTCCGTCGCGGTGGTCCTGGGGGTTTTGCTGGCCGTGGGCGTGGCTTGCCCGCTGCTGCGGCAGCCGTCCAGCAGCGGGAGCATCAACAGGCTCAGCAGGAGCAGAGCCACAAGAGGCCAGCGGGTTATCAGCGATCGAGCTCGCGACATGGTGAGTTCTCCTGGCAACGCTTCGCCTCAGGAAACAGGGATCGGGATGTTTCTGATCACTGTTTCCTGAGGCCTGAGACCAAGGACTTGGAGAGATTATAGCATAGGGGCAGGTGACGAACAAACCTGCGCCAGGGTGTTTTCCCGCATAACGTGGTTGGCAAGGCAGGCACTGACGTTTTGTCCTCTGAAGCACTTTGTGCTAGACTAGGATGAGGAGCGAAGGACAAGGAGAGGAACCCGAATTGTCTGCGTTCGTCCGCGTCCTAACGCAAGTGTCCGGTAGTCAATCTGCACCGAGTGAAAACGATGCTGGCCAAAGTCACAAGCTGTGCGCTCATTGGTCTCGAAGGCGCTCTCGTAGACGTAGAGGTTGACGTCGAATACCGCGGGTTGCCTTCGCTGGCCATCGTCGGTCTGCCCGACGAGGCGATAAGAGAATCACGCGAGCGCGTGCGCTCGGCCATCATGAATTCAGACCTGGCCCATCCGGGGCACCGCACCACTGTCAATCTGGCTCCCGCCGATCTGCGCAAGGAGGGGCCGGCCTACGATCTGCCTATCGCCGTCGGCCTGCTGATGGCTTCCGGACAGATTCCCCTCGATGTGGACTCAGCGCTGTTCGTGGGCGAACTGAGCCTCGACGGCACGGTGCGCCACGTGAATGGCATCCTGCCCATGGCCAGCTACGCCGGTACGCGTGGGATAACCACCATCTACGTGCCCCAGATGGACGCGCCCGAAGCAGCTCTGATCCAAGGTTTGGACGTCATCCCCGTGGACAGCCTCATCTCCTTGGTCGGCCACCTGCGAGGCATCACCCCCATCGCCCCCTACCGGACAGACGCGGTCTTCGGAGAGGATGAGGAACCACCGTACGCCACGGACATGAAACACATCAAGGGGCAAGAGCACGTGAAGCGAGCGCTGGAGGTGGCGGCGGCGGGCGGCCATAACGTCTTGATGAGCGGTCCGCCGGGTGCAGGGAAGACGCTGATGGCCCGCTCCATGCCCTCCATCTTGCCTCGTCTCACCTTCGAGGAGGCGCTGGACACCACCCGCATCTACTCGGTGGCCAACCTCCTGCCCGCGGATACGCCCCTCATTCGCCACCGGCCTTTCCGTGCGCCACATCACACCATCAGCCACGCCGGGCTGGTGGGTGGGGGACGGTGGCCCCGCCCCGGCGAGATCAGCCTGGCGCATCGCGGCGTTCTCTTCCTGGACGAACTGCCGGAGTTCGGCACCCGCAACCTGGAGACCCTGCGGCAGCCACTGGAAGACCACAAGGTGGTGATCTCACGGGCTGCCGGCACGCTCACCTTCCCCGCCAACTTCATGCTCATCGGGGCCATGAACCCCTGTCCTTGTGGTTACTTTGGAGACCCGACGCAAGAATGTACCTGCTCCATGCGGGTGATTAGCCGCTATCAGAAGCGCATCAGCGGCCCGCTGCTGGACCGCGTCGACATTCACGTCGGGGTGCCGCGGGTGGAGTACGACAAGCTGTCGGACGACCGCTTCGGCGAGCCATCAGCGGCGATCCGGGAGCGGGTGGAGGCGGCCCGTCAGCGGCAGCGGGAGCGTTTCGCGGGATCGGAACGACTGCTGTCCAACGCCGACATGGGCCCTGCCGAGGTGCGGGAGGTCTGCCAGTTGGACGACGCGGGCAAGGGGCTGCTGCGGGCGGCGATGCAGCAACTACACCTCACGGCCCGCGCCTATCATCGTATCCTCAAGCTGGCGCGGACGATTGCCGACCTGGCAGGGGCGGAGTCGA
>CBDURC010000150.1:0-7609 GCA_965369635.1 uncultured Anaerolineales bacterium | reverse complement strand
CTGCAGCCGCCGGCGCAGGTAGCGCAACTTGCGCTTGCGTCGCTGACGGCGATGTACCTTCTTGATCTTTGTTGTAGTCAAGCTCTCTACCTCCCTGCTGTCATGCTTCGGCGCATCTTCTCTCCATCCATTGCGTACTGCATTACCTCACTGACACTCAGTTGCTCAATTGTGGTCTGTGGGGAGCCACCCTCGCCCGTTACGGCGTGGGGCTGGCCCTTGAGATAGACGAGTACCGCCTTCATCTCCATCCAGGTTCCAGCATGGGGCGGATCACTCACGAAGGTGTTGTCCCCCCGCTTTTCAAGCAGTCACCCCCTCGTCAACTCCACGTTCAACGCCTCGGGGCCTTCGACACAGTAGCCAATATGGAACAGGGCCACCTGGCCCTCCTTTGGCCCGTCCAAACCGTCTCCAAGAACCTGCTTTTCGTGGAAGAAGACTTCCTTGCCATCTTCGGTGATGATGAACCCATAATGCTTGCGCGAGTCGAACCACTTCACCTTGCCGCGCTCCTTACGTAGTGGTCCTGTGGCCAGGAAACAGGTCGGACACAATGCTGGCACGACCACCTTGACCCCTCGTCGTGCGAGCAGGTCAAGGTAGTTAGTGGTCAACACAAATCCGGACCCACATCGCTGGCACGTCACAGCCCGCAGTCGACTTGACATCTTTCATCTCGTTGGTTCCTTGGTAACAACACTCGGTAGTTTCCCAGCGACCTCAACCATCGGAGTCCCGTGACCGCTCTCGACACGGCCACGCCTCCGCCACCGTGATCTCTCGACCATCCAGCGTGGTGCCGTTGAACGCGCTGATCACTCCTCTCCTACCATTGCTGGTCGCTGCACGTAGTACAAATATCCCGGACTGGCGACCAGGTGCTGCGGCGTGGATATGCAGGCTTGAGCGTGTTTCGCAACTGACGAGGCTCTAGCCTGCAGAGCCCTTTTTGCCTGTGGAAGCCAGCTTCAAGCGGCCGGGACACCAACTGACGGCCTGGCTACTATGCTACCTCCGTGCTGGCGCTGAGCGTGAGCGCACCTTGTAGCGATAGACAATGCGCCCACGGGTCAGGTCATATGGCGATAGCTCTACCAACACCCGGTCGGCTAGTAGCACACGGATGTAGTACTTGCGCATCTTCCCGCACAAATAGGCCAATACCTCATGTTTATTGTCCAACTCCACCCGGAACTGCGTACCAGGCAGGCACTCTGTGACGATGCCCTCTACCTCGATCTTGTCTTTCTTCGGCTTTCTTGCCATACGCATGCCTCCTGAGTCTGGTGAGTTCAGTGATATGTCGTATTGGGTTGCGAGATGAAGGTTGGCTATCTGCGCCAATAGTCTCGCAGTTGTCTCACGTGACGCGACGAACGCAGCTTACGCAACGCCCGACCCTGGATCTGGCGAACCCGTTCTCGCGTTACGCCCATCTCGTTAGCTACCTCTTCCAGAGTGTGACTCTCAGAACTGTCCAGGCCAAACCGCGAACGCAGCACCCGGCGCTCCCGCGCTGAAAGCTCCTTGAGCACCCTCCGCATATCCTCATGCAGCAACTGCTTCGTGACCTCCGACATGGGAAGCGGCGTATGGCGATCTTCGATGACATGGCCCAGCGTTGTCTGTTGATCGGTACGCCCGCCAAGCGGCGCGTCCAAGGAGACTACCTGCTGCGTCATGTGCCGCAACTGCTGAACCCTGTCTGGTGTCACGTCAGCTTTCTGGGCCAACTCTGCATCGGTCGGTTCCCGCCCCAGGCGATCACGCAATCGCTCCCGTGCTTGGCGTATGAGGCGCATGGTCCCCGTTACGCTCGATGGCAAACGGATCGTGCGGGCGCGATTGTTCAAGGCCTGATGGATGGCGTGCCGAATCCACCAGGTAGCATATGTCGAGATGCGAGTGCCGCGGCGCCAATCGAAGCGATCCACCGCCTTAACCAGCCCCAGGTTACCTTCTTGGATCAAATCCAAGAAAGGCAATCCCAGGCCTTGGTAGCGCTTGGCAATGCTCACGACCAACCGCAGATTGCAGCGGATCAACCGATCCCGTGCCTTTTCGCCCTCTGCGATGCGACGACGGATCTCTGCTTCTGCCTTCTCTGCCGCCACGCCCTCTCGCAGCCGCTCCGCGGCCTGGCAGCCCCGCTCCAGACAGCGGGTAAGGCTCTTCTCCTGCTCCGCGGTGAGGAGCGGCAGTGCACCGGCACGTTGTAGGTACAATGCTACACTGTCCGATGGGACGCTTCTCGGCCCAGAACCGCCGCCCGATGAACTGCTGTTGTCACCCACGGCCTTCTCCTCCGCCGCGACGACTGAGATGCCATGCCCTCGCAGGACCTCCAAGACCACTTCCCATTGCTCCGGCGTCTCCACCGTGTCCGGGACGGCGTCAAGCAAGTCGTCAACGGTGATGTGGCCTCCGGTATGGGCTTTGTCAATCAGACTCTGTGACAGTATCATCGCTCAAGTCCCCCACTGGGTTCTTGCCCCCCTACTGCTTCGTTTCCCAGCGTTCTCCTACCCCCAGCGCTCCGTGGCTTCGCAGATGAGGATCTTCCAGAAACCCCGTCTGCGGAGGAAACCAGTTCTGACTAGCCGGTGTCGCTGCTCTGCTGCTTTTCAGGTCTGCTGTCCCGCATGGTCTTCTCCGTTGCGCTCATCAAACAATAGCAAGCAGATGAGTGCTTCCCCCGGGTGTTGCCGCCAGCGCTCCCCCCCGCTCACATCTACACCTATCAGCGCATGTGACGTGAGAGAACTTGTTCAAGCTGACCTGCGTCAATGGGCGAGACGACGATGTCATTGCCGCTCTCCTCAACGAAAGCCTGCACATTCTCTGGCAGCTCGCCGTGTGCCAGGAAGATCATATGCTTCTTCAGATTTGGGTGGCGCTTGGAGACCTGCGAGCACAGCCACTGCACGTCATGATCCTGCAGACAGGGATTGACGATCAGAACATCGATGCGGTGGAAACCCAACAGCGCCAGCGCGTCATCCGCACGACGGGCCATGTGGGCCATGTACTCCTGGGCGCAGAGCATGTTGCGCAACCGGCTGGCTGCCATCAAATCCTGACAAACTACCAGAATCCGACCCTTCATGTTCTCCTCTCTCCGCCATGCAGGCGTCACGCCTGGTCCGATAAGCGAATGCTTGCCGACCTTCCAACAACGTGCCGAACGTCGCCCTCCACCTTCAATTCGTTGAAGACACCCAGCACCCCGGGCACGCTGACCACTACACCTGCCGCCAGCAGCCTCTGTCTCCGTGTGCGCACCCTCCCTCGCAGGCGCACCACACTGGCCTTCACTTCCACGCTCGGTGCGGTGATCTGCAATCCAGCCTGCTTCAGGAGACGTACTTTGACGGTGGCCGCCAGGTGCCGGTCACGCGGCCGACGTGGTAGCCTCTGCAATATGAGCATCACGGAGTCTACTTCCTCTTCCGCAAGCCCAGCAGGCGCCGTACCCGCTTCTGGTCTGCCCTGGACACGGGATGATCCTGTCAAAGGAACGGTGGACCCGCTTGGATTTGTTGCGGCGCAGGTGCGTGCTGCGCTGCTTGCGCCGCAACAGCTTTCCCGTGCCGGTAATCTTGAACCGTTTGGCCGTCGCCTTATGTGTCTTCATCTTCGGCATAATCAAGTCACCTCCCTTTCACTTGCCTTCATTCACGTGCCTCTGTTCACTTCTGGATCGCGCCATGAGCACCGCCCGCATACCGGAACGCTGGTTCTGAGGTGGCCGCTCGCGCGCAAGATACGCACAGCGTCGTGGTGGGCAGGATATCCAGCCGCTCAGGGCTAATCGTCCCAGCGCAACTCTCACAGCGTCCGTAGGCCCCGTCACACTCTCTGGCCAGCGCCTCCCCCAAGGCGTCGATGCGCGCCATGACCCTCTTCCTGCGCGCAAGCTCCATCTCCCATGAATAGGCGCGTGGGTTGCCCCTGCCGGGGCCGAACTCTGGCCTCTGCTCCAGCCGCTGATTCAGCTTCTGCAGCTCCCCTTCGGCCTCCCGCAAGTCAGCCTGTAGTCTCTCTCTTGCCAAACCCATCTCCCAACTTACCTCTTTCTCCAATCATCCCGGGTAGGTCGGTACACTCTCTTCTACCACTACGAGGAGAGTTCCCAACTCGGTACAACGACAGACACCTCACTTGGAGCTCAGTCGCAAGACCCGAACAGCATAGTTTCTGAGCGAATCCAACAGGCCTTGCTGCCCCTTCTGTGCGCCAAGCGACTGATCGGCTCGGGCAGTGACTTGTCTCTTGGGCACCTCCTGATCAGCCTCGCCGGCCAGGGCAGCCGCCAGAGCGGCTTCAATTACCTCGTGGACATCGCTGACTTCGCTGTCAGTGACGAGCGCTATCTCCTCCGCCAGGAATTCCCGCCCTTCTTCCAGTTGATGTTTGTCCCTCTTCGTGAGATGGGCGCGCTGCTCGTGCCAGGAAAGATCCCGTACTCCTTCGGCTATCTGAATCGCACGCCCACTCCTGAGCTTCTCTTGGATGCCCTCCTGACGCTCCTTAAAACCGTCTGGCAACCGCCGTGGCCTGCCGCTTAAGACATCTAGCACGCGGTCAAGCCTCGACAGGGATACGACCGGTCGCACGCCCAGGTCATCCGTCTTCTCTATGGGAACGTGCATGGTCAGTCCGGCGGAGGGTATCTGGATCACGTAGTACTGACGGAACCCATCCACGAGCTCGCGCTGCTCTAGACCTGTGACAATGCCTACGCCCCGGCTGGGGTACATCACCTTGTCGCCCACTGAGTATTCCATGTGATTCTCCTCGATCATCAATCTGTTCCTTGTGTATGAGAACGAGACCTGGCCGATGCGCAGTGCCACGCGATTCCGGCTGCCGCAGGCTCAGTAGCGCCGGCGTTGCTGGCGGTTTCGTCGCTTCCGCTCCTGCCGCCGCGCCCGGCGAATCGCCTTGCGCCGCTTAATGCGCCTGACGTCGCTGGGCTTCGTATACCAGCGCTTTCGCCGTACTGTGGCCAAAGATGCGTGATCTCTGCACTGACTTCCTGAAACGTCTGAGTAGCTTCTCCGGCGATTCCCCAGGTCTCAACGTCACAGTCATCTGATCTCACCACCTCCGTTTCCTATTCCTATTCGTGATTGCCCAAACAGCAAGCGAAAGCCATCAAGCCGGCATGGTAACCAACTCCGCCAACACGCAGTCGGCCCTCTCTGCTGCATCCGCAACCTCCTCGTATACTGCGATTCCCTGCAACTCCAAAGCCTCGCCTGCCGCCGCCTCGTCCAGCATTCCTACATCAGAAGACGCTTCGATCCACTGCGGGGCATCTTTCAGGCTGAGAGCGATGCGTTGCCGGTCCAGATCGATCATAATCACCGAGCCTAGTCCCGTTCACAAGCGTGCTGTCAATGCACTGTCGGTGATGAGGCTGTGCTCCCACAGCCAACCGACACCTTTCCCCCAGGTAAAACAAAAGGAGATCCCGCCGGGCCCACTCCGAGCCACAACCGAGATCTCCATCGCAACAAGCAATGACCGCGAGATTCCCTGCCTGCCTGCTGGCTAGTTCTCGCTCATCGTTCGGCAGCGACTTGCTGCCTAATCAAGCCTGCAATCTCGTTACGATACAGGTGAGGCCGGCTGTCTACCCGAAGGCCTAACAAAGCCCGCTTCCACGCTACTTGCGGCAGGGCAGGGAAGCCCGGGCCGCAAGTCCTTGGTAGGTCCAGGCCCCGGCTACCTGCTGGCGCTCGGGGAAGGCCTCTCAAAAACCTCCGTTGATGACCCCTCTGCGGAGGGAGGGGAGATGTACCTCAAGGCCGCTTCGGGCCTCCTGTGACCGAGTCGCTCGGTCAGAAGGTGCAGATCTCGGGTATTCTGCCACAGAGATCTGGCGTATGTGTCTCGAAGTACTCTGGCAGAGACATCCAGGCCAGCTGCCTTTCCCAGGCTGGCCACGACCTGCTGTACCGATCGAATCGACAAGGGCCTGCCTTCCCTTGTCAGGAAGAGATGCGAAGCCTCCGCAGGACGAGGCTGAGCTAGATGCGCGTCTAGAGCACGCCGAGTTGCCCGATTCAGCGGAATTCGACGTCCTAGTCGCTTGCCTTGAGCGCACACAGTCAGGGTGCCGCCTTCTTCGTCCAGGTCCAGATCTGCCAGCCGAAGGTCAACCATCTCGCTAGCTCGTACTCCGGTCTGCAACAGCAACTGCAGCATAGCGTAGTCCCGGACTGCGTTGCGCGAGCGTCGTTCCTCGGCGATCTTCAGCAACTGTTCGATCGCCGATTCGGTCAAGGCCCTAAGAGTCGCCACCCCAGAGCCTTCCAGCAATCGCACACCTTGCGCAGGGTTGCTGTCCCGCAGCCCGGCCATCACGGCGAAGCGCCCAAACTTGCGTACGCTCTGCAGATACCGGTTGATGCTCGCCGGCGATCGCCCCAATGTGGCTCTCAGGTATTGCTTATAGGCTTCCACATCGCTGGAAGAGAAACCGTCGGGGGGCCTCTCTTGCCCAGCACGCTCCGCCAGCCAGCGCGAGAAACAGCGTAAATCACGCAGGTACCCGGCAACGGTGTTCCGTGCCAACCCAGACTGCTGGAGATGCGCTTCGAACAGCGCCAGCGCGTCGCTTCTGACTGCCATCGCCCCACTCGCAGGATTAGGATATTGCGCGTAAACTTCCTTATGCGCAACTAGTATACCACAAACTCGCATAGATGTCAACTTGACACATCCGTCATATCTGATACAATCCAGGCGATCCTTACCCGTGGCAACATGAAGCGAGGGCCGTGATGGGACTTCTCTCCACGCAACGTCACCGCCATATTCCTCTCAACGTTGGTCTCCATTCAGGGCTGTGGCTACCGTTCGGCCTGCTGCTGCTGAGCCTGGCCTGGCTGTTGGCCGGTTGCGGCGCGCAGCAGCCGACTTCGTCTGATAGCGCGGCCGCTCGAACCATCGAGAACAAAGGCTCTGATACGCTGGTCAACCTGGCGCTGGCCTGGGCCGAGGAATACGTGCAGTTGTATCCCGAGGTACGTATCTCCGTCACCGGCGGGGGGTCAGGCACAGGCATCGCCGCCATGATCAATGGCACAGTGAGCATCGCCAACGCCTCGCGGAGTATGAAGCCTGAGGAAATCAACGCTGCTGAGGAGAACGGCATCTCTCCTGTGCAATTCGTGGTGGCCCGTGATGCCATCGCCGTCGTCGTCCATCCATCCAACCCAGTGCAGCGCCTCACGCTGCAGCAGATCTCCGACATCTACACCGGCAAGGTTACCACCTGGCGGCAAGTGGGTGGCGAAGACCGCCCCATCGTGCTCCTCTCACGGGAGTCGAACTCCGGAACTTATGTCTACTTTTTGGAGAACGTGATCCGCCTGGGGGACAAGAAGAGCCCCCTGCTCTTTTCGCCGGACACGCTGCTGATGCCCTCATCCGAGGGAATCAGCGCCGAGGTGCGCCACAACCCTAACGCCATCGGCTACGATGGCCTCGGCTACGTGACTCCCGACCAGAAGATGTTGGCCGTGGCTCGCGAGAGTGCCAGCCCCTACGTGCTTCCCTCTGTGGACACAGTCAACGATGGTTCCTATGCCGTTTC
>CBDURC010000149.1:0-7663 GCA_965369635.1 uncultured Anaerolineales bacterium | reverse complement strand
GAGGGCCAGGAGGACGCGGTGATCGTGGCCATCGAGCCTGAGAGCGGTGATGTCTTCCTGGGCAAGACGTTGGGCCTGGCCGACAAGGCAGCATTCGAGAAACACCCCGATCAGTGGGTCTACTTCGTGCGCCTGGACAATCCAGAGGCAGCGATCCCTCTACCTACATGGTAGGTTGGGAAGTTGGTAGATTGGGAAACTGGTACACTACACCAGACACAGGAGGCAGCAGACATGTACATCTTCAAAGCCGCGGTGGTCGGCGCGGGGACGATGGGCGGCGAGATCGCCCAGCTCATTACCTACTCCGGCCTGCCGGTGGTACTCAAGGACATTGACCAGGAGATGCTGGACAAGGGCATGGCGAAGGCCCGCTCCATCTATCAGCGTCGCGTGAACAAGGGAAAGATGAGCGTGGGCGACATGGAGTCCAAACTGGACTTGATCACGCCAACGCTCACCTACGACGAGTTCGAGGACGTGGACATCGTCATCGAGGCGGTGCCCGAAAAGATGTCCATCAAGCGGGCTGTGTTTAAGGAACTGGAGGAAGTCTGCCCCGATGAGACGATCTTCGCCAGCAACACCTCGGCGCTTTCCATCTCCGAGATGGGCGCGGCCACCAGCAAGCCCCACAAGATGATCGGCATGCATTTCTTCAACCCCGCCAGCGTGATGAAACTGGTGGAGGTCATCCCCGGCCTCGATACCGACCAGGAGACGGTGGACGACGTGGTGATGTTCTCCGAAAGCTTGCGTAAGATCCCGGTGGTGGTGCAGGAATGCCCCGGCTTCCTGGTCAACCGACTGCTGATGCCTTACCTCAACGAAGCGACCAAGGCGCTGGGGGAGGGTTCGGCCACAGCCACAGAGATGGATGCAGCAGTAGTGGCCTGGGGCATGCCGATGGGCCCCTTCACGCTGATGGACATGCTCGGCCTCGACGTCTGCACCCACGTGGGAGCGTATCTCTACTCCGAGTACGGCGAGCGCATGAGTCCAGCTCCGCTTTTCGCCAAGCTGGTCGAGGCGGGGCGGCTGGGCGAGAAGTCCGGCGCGGGATTCTACGACCACCCTGGCGGCGAGTCAGAACCGGTCGGTGCCATGATCAAGGAACTGCAGACGTCCGGCGAAGTGCCCACGAACACCAAGTTCAGCGTGGAGCGGCTGATGCTCCCGCTGGTCAACGAGGCAGCCCTCTGCGTGCAGGAGAACATCGCCAGCATCACCGACATTGACATGTCCATGATCGCCGGCACGGGGATGACCTACGGCGGTGAGCGCGTCGGCCCCCTGGCCGTCGCCGACAAGATCGGCTTGGACGTGGTGGTGGAGGCATTGGAGTCCCTGGCCAAGGAACTGGGTCCTCGCTTCCGCCCCTCCCGCCCGCTCAAACTGCGCGTCCGCGCCGGGCATCTGGGCGAGAAGATGGGGAAGGGGTTCCACGAGTACGCGTAGGTTGGTAGATTGGGAAATTGGTAGATCGGTAGATTGGTAGATCGGTAGATTGGTAGATTGGTAGATTGGAGAATGGGAGCAATGACAGAGCAGGGCCAGCGGGGGTTTGAGGATCTGGAGTGCTATCAGTTGGCGTTGCGGGTCTTGCGAGAGGCGTACCGCGTTGCTGGGCAGTTGCCGCCGGAAGAGAAGTACAATCTGGCTCATCAGATACGCAAGGCGGCAGTCAGCGTTGTCCTCAATATCGCCGAAGGCTACGGACGCTATCACTACTTGGACAGCCTGCGCTTCTACACCATCGCCCGTGGCTCTCTCGACGAGACTCTGAGCAGTTTCATCGTCTGCGACGAGGTGGGACATACGACTGGAGAACTGCCGGATCAGCGCGAACTATGCCACAGTGCGCTACGTTCCCTCAACGGCTACATCCGCTACGTTCGCAAACAGCAGCGAGGGCGTAAGGAGTACGGCGACCGCCAGCTTGGCGAAGAACGCCCCCTCTACACCATGATTCCTGAACTACCTGCAGACGAATGACACCCTGATCTACCAGTGTACCAATGTACCAATGTACCAATCTACCAGTGTACCAATGTACCAATGTATCAACATAGCGACGAAAGGAGCACACAATGGCCGAATGGCAATACATCCGAAGCGAAGTTACGGACAGAATCGCCGTGCTGACGATCGACCACCCGCCGGTCAACTCCTTCAACACGCAAGTGGTGACGGAGCTGAGCGAGGCGTTTGACCAGGCGCTGGTCGATGATGAGGTCAAAGTCATCGTCATCACCGGCGGCGGGACAAACGCTTTCGTCGCCGGGGCGGATATCCCGGAGATCAAGGCACTGCTGGATCAGCCCGGGGGACTGAGGACGGCTTCCGAGCAAGGGCAGACACTCTTCCTCCAGATCGCCAAGGCGACCAAGCCAATCATCGCCGCCATCAATGGCTTCTGCCTGGGTGGCGGGCTAGAACTGGCCATGGCCTGCCACATGCGCATCTGCTCCGACAGGGCCCGCCTGGGTCAGCCGGAGATCAACCTGGGCATCATTCCTGGCTGGGGCGGCACTCAGCGGTTGGCCCGGCTCGTCGGCAAAGGAAAGGCTATCGAGCTGATTCTCACCGGCGACATGATCACTGCCCAGGAGGCCTACCGGATGGGGCTGGTGAACAAGGTAGTGCCAGCCGGCGCGGTGCTTAAGGAAGCACGGGGATTGGCGCGCAAGATCGTCTCCAAGTCGAAGCTCCCCGTGGCCGCCGCACTGCGGGCCATTTCAGGGGGGCTACAAGTCCCTATCGAGGAAGGGCTGCAGATCGAAGCGGAGGAGTTCGGCAACCTGGCGGACACCGAGGACGCTAGCGAGGGAGTCAGCGCCTTCATGGAGAAGCGGCGTCCGCAGTTCACGGACCGGTAGATTGGGAAACTGGTAGGCTGGTAGATTGGGAAATTCGGAGATCGGTGAACTGGCAGATTGGCAATACAACGCCAATGTACCAATGTACCAATCTACCAATCTACCAAAGTACCGGCACTCAGGTCAGGAGGATGCGCCATGGACTTCACCTTCAGCGAAGAACAGGAGATGTTCCGCACCATGTTCAGGGACTTCTCCGCCAAGGAAATCGCGCCCAAGGCCGAAGAGATAGACCACGAGGAGAGACTCCCTCCAGGTATGCTGCGCCAAGCAGCGCAGCAAGGCTTCCTGGGAGCGACGCTGCCCGAGGAATACTCCGGAGCGGAGCTGGATTATGTCAGCTATGCCCTTCTCATCGAGGCACTGGCCCAGGAGTGCATGTCCTTTGCTGTGGCCCTGGCGACACACGTAAGCCTGGCAGCCATGAGCATTCTGGTGCATGGCACCGATGCTCAGAAGGAGCAGTGGCTGCCCCCCATGGCCGATGGCGAGGTGATCGGCGCCTTCGCCCTTACCGAGCCCGACGCCGGATGCGACAGGGCAGCCATCCAGACCCGAGCCACGGCCTCCGGCGACGAGATGATCTTGAACGGGGTGAAGACCTGGGTCGCCAACGGCGGGATCGCCGGCCTCTTTCTCGTTTGCGCCCAGGGGGCAGAGGGAGTCGAGGTCTTCCTGCTGCCCAAGGACACCGCTGGCCTGACGGTGGGCTATCGGGAGCCGACGCTGGGGCTGCGCAGCGTGACCTTCAATACGATCTACCTGGAAGGCTGCCGCGTGCCGCTGACTAATCGCTTGGGCCAGCCTGGTGAGGGCTGGACAGTGGCCCAGCGGGCGCAGGATCGCTTGGCCATTTCCCTGGCCGCTGCCGGGTTGGGCATGGCTACAGACAGCGTGAACGTCGCCGCGCAGTTCGCCAGCGAGCGGGTGCAGTTCGGCGTCCCCATCGCCCAGAAGCAGGCTATCCAGAACTACGTCGCCGAGTCCTTCATCGAGGTGGAAGCGCTGCGCTACCTGGTCTACCACGCCACCTGGCTGGTTGACCAGGGAGAGGACTTCTCCGCGGATGCGGCGGTGGTCAAGGCCTTCGCCGCCCGCGTGGCCCGCAGCGTCACCGACCGCATGCTCCAGGTGATGGGCGGCTACGGCTACATGGAGGATTACCCCATGGCCCGCAAATACCGGGACGCCCGCACACTGGGCATCATCGGCGGGCCCACGGAGTTGCATCACGTCCACATTGCCCAGAAGGTCTTCGCCGGATGGGATGTCGAAATCGTGCCTTAGTCGCTGCTAGACCGGTAAACTGGGAAACTGGTAGATTGGGAAACTGGTAGATTGGGAAACCGGTAAATTGGTGGAACTCCAAACATACCAATGTACCAACCTACCAATCTACCAATCTACCAGTCCACCAATCTACCGATCCAGGAGGTAGATATGGACTTCGCATTTTCTCCCGAACACGTTGCCCTGCGCCGCATGATCCGAGAGTTTGCCCAGAACGAGGTAGCTCCCATCGCCGCGGAGGTTGACCGGGAGCACAGAGTGCCCCTGGAGACCATACGCAAGCTCGGCAAGATCGGCCTGATGGGCGTCTGCTTCCCGCAGGAGTACGGTGGCATGGGAGCCGGCGAGGCCGGCTACTGCATCTTGATGGAAGAGTTGAGCCGCATCTGCACCTCCACGGCGACTGTCGTCGGCGCCCACATCGGCATCGGTGCCATGGCCATCCACCTGGACGGCAACGAGGAGCAGAAACGAAAATACCTGACACCGCTGGCCCGCGGCGAGAAGATCGCCGCCTTTGGCCTGACCGAGGCCAGCGCCGGTTCTGACGCCGCGGCCGTCCGCACCCGCGCCGTACGGGAGGGGGATTCCTGGTTCCTGGACGGCGGCAAGGTGTTCATCACCAACGGTGGCCACGCGGACATCATCACCGTAATGGCGGTGACCGATCCGACACTGGGCGCGCGGGGCGGCATCACCGCTTTCATCGTCGAGACCGAGTGGGAAGGATTCTCGGTGGCCCGGGAAGAGGACAAGATGGGCATCCGGGGCACCAGCACCGCGGAGTTGGTCTTCGACGAACTGCGGGTACCCCACGAGAACGTGCTGGGCAAAGTGGGCGAGGGGTTCATCCCCTTCATGAAATCGCTGGACATGGGGCGGCTGACCCTGGGAGCAGCCGGCCTGGGTGGAGCCCAGGCGGCAATGGAATGGTGCATCCGCTGGGCCAAGACCCGCAAGCAGTTCGGCGTCGAACTGGCTCACAAGCAGTCGGTGCAGTGGATGATCGCCAACATGGCCACGGAGATCGAGGCCCTGCGCAGCCTGGTCTACCGGGTGGCCTGGCTGGTGGATGTAGGTCAGCCCTTCGGCCAACTGGCAGCCATGTGCAAGATGTACGGTTCCGAGGTAGCCTCTCGGGCCATTGACATGGCGGTGCAGATCCACGGTGGGCTGGGCCTCACGCGAGATTTCCCCATCGAGCGGGCCTTCCGCGACGCTCGCATTGCCGAGATCTTCGAAGGCACCAACGAGATCCAACGGATCGTCATCGCCAGCAACATCTTCCGCCAGCACGGGGTGAGAATCAGGCCGTAGCAAGGGAGCAGGTTGCAACGGAGCACGTCGCAAGGGAGCAGGTCACAGAGGAACAGGTCACAGAGGAGCAGGTCGCAAGGGGAGCAAAGGAGCATGGCGCAAGGGAGCAAACCGCGGGGGTATGAGGATACGGCGGTCTACCAGTTGGCGAAGCGGCTGGCCGCGGAGATCCATCGCATGACCCTGGAGGAGTTGCCCAAGTTCGAGATGTACGAGGAAGGAAGCCAGATCAGGCGTTCGGCGAAGTCTGTCGTAGCCAACTTCGTGGAGGGCTACGGCATGAAGCGCTACAAGGGCGACCTCGTGCGCTACCTGACCTACGCTCTATCCTCCTGCGATGAGACCAAAGCGCACCTGGAGATGCTGCACGAAACCGGCTCGCTCACTCCCAAGCGCTTCGACTACTTCTACAACCAATACCGCAAATTGGGCGCCATGATTTACAACTACCGTAAGGCGGCTATTGAGGGCCGCGTCTGACCCTTGCGACCTTGCGACCCTGCGACTTTGCGACACTGCAACCCTGCGACCTTGAGACCTTGCACCCTTGCGCCCCTGCAACTTTGAGACTGGAGGGATACCATGCGTATTCTTGTCATTATTGGAAGGGTCCTCGACCCCCGCGGTATCGTAGTGAAGCGGCGAGCGGGCCGCATCTTCATCAACCGGGAGGAGTATATCCTCCAGCCCGCCGACCGCTGTGCGCTGGAAGCGGCGTTGCGCATCAAGGATGCCACAGCCGCTGAGGTAGTGGCCCTCCCGCGTGGCCCGCTGCCCGACGACGACGTACTCCGCCAGGCGCTGGCCAGCGGCGCTGACCGGGCAATCATCCTGACAGGCGAGGGATTCGACGCCGCCGGCGATGCGATCATGGCCCGGGTGCTGGCGGCGACAGTGGATCGGCTGGGCGGGGCGGACCTGATCCTCACCGGCGCGACCACGCTGGACAGCGGACAGGGCCAACTGGGCCCCCGGCTGGCCGAGGCCCTGGGCTGGCCCCAGATCGTCAGCGCCTGGCAGGTGGAGGTGGCTGACGGGCGGGTGCGGGCGGTGCAGCAGGATGGTGCTGGCTACGTGGCCGTCGAGGCCGACCTCCCGGCGGTAGTCACGGTCGTGCCCGGGGCGCTCAAGCCCCGCTACCCCGACGGCGTGCGGCTGATCAACGTCTACCGGGCAGAGGATGCCGTGGAACGGTGGGACGTGAGCGATTTGGTGAGCGAATCGACGCTCCAACCGCTGCTGGAGAAGCGAGGGCAGGACTTCCCGCCGGAGAGGGAGCGGGGGACGCGCCTGAGCGGCACAGCGGAAGAGATGGCCCAGGCAGTGGCAGAACCACTGGCCCAAAGGAAACGCAGGTAGAGGAGGGACTCTGATGGACCTTTCATATCTCGACTTGCTAATGGCGCAGCAGGAGGAGGTCGCCGAGGCTGACGGTGGTGGCGGCGTCTGGGTCGTGGCTTCGCCTCTCGATGGTGCGGTGGCGCCGCTGATGCTGGAAGCACTGGGCGCGGCCCGCACGCTGGCCGACTCGCTGGGAGCCTACGTCTACGGAGTCCTGCTGGGCGAGGACGTCACGGACCTGGCCCAGAGCCTCTACCAGGCCGGGGCCGACGGCGTGCGGGTGGCCGACCATCCCTCGCTGGCCCGATTTGCGCTGGAGCCCTACCTGAAGCTGCTATCCGAGCTGTTCGAAGATGAGCAGCCGGAGGTGGTGCTTTTCGGCGCGACGGAGGCAGGGCAGCAACTGGCAGCGCGGCTGGCGCAGCGTTTGGGTGGCGGGCTGATCGAGCACGTGACGGCGGTCAGCCTGGACGAGGCCACCCGCACGGTGCAGGCCACCTTCCCGATGTACGGCGGTGAGTACTTCGACATCGCCGCCTGCCCCGACGCTCGGCCGCAATTCCTCACCGTCGAGCCAGGAGCCTTCCCCACCCCCTTCCTCGACCCCTACCGCCAGGGAGAGCCCACGCTGCTGGAGGTGGAGCCTGTGGAGCCGGCCGTGCGCATAGTGGGTCCTGCTGAGGATTTTGAGCCACCATCCGTGCCGCTGGCACAAGCCCCGGTCATCGTGGCTGCAGGCCGTCAGGCCGGCGACTTCGAGATGGTCAAACGGCTGGCCGCGGCGTTGGGCGGCCGGGTGGCCGGCGACCGAGGAGCGCGGGACGCCGGCTGGATCG
>CBDURC010000148.1:0-7727 GCA_965369635.1 uncultured Anaerolineales bacterium | reverse complement strand
ATGAAAGGTTCGACGAGTCGCCGATATGTCGTGTTTCTCAGTCACCAGGCAGGCAGGTGTTCACCTTATTCTGGCCGATCCGTGGTCCAAGGAATGGGGCTCACTTCACCCATCTACTGGAAGCTGGATATGCCATCCGCACCGTCCAAGAACTCCTCGGCCATAAGAACGTCAAAACCACGATGATCTACACCCACGGCCTCAATCGCGGTGGCCTGACTGTGCGCAGCCCGCCGGGTGAACCGTACGTACTCGCAGATGAAAGCCCAGAAAAATCGGCGTGGATCTGCGTCCAGGATCTTGACTGACTCCACTGAAAGAACTGCCAGACTCGCCACTGAGGCACAGAGGGCACGGGGATTCTGAAGTCGTATCTTTCTTCTTCCTCTGTGTACTCCGTGTCTCCGTGCCTGTCTGCTGTGCACAGGCAGGGCTGAATGACCTGTTTTCAGGGGAGTCACTTATGATCTGCAAAAGAGACCTCCCGCCGATCTGAGACCGGCGGGAGGTGGGTGTTCCGAATGTGCGGTCAGAGCCGCAAGAAGTGTCCATAGTGCAGCCGGTGCCCGACGACGATCGCCTTGAGGCCATTCAGCCGCGTGCGCTCGCGGATGAGGTGTCGGTACAACCCGGCGTGGGCGATGTCTCCCACAAAGACGGCCCCGATGAGCCGCTCGCCGTCGGTGGTGAACACCAGCTTGCGATAGGTGTCGGCCGTGCCGAACAGGTGGGTCTCGTAATCGGTGCCGGCCGTGTGGACGATGCCCATGGACACAAAGGGTACCTCAGCCACCTGGGTGGCGTTGAGGATGCCAAAGGTGCCGCCGTAGACGGTGGGCCGGCCGGCCATGTTGCGCCCGGCGCAGCGCCCCATCTCCACGGCGTTGGTCCACAGGGCCGTCATCATCCGCCCGCCGGTGATGGGGTCAAAGGTCACGGCCACGTCGCCGGCGGTGTACACGTCCGCTGTGTTGCAGGCGGTACGCTCGTCCGCCACCACACCCCGGTCCACGTGAATGTGGCTCCCGGCCAGGAACTCGACATTGGGCCGCACCCCCTTGCCGATGCAGACCATCTCGCAGGGGAGTTCCTCGCCAGAGTCAAGCAGTACCCTGGCCACGCCATTTGGCCCGGCGACGACCTGGGTGATGTTACGGCCGGTGAGGATGCGCAGGCCGGTCCGCTTCAGCGCATCGCGGATGAGGGCCGCGCCGTCCGGCTCCATGACCTGAGAGAGCACCTCCGGCGACGTGACGACCATGGTCACCGCCAGGCCCCGCTCCAGCAGCGCAAAGGCCGTTTTGAGGTTCGACATCCCGCCGCCGGCCAGGATCACGTTCCGGGTCACTTGGACTCGCTCGACCATAGACCGGGCGTCGGCCAGGGTGCGCAGGGCATAGACGCCAGGGGTGTCGGCCCCCTGGATAGAAGGCGGTAGGTAGGGGCGGCTGCCGGTGGCGATGAGGAGCTTGTCATACGACACCGTTTCGGCGTCGTTGACGGTCACAGTGTGGGCATCCGAGTCCACAGCCGTGACGGTGGCGTTGAGCCGCACGTCTATGTTCGGGGCCGTGTACGGGCCCTGGCCCAGCATGGTGATCTCGCTGGTCGTCTTGTGCCCGTCAACGATGAACGGGATGAGGGGGCGGTAGTAGGGCGGGTCCGCCTCGGCCGAGAGCACCATGATGGCGCCGTGGCTATCCAACTCGCGGACGGCCTGGGCGGCGGCCATCCCGGCGGCGCTCCCGCCCATGATGACATATCTCGTGGGGGCCATAATTCACCCCCCTTCGCCGGCCAACATCTCTGCCGCGGCCACCTGGCGCACGTCAGCCGAGAACTCGACCACGGTGCGATAGACCAAAGCCCCGGTGGGACACGCGCTCACGCAGGCCGGCTCGTCCTGATCCGGGCAGCGGTCACAGTGATAGGCCGTGTGTCTCTCCAGGTGCCGGCCGATGACACCATAAGGACAGACCATCACGCACGTCCAGCAGCCGATACACTTGTCCTCGTCGGTGATGATCACCCCCTCTGGCGTACGGCTGATAGCGCCGCTGATGCAGGCGTGCATACAGGGAGCGTCTTCACAGTGGCGGCACAGGATCGGGAGCTTGTGCTCCGGGGCCACCCACTCCACGAACAGCCGCCGCTTGGGGGTGGGATGCTCGAATATCGCGCCGAACAGACTCTTGCTCTGCGAGTGTTCCACGGCGCAGACAATCTCGCAGGTGTGGCAGCCCAGGCAACGGTCCAGGCGCACGAATATCTCTTTCATTGTGATCACCTCCCTAGATGCCTAGAGCCTGGCGCTTGGCATCAATGTGGTCAATCATGAGTCGCGCGGCCTTGAACGGGTCCGGTTCGATGGCAAAGACCGCGCCGACGACATCGTTCGCGGTCTGGGTGAGCACCTCGGTCACGACCGGGCTGCCCAACACAGGGGGCACGGTTCCCAGCACGGTAAAGACGCCGGATGAGACGACGTAGGCGCCGATGCTGACCGCTTTCTCACTCATCCACTCTGGGGCCGCGGCGGCCGCCGGCAGGTCGCTGATATCTACCCCCAGCGCGTTGGCGATGGCCGCGCAGGCGACCAGGATGCGGCTGATATCTACGCAGGAGCCCATGTGCAGCACCGGCGGGATGCCTAGCGCCTGGCAGACGGACTTGAGTCCATCCCCGGCCTGCTCGGCTGCCTCTGGCAGCAGCAGCCCGGCTTTGGCGGCGGCGATGGCATTGCAGCCCGTGGTCAATACCAGCACGTCCTGCTTGATCAGTTCCTCCAGCAGTCTGACGTGGCCGTAGTCGTGCTGAATCTTGACGCTGTTGCAGCCGACCACTGCGCCGATGCCTTTGATCGCGCCGCCCTTGATGGCGTCCAGCAGCGGGTCGAGCGTGCCACCCAGCGCGGCCACGATGGCCTCCACGCTGAAGCCGACCATGCACTCCATCTTATCGTCGGGGATGTGCACCATATCGGGCTTGCGGAAGCGATAGTTCTCCACGGCGGTGCGCACGATCCCTTTGGCGATCTCGTAGGCGTGTTCCTCGTGGAACTCGATGTGGGTCGCGCCGGGGAACTTGGCCTTGGGCGAGGTGGAGATGAACTTGGTGTGGAAGCAGCCGGCCAGCGCGCCCAGCGCGGGCATGATGCACTGCACATCCACGATGATCGCCTCGACAGCGCCGGTGATGACGGCCAACTCTTGCTGTAAGAAGTTGCCGGCGATGGGGATGCCGTGGCGCATGATGATCTCGTTGCCGGTGCAGCACATGCCGACCACGTTGATGCCCGTCGCGCCGTACTTCTCGGCCAGGGCCAGCATCTCGGGGTCGTGGGCGGCGGCGACGATCATCTCTGAAAGGGTCGGTTCGTGGCCGTGGGCGACGATGTTCACCTGGTCAGCCTCGAGCACGCCCAGGTTGGCCTGCGAGCGTGTGGGGGTAGGCGTGCCGAACAGGACGTCGGAGAGTTCGGTGGCGATCATTGAGCCGCCCCAGCCGTCGGCGATGGAGGCCCTAAGCCCGTGCAGGATCAGGTTGACCGGGTCGTTGTCCACGCCGATGTGGGTGCGGTGCATGATCTCTACGATCTCGCGGTCAATGCCGCGCGGGTCAATGCCCCACTTTTGCCACAGAGCGACGCGCTTTTCCGGCGCGCGGCGGGTGAACTGGATGGGGCCTTCCTGGTTGCCGAACTCGGCGTAGGCGGCGTGGGCCAGGTCCAGGGCGATCTCTTCCTTGCTCCGGCCCTCCGTCTCAATGCCGTACTCTACCGCCAGTGCGTTCAGTTTCACCACGTCTTTGATCTCGTAGCCGCCGCCCTTGCCCTGGGCGGTCAAGAGCAGCGTGTGGGCGATGTCCCGCCCGTGGTCGGAGTGGGCGGCCGCGCCGGCGGCGATCATGCGGATCAGATTGCGGGCGACGATGATGTCGGCCGTGGCTCCGCAGACGCCCAGTTTTGGCCCTTCCTCCTCGAAGGGGCTGATGCGGCAGGGGCCCATGTTGCAGTTGCGACAGCAGACCCCCAGTTCGCCAAAGCCACACTGGGGTAGTTGAGCCTCGTACCTGTCCCAGGCAGTCTCGATGCCCAGCTCCTCAGCCCGGGCTAGCATCTCGTGGGTGGCAGGGTCAATGCTCCTGCTCAGAATCTTTTCACTGTATGACTTGTCAGCCATGGGGAATTGCCTCCTTGGAGGGCAACCGCGAGGGGTCACCCTTTGCAGATTGTTGCCAGTTGTTGCTGGCTCTCTGATGCTTCCAGGAATTGCTGAGTTGTGGTGCAGACCATTATCCACCAACATCACGCTGTTGCGGGGCTGCAACCACTCGCCGAGCCAGGACAGCGCCGATGAGACTGCCCGCTTCGGTGTGCGCTACGGCGCATACCAGTTCGCAGGCGTGACAGCCCAGGCAACCGTCAGGCTTGAGCAGGATGAATAGATCTTCTATGGGTGTAGTTCTCACCTCCTTCTTTTGTTTCGTGCAAATGAGAAGTGCACTATGGAGGATTTCCCAGCTGCACATAGGTCTGTTGTGAGAGCCCAGCGAGTGCCAGAATACGGGCCAAGAGGTCCGATAGCGATGTCAGGTACCAATGCCATTGGCCTTCGATGCGGATACCAATTCTGGTCACTTCTGCCCGTGCGAAGGCACGCAGCAACCGTCGACCCGTGGGGCGATCGGTCGCACGACGGGGTTGTCCTTCATGCAAGCCGGTCAGTGTAGCGTCTGCTGCTTGAAGACCATCCCTCACTTTGCTCTCGATCAAGATCAGGATGCGCAAGGCTATGGTCAACAGATGGGTGAGCCCCACAATCTGGTCAGACCGTCTGACGTAGAGGGGGCTCAGCCCCAGCGGTTTGTCTTTGATGAGATGAAAGTCCCGTTCGACACAATAGCCGGCGCGATAGTGCACCACTGAGTCAGTCAGCGTCCAGTTGTTCTGGGGCAAGTTGGTTACATAGGCACGCCAACCCAAGCGGTAGCAGCGGCGTGTGATAGCTTCTTCATCCCGTGTGACACCAGTGATGACGTAGTGCACGGGGACTTCCGTCCGGGTGGGACGGTTGGGACCGCCCCGTCCGGGGCCGATGTAGCGGGTCTTGTGTGTCTCATCCCTTCGCCAGGTGGGCTGGAGCAAGCCCTGGACCTGGTAACGGGTCAGCACCTTATCAATGGCTGCCTGCAAAGCCGCTTCGTCCCGATGTTGACGGCGCCCTCGGCCAGGAAGTGGTGTCAACTTGTGTAGAGCATCGACAGCTCGCACCAAGCGCTTCTCCAACTGATCTGCTCGTGCCTGTGCCAACGCTGTCGAGCGCACCAATTGCACTCGCTCCTGCCACTGGATGGTCTGTCCATCAACAATGGCCTCCAGACTGCGGGTGAATTCGTAGCCTGCTCCCAGCAGTTCATCGTCACGCCACACCAGCGTCGCCGTCTGCTCGCCGTCCACAATAGCATCCAGCCAGCTGTCCCACTTCTGGGCCGTCTGACCGGTGAGCGGCAAGACCGTCAGGTAGTAGTCATCATGGGCAACGATGTGGGCTCGGGTCTCCAAGGCTGCCATCTTGCTATCACCCGTGTACAACAGCCCCCGCTGCTGCACCATCTGCCGGACACGGCGAATGAGTGGTAGATAGAGGGGATCATCAGCCCGTTGCCCTGGATGCACATCGCAGGCTATTAGCTGACCTGATGGCTCGGCCACCGCTAGCATCAGCTTCAACTGCGGCAAGTCTGGCCGTCGATCTTTGCTATGTCCATGCTGCATCACGCCATCGTCGCTGACTTGGTGATAACCGTAGCTGGTGGTGCTGTCCAGACGAACGCCCTCCAACGGCACGTGATGCACCACCAACGTGGCTTGCCAAAGCTCGCTTTCGATGCCATGCCACCGTTCCAGATCACTCATGCGCTTGAGCACTATGGTGAGACGGTCATCGGTGAAGTCCTCGGGGCGCAGCTCCTGGCCAGTCAGCTGTTCCAGCAAGTGAATGCGCGACATCACCCACTCCTGTACGTGAACCTTGGTATGCTTGCCCTCTGATAGAATGTAGGCTAGCCAGATGGTGGCCACCCAGCCGTTCGATAGTCCTTTCTGATGTCCATGGTTGCCCAAGTGACGATCGAGAATGCTCGGCATCCCTAGCTTGATCATCATTCCAAGCAACAATGGGATGTCGTCCACTCGTTCTACTGTGAATTCCTGTGTGGTGTTCATGCAGCGTAGCATACCACAGAAACTCAGCTATTAGAACATCCGTTTACACGAAACGCAAGCCCTTTGCGTGGGAATCGTCAGGGCCTCGAAAAGATGGAGAACGGCTAAATGTGAGAAACGGGGTATGATTATGATACTGAGAATTGCTGTCTTGAGACCCTTGAATGGCTGGAAGAAGAAGAAAATCCGTGTCTATCCGTGTTCATCCGAGTCCTGGCGAAAGTGTCCGGTAGTGAGGTACAGCAATACGCATGTGGAGTTACCACTATACACTCAAAAGCCCCAAGAGACAAATATGAGTCGGAGGTCAGAAACGGCGGAACGTCCCAGAAAGCTGCTGGATCAGGTCTGTACTGAGCCTTGTCCTGAGCCTATCGAAGGGTTGTCGAAGTGTCCGTGACGCCATCTGGGTCAGGCACTATTCCCTGAGCACTGAAAAGACCTACGTCGCCTGTGTGTCGGCCATGCCGGACTGCGTAATGGCAGTCCAGTGGCGCGTTTGGAGCCTTTCAGGGCGGCAGTATCTGGAGCGCCTATTGGCTCAGTCTGTTGGTGGGTGCCGATGGAAGGTGACCCAGATCGAACGGGCGGTGACGACGAGGGGGTGATTGAGTTTCAAGGCCACTACTGTTGCCCGTCCGCAAGCCGTCAGTCCGATGATCCTTGTGCCGTCTTCACTCCAGGTGAAGTGCTCGCGCCAGCGTTGCTGGCGGGGGCTGAACACGGGGACTTCCTTGCCAGTCTCAGGGTCTGTGGCATACGTACTGGCTTGCTTGTAGCCATTGCACGAGGCACAGGCGAGGCACAGGTTGTCGAGTGTCGTCAGTCCCCCTTTGGAGAGCGGAATGATGTGATCGACCTCACAGGGGAGGCCACTCAGCCATTCGGATGTTTGGCAGTATTCACAATGGCTTCCGGCACGCGTGCGAATCCGGCGACGCAACTTCGGAGGGATCTTACGAGAGCTCATCAAGGGGTGCCTGCAACTCGGCTTGGTCTGGAAGGGGATGTCCTCGTTGCGCCAGGATGGCCAGTGCCTTGGCTCGGCGCAGAACAGATCGGTGATAGGCAAGCAGCAGTTGTCTCTGCTCCGCTCCCTCGGCCTTTGTCAGGGGACGGTCTTCAGCGCTGCGGTTCAATTGACTCAGGCGGCGTTGCTCAGCAGGCGACAGAGAGGGCTCTGCTGCTGCCCACAGCGCTTCGTCACTGAACAGATTCATGGCTGCCAGCTCATTTGCCAGCCCCGCTGGCAGGTCGCGCTGCTCCGGCAACGCGGCGTTTACCGTGGTGACCAGCACCTCTTCTACCGAGCGATGGGTCAGCTCGGCAACGTTCTTGAGCTTCAAGAAGATCGATCTAGGCAATTCCACGGATACGGTCTGTACTCTCATCATCCACCTCGCCATTAATGGTTGACCATTTGACCATATTGTAGCACTGTTAGCCCTGTTCGTCAAGAAGCCGCTTGGCTAAGTTCACGGGCCTCAGGATAGAACGCTGA
>CBDURC010000147.1:0-7791 GCA_965369635.1 uncultured Anaerolineales bacterium | reverse complement strand
TTTGGCAGGTTCTGCAACTGCGCGGCAGTGAAGACAGGGCCGTCCCTGCAAACGTACACAGGCCCGACGTTGCAGCGACCGCACTTGCCTAGTCCGCATTTCATCTTGTTCTCTAGCGTGGTGATGACCCGTTCCTTGGGAAAGCCCAGCCTCTCCAGCGCCAGCAAGGCAAACTTGATCATGATCGGCGGGCCGCAGGTGATGGCCACCCCGTCAGCGGGCTTCGCCCCGCCCCAAGCGGGGTTCGCTGCCATCTGCTCCATGATGGTGGGCACAAAGCCCACCTCGCCGTCCCAATCGTCGGTCTCACCGCCGGGGTCCACTGTCTGTACCATCTCCACATCGGGCTGCTCTGCCCAGCGCGCCATGTCCTCTTTGTAGACCAAGTCGGCCACCGAGCGTGCGCCGTTGAGGATGGTGATGTGTCTGAACTCCTGGCGGTGATGCAGGCAGTATTCGATCAATGCCCGCAGAGCGGCCATGCCAATGCCGCCGCCGGCGAAGAAGACGTTTCGCCCGCGCAGTTCGTCCAGCGGGAAACCGTTGCCGTAGGGACCGCGAAAGCCGATGGTGTCCCCGATTTCCACATCGCGGAGTGCAGTGGTCACCTTGCCCATCAGCTTGAAGCTGCACTCCACGTGCCCACGGTCAGCGGGCGAACTGGCGATGGCGAAAACGCACTCCCCCCTGCCGAAGACGGAGTATTCGCCAAACTGGCCAGGGATGAAGGCGAAGTCCTCGCCCACCGCTTCGTCCTGAAAGGCCAGGCGCAGCGTGCGCACGTCGGGCGTCTCGTCGCGGATGTGCTCCACGGTCATCAGATGGGGCCGATAGATGTTGTTCATAGCCGGAAAATGCTCGCTGGCCCTCGACAGATACTCGACAAGGTGTATCTCGTTCACGATGCGGCCCTACTCGATGTGAGGGAGTTGTGCTCGCGGGCGGGGGGCTCGCCCCGCCCCAAGCGGGGCTCGGAGTGCAACTCCTCGCCATCAATAATGTGCGACTTGCCACCAATGTGCGGCTCGTCATCAATGTCAATGTGCAGCTCGTCGTGGATGTGTAGCACGGCCTGAGCCACGGCGTAGATGTCCAGATTCACGGGGCAGTCGGTGACGCAGCGGCCACAGCCGACGCACATGACACGTCCAGAGTTCTGTGGGAAGTAGCTGAACTTGTGCAGCACCCGCTGGCGGTAGCGACCGTCCTGTTCGGGGCGCGGGTTGTGACCCGAAGCATGCCGCGTGAACAAGGAGAAGGCGCAGGAATCCCAGTTTCTGCAGCGAATGCCGCCCCAGGCGTCGGCGTCATCCATGATGTCGAAGCAGTGGCATGTGGGGCAGACGTAGGCACAGATGCCGCAGCCCACGCACTTGCGGGCCACCTCTGCCCAGATGGGGTGCTCGAACAGTTCCTCCGAATAGCCGATGCCTTGAGCCAGCGCCGCCCCACGCGACATCTTGGCCTCGATAGCTTTCGTCGCCAGGTCCTTGGAGCCGCACTCGCCTGCGCCGAAATAGTGGCCATATTCCCACAGCAACTGCTCGCCCTTGGCGGTCAGCGTTTCCACCAGGTAGCCATCATCCCCCATCGGTGTGAGCAGCATGTCGCTGCCCTCGCTGGAGGTGGGGGAGAGACCCACGGCGGTGCAGAAGCAGGATTCGGCGGGCTCGGTGCAGGAGAGACCGACGACCGTGGTCAAGGAGCGCCGCCGAGTGTAGAACTCGTCTTCGTAATCAGTGATCAACACCTGATCCAGGATCGCCAGGCCGGCCGCATCACACGGTCGGACACCGAAGATCACCTGAGGCTCCAGACCGAGGTCGGGCTGCTCCAATTCCACGCTGCAGCCTACATAACGATAGCGTAGCACAGGTTCCGAGCGAGGGAACAGCCATTCCTTCACTGGCCACCGTGTGTTCACATAATCCAAAGTGATGTCGTCCACTGTCTCTACGGGCTTGAAGACGGCGTCATCTCCCTCCCGCTGCGGTGCGATCAGCCGCCGCTCGGAGCGTGACAATTCCCCTAGCCAAGCGGTCAGTTTGTCTCGATGCAACATCCTGCACATCATCGGATGAACTCCGCTCGATCCTCGGGCCGGAAGGTGGTCAACGGCGGTGCGACGCCAGCGTCGTAGCCGGCGCGATAGCCGTACTCGTCGCCAATCAGCAGCGCCAGCTTGCGGTTGATGAGATCCAGCCGGATGTTGGCCGGACAGGCCCGGGTGCACTCATCGCAGCCGATGCAGCGACCGGCCAGATGCAAAGCCCTGACGATGTTCCAGCTCAGATTGCCCTTGGCGTCGAAAGCGGGCGGAATCCACTGCGGCTGCGTCTGTTCCACAATGCACGTGTCGCAGTAGCAGAGGGGGCAAACGGCACGGCAGGCGTAGCAGCGGATGCAACGGGAGAATTGCTCCTGCCAGTAGGCCCAGCGATCTTGATGCGTCAGCGCTTCCAGCGCCGCAATCTCCGCGTCTCTGGAATCTGCTCCTCCTGATTCTCCAATCTCCAGTATCTCGTTTCCAATACCCACTTTCACCAGATGGTCGTAGATCGGCGGTGTGTGCACATCACACGTAACGCACTTGACCGCCAGCCCCGCCCCAAGCGGGGCCAGGCGTCCGTTCTCCATCATCCCCTCACAGGGCACGCCGATGATGACCACCTCATCCCGATGGATCTGATGCTCCTGCAGCAGCGCTACCAGCGCCCTGGCGTCGCAACCCTTGGCCACGATCCCCACCCGCCCCAGCCGCTTGACCAGGGCGCGGGTCAGGTAAACGCTGAGATTGTTCAGGCAACGCTCGTTCCAGACCAATTGCTCGACACCGTCCGGCTGGGTGACAAACACGGGCGTAGTCACTCCGCTCAGTGTGCCGTTCCCGTAGCCGACGACGACGTCGACCACGTTTGCCTCCAGCAGTTGCCGGGCAATGCGGCGAATGCTCTCCTCAGCCGCTTGCAGGGTTTTGGGTTTTTGGTTTTGGGTTTCGGGTTCAACTTTGGAACTTGCTACCTGGGACTTGGGACCTCTGCTGGGCAGTGTCTCTCCCCAGCCAAGCTTCCTTGGCCCCAGCTGCCTGATCTCCTCCGTGACTGCGTCCACCACCTCGGTCCACTTGACCGCTTCGGCTGCCGAAACCCAGGAGAATTGGAGACGTTCCCGCTCAAGGCCCAGGAAGCTCAGCAGCTCCCGGAAGACGGTGAAGCGCCGCCGCGCCAGCAGGTTGCCACTGACGTAGTGGCAATCGCCTGGATGGCAGCCGGAGACCAGCACGCCGTCGGCTCCCTGCTCGAAGGCCTTGACCAGGAAAAGCGGGTCAATGCGTCCGGAGCAGGGCAGCTTGACGATGCGCACGTTGGGTGCATATTTCATGCGGCTGGTGCCCGCCAGGTCGGCCCCGGCGTAGGTGCACCATTGGCACACGAAGGCAACGATCTGTGGTTGCCAGCTTTCGTCAGGCATCTTCTAACTCTTTGGCAAAAGGCCAAGATGTGGCATAGTATCAGTCAGCAACGCTACGCTGCTATTGGTGAGTAGGAAAGAAGCTGAACCAGGTCTAACCGCCAACTGTCACCAACTCTGGCAGACCCACTGTCGTGGGCCAGCCCCGCCCCAAGCGGGGCCAGAGTGCCACGATTTCCCCATGAATCTGCTCGTCGGTGAAACCCTCCAACTCAATGCTGTGGTTGCGGCAGGCCACCACGCACGCCCCACATCCCTCGCAAAGGCCCTGGTTCACGCTGGATACCAGGCGTAGCAGGTTCCCCTCCCGATCCTGTATCTCCTTGCGCTCGATAGCGCCGTAGGGGCAGGCTTTCTCGCAGTCGAAGCAGCCCTCGCAGGTCAGTTCATTCACGTGGGCCACCACTGGCTCCCGCTCCAACTCGTCGCGGGAGAAGAGTGCCTGCACCTTGCTCGCCGCGGCGCTGGCCTGGGCTACCGTCTCCGGGATGTCTTTGGGCGCCTGCACTGCTCCCGCCAGGTAGAGCCCCGCTGTCAGCGTCTCCACTGGGCGCAGCTTAGGATGCGCTTCCTGGTAGAAGCCGTGCTCGTCGACGATGGCTCGTAGTTGCTGGGCCAGCATGTCGTGCCCCGTGTTGGCCACCATCGCCGTGGCCAGCACCACCAGGTCGGCAGCGATCTCCACCGCCTGCCCAGTCAGCGTGTCCACGCCCCAGACGATCAGCTTGCCATTTTCCTGGAAGATCCTGCTCACCCGCCCGCGGACATAGAGCACGTGGTCTTCTTCCACGGCCCGATTGACGAACTCCTCGTAGCCTTTGCCGCCGGCCCGTATATCCATGTAGAACACGTAGGCCTGACCATCGGGCACTTTGTGCTTGTAGAGCATGGCGTGCTTGGCCGTGTACATGCAGCAGATCTTGGAGCAGTAGGGCACGCCTTGCTCAGGGTCACGAGAGCCGACGCACTGGATGAAGACAACCTCCTTGGGCACACGGCCGTCGGAAGGGCGACGCACCTCGCCACTGGTGGGGCCGGAAGCGGAGAGTAGTCGCTCGAACTCCAGTCCAGTGACCACATCGGGGAACTTGCCCCAACCCAATTCTCTCGCCTGTTCGGCAGCGAAGAGGTCGTAGCCGGTGGCGACCACGATGGCTCCCACGTCTACCTCGACGATCTCAGGTTTCATGTTAAGGTCCATGGCCCCGGCCTCGCAGGCCTGGAAGCACTTCTCGCAGACCAGCGGGTGCAGGCCCAGGCAGGACTCCTCGTCCAGAGTGTATACTGCGGGCACGGCCTGGGGGGAGGGGATGTAGATGGCCCGTCGCCAGCTCAACCCGCCGTCGAACTCGTTGGGCACCACCTGTGGGCAGACCACGGCGCAATCGCCGCAGTTGGTGCAAATGTCTTCGAGGACGTAGCGGGGCTTGCGGCGGATCTTGGCCTTGAAGTTGCCCACATAGCCGCTGATCTCTTCCACCTCGCTGTAGGTCAGCAGCGTGATGTTGGGATGGCGGCTCACTTCCACCATGCGCGGGGTGAGGATGCACTGCGAGCAGTCCAGCGTGGGGAAGGTCTCCGAAAGCTGGGCCATGTGCCCGCCGATGGAGGGCTCGCGCTCCACCAGAATCACTTCGTGCCCGCCATTGGCCAGGTCCAATGCCGCCTGGATGCCGGCGATGCCGCCGCCGATGATCAGCGCTCGCTTGGTCACCGGCACGGTGATCGGTTGCAGGGCGTGGTTGCGCTTGACCTTCTCCACCATTAACCGCACGAGGTCGGTGGCTTTCGCCGTGGCAGCGGCTTTGTCCTCGTGCACCCAGGAGCATTGCTCGCGGATGTTGGACATCTCGCTGAGGTAGGGGTTGAGTCCGCCTTCGACCGCCGCCGCGCGGAAGGTCATCTCGTGCATTGAAGGGCTGCAGGCGGCCACCACCACGCCGGTCAGATGCTTCTCCTTGATAGCTTCGATGAGCAGCTTCTGACCAGGGTCTGAGCACATGTAGCTGTAGTGCTCGGCATGGGCTACGCCCGGCAGCCGCGCCGTCGCTTGCGTCACCGCGTCCACATCCACGGTGCCAGCTATGTTTTCGCCACAATGACAGATGAAAACACCGATTCGTGCCATGCTTGCTCAACCAAAGATGGTAGATTGGTACACTGGTAAACTGGTATATTGGTACATTGGTACATTGGTAAACTGGTACACCGGCAAGACACATCTGTTCCCAATCTACCGATCTACCAATCTACCAATCTATCGATCTACCAACTCCCGAATTGCCTCAAGTATCTCCGTCGACTCGTGTATCTCGCCACCGGCGTGGGGCACCAGCACCACCGGTGTGTCTATGCCTACGCAGCGCTCCACCTCGCGGCTCATCTGGCCGTAGTTGAGCTCCGGGACGACGAACCGCTTGCCTTGCCGCGCCAGTTCTCGCACTCGCTGTTCGGGGAAGGGCCAGGCGGTGATCAGCCGGAAGAGCCCGGCCTTGAGCCCCTCGGCCCGCGCCGTGGTCACAGCGTGGGAGGCGACGCGAGCTGTGATGCCGTAGGCGAGCACCACCACGTCGGCGTCATCCACGTCCCGCTCTTTCCAGTCCAGGATGTCGTCAGTGTTATCCCGGATCTTGGCCACCAAGCGTGCGACCAGCACCTCGTGTGCCTCGGCGCTCATGTCTGGGTAGCCCCGCTCGTCGTGGGTCAGGCCGGTGACGGCGACGTTGTAGCCCTGGCCGATCTCAGGCATGGGCGGTACGAGCTTGCCGTCTACCTGGTAGGTGCGGAACTCTCCAGGCGGCAGGGTAGGGCGTTCGCGCTCCCAGATCTCGATCTCTTCCTCTGCAGGGATGACCAGCTTTTCGATCATGTGCCCCACTTCCGCGTCCGTCATTACCAATGTGGGGAGGCGGTAGCGTTCCGATAAGTTGAACGCCCGCACAGTCAGATCAAAGCACTCTTGCACCGACCAGGGGCAGAGGGCGATGATCTCGTACGGGCCGTGGGAGCCCCAGCGGGCCTGCATCATGTCTCCCTGTGCGACCATCGTCGGCAGGCCGGTAGATGGACCACCCCGCTGCACGTTCACGATAACGCAGGGGGTCTCGGTCATGATGCCCAGGCCGATGTTTTCCATCATCAGACTGAAGCCGGGGCCGGAGGTGGCCGTCATGGCCTTGAGCCCGCCCCACGAGGCCCCTAGCACCGCGGCAATGGAGCCCAGTTCATCTTCCATTTGCACGTAGTAGCCGCCGACCTGCGGCAGCCGCGCCGCCATGCGCTCGGCGGTCTCCGTGCTGGGGGTGATGGGGTAGCCGCCGAAGAAGCAGCAACCCGCAGCCAGCGCGCCTTCAGCACAGGCCACGTCTCCCATCATGAAATACTCGCCTGTCAGTACTGCCTTACCCTTGCTCAACGAACTAACCTCCATGTGCCCAGGCCAAGGCGGCTGATGGGAGTGAAAGATCCGAGGGGAGCCATCAGCACCATCAGACCCCTGCCTCCGTCTCAGCACCATGCAATGTCTCGAGGGCCAGCCCCGCCCCAAGCGGGGCCAGCGTGCTGAAGATGGCAAAATCGGAGCAGATCAGATAGCACAACTGGCAATTGGCACACTCCCCCTCCTTGACCACAATGGGGTAGTTGTGCCCTTTGGCGTTGGTCTCCGTGGATAGCTGCAACACGCCGCGCGGGCAGAAGTCAACGCAAAGGCCGCATCCCTTGCATTCCTCGACGATGACGTACACTGTGCCTTGCGGCACATCCAATGGTTTCGGTATGATCGGCTGTCTGCGCAATGCCCGCACCGCCATCTGTTCTCTTGAAGGAAGAAAGAAGCTTGCGCTGCCATAGCACGCAAGCCCGTCGTAAGTGTGGAGGAGCTCCATGCTCCTCTCAGGCTTCTGCTGGCGCAAGTTCAGCAGGAGTACTGCATCCGCCTCAGAAACTGTTCATAAGCTTCGTTGCCCTATCGCTGGTCTATCTTAGCAGAAGCCAAGGGGAGCGTCCATGATTTGGGACATATTGTGTGCTGCAACACAACTTGCTACCAACGTTTGACAAGTACTGTGCCACAAATGCGAGAGCCTCTCCCTGGTCCAGGAGAGGCTCTTTGCTGTTCTCGACGCTCGAATGCGGGGGGATCTGGTGCCGAGGCCCAGATTTGAACTGGGGACACCCGGATTTTCAGTCCAGTGCTCTACCAGGCTGAGCTACCTCGGCACAACATCCAATACCCAATACCCAGCCACTGATCGCTGCTGGCTGGGCCTGAACAGGCGATGAGCCATCAGCTATTGGATATTGGCTGAAGAGAGCGGG
>CBDURC010000146.1:0-7868 GCA_965369635.1 uncultured Anaerolineales bacterium | reverse complement strand
CCAATTCCCAACCTACCCATCGCGTGCAAAGAGCGCCGCGCCAATCGCTCCCGTGATCTGTGCTTCAGGCAGCACCAGGATGGTGCGCTTCAGCTTCTGCTCCAGCATCCGCGCCACGCCTCCGTTGCGGGCCACGCCGCCGGTGAGCATCACCACCTCACGCACAGGGACGCGGCTCACCATGCTAGCGACGCGAGCAGCGATGGCTTCATGAATGCCGGCGATGATGGCCGCCTTTGGCGCGCCAGCAGCAATGTGGGTCACCACCTCAGATTCGGCAAAGACAGTGCACGTGCTGCTGATAGCCACGCGGCGCTGAGCGCTCAGCGACAGCTCGGCGAAGCGGGCCAGGTCCTCCTCCAGTGCATGCGCCATGACTTCCAGGAACCGTCCGGTGCCAGCGGCGCACTTGTCATTCATCACGAAGTCCACCACTTTGCCCACACCATTGACGGCGATTCCCTTGGAGTCCTGTCCGCCGATGTCAATGACCGTACGCACATCGGGGCAGAGCCAGTGCGCTCCACGCCCGTGGCAGGTGATCTCGGTGACCATGCGGTCGGCGTTGGGCACTTGCACGCGGCCGTAGCCGGTGGCCACCAGACGGGCAATGTCCTCTCGCGCCAGCCCCACTTGCTGCAACGCCTGAGCCAGAACCTCACGGGCCGCCTCGACGCGGTTGTACCCGGCAGCGATGACCGCCGAAGCCACCAACTCGTTGTCGTCGAGGAGGGCTGCCTTGGCCGTGATGGCTCCTACATCTACACCGGCGTAATGCATTATCTCTCCTTCAGCACAGCCTTGTTGCCGCCCGTGTCCACGTCATAGGCGATGATGATGTACTGGGTCATGGGCCTGCGTCGGGGGAACCAGCGCCCTCTGGGACGACGGGCGAAGGCAGAGTCCTCGCCAGTCGCTGAGAGAGGTAAAGGAGCAGCAGAAACTGCGCCACCAGCACGGCCAGCAACACGAAGCCCACCAAGGCAACATCCAAAGCACCCACCCCCATCACGTCGTCTACCGCGCCCTCTGAGGTCAGCAGCCCGGCGAAGGCCATACCTACCACTAGCGCGTTCCACAGCCCGTGCATCGCTACAGCCACGACGTAGTAACCCAGTCCACGCCAGAGGCGGCGCCCGCTGAACAACGCCTGCCAGCCCAACCCCACCAGTCCACCTGCCAGGCAATGGATGACGACCGTCCCCGCCCGGGAGACGACGGAGAATGCCCACATCTGTCGCTCGGCCAGCACCAGTGCGCCATTCAGCAGCCCCTCGACCAGGGCAAAGCCAGCGCCTCCTGCCACTCCCCAGAGGAAGGCCCGCGCCTGGCTCGGCCGCCGGTAGCTCATCAGCAGCACGCCAAGCGTTTTCACCGCTTCCTCGATGGCCGGGGCAACCACAGCCATCCCGAAAAGCACCAGGCCAATCAGCCATGGTGAACGGAGCAACGGCTGCAACTGGCTGAGATCTGGGAACCCTTCTGCCAGTTGAGGCTCAGCGAAAAACGTCTGCAACTGTTCGAAGCCACCGGGTGTCAGGGCCAAGAGAACCACGGCGACCAGGCCCAAGACGAAGAACAGGCCGATTTCCAAGGCGAAGGCGGCTGCCGTACCCAAGAAAGCACCGCTCACCACCTGTGCCAGCACCTCCCGCCAGTTGGTCACCAGTCCACCGCGAGCCAGACGGCGTCCCACAAGGCTCAACACGGCAATCACGGGCAGTACGATGCCGAGGACATAGAAGTAGGGGAAGAAAAGCCAGGGCAGGGGGGCGTAGGAGAGAACGACCTGTCCTATAGCCACAACCAGCAGGAAAAGAAGAGCCAGCAACCAGAAGCGAGGCCAGCGCAGAGGCCGAGAGGGCTTGCCGCTCAACGACTGGAGGGCCGTCGCGGCCAGGGGCAGCCCCAATCCACATCCCAGAGCGACAAAGGCCACGGCCACAACGAAGCCGGGCACTCTTCCCGTGTCGCCTTCCAACCCCAGCCAGGGCAACACCGCCAAGAACAGGCCGGTGATCAAGCCCAACACTGCCACGCTCAGGCCTCCAATGACCGCCAACACCTGCAGCGGTTTGCGCATGATCCGTTTCCTCAAAGACTACGGGGCAAAGACACCTTGTCAGCAGAAAAGCGGAAAGAATGGAAACAGCAGTGCTCCCCCTTGATGTGAGGGAGCTGTACTCCTGATCCAGAGCTACTCACCACAAAGGCACAAAGACGCCAAGGGCCACGGACTACTTGGCTTGCCCTGACACTGAGTGGGGGATTAGCGTCTTCGTCTCCTGGTGATTATTAGTTGCCCTTCCGCTGGTTCCGCTCTTTCGCTGACTACTCTGCGAACAATGCAGCAACAGCCTCACCCGCTCAGCGGAGATGAGCTCCACCGGATCCAGGCCATGAGCGGAACGCATAGCATTGATGTCCTCCGTGATGGGGAAGGCGTAGCCGTAGCGCAACACGTTCTCGAAGCTTCGACGGTGCGGTTCCGGGGCCGGCTCCAGGCGCCTCTCGCACATCATCACCTGGTGGATGTCCACGCCCTCCGGGCAGACCTCTTGACAAAGTTGGCAGCAAGAGCAAAGCCAAGCGGAGTACTCGTCACCGCCGCTCAACAGGGAGGTGATGGTTCGCCCACCCAGTTTCTCAGCCAGGCAGACCTCCCTGCACAAGCCGCAGCGGGTACAGTTCTCAATCATCTGCGTCTCGCCCCAGCAGCGCGACAACGTTGGAGTTCACGCCCAACTCATCGGGAGCAAGGCCCAGCGCTAGGCCCAGCAGTTGCGGCATGAAGAGCACCGGCAGTCGCTTGTCTGGTTCTCCAGCCCAGATGGCCCGCTGCATCCGCTCCAGAAGCAAGTGGCAGTTGCCGCAACTATCCACGAGCACGTCTGCACCCCGAGAAGCTTCCAGTTTACGCCGGCCGGCCGAAAGCGCCCGCTGCCGGTCGCTCATGTGGAGGGTAGAACCGCAGCACTCGCGTTCTACGCCCGTCTCCACGATCTCCGCTCCCGTCAGCGCGACCAACTCATGCATGCTCTGCGGCTGCAGCGGATCGTCGAAAGCGGCGACATCACCTGGGCGGAATACCTGACAGGGATAGGTCAGCGCCACCTTCAGCCGCAAAGGGGCAGTCATGCGCTCCTGCAGCGCGGCTCGATGCTCCATCAGCACCTGCAGCAGATGTTTGACCTCAGCCCGTCCCTCGACGCTCAGTCCCAACGCGGCAAGCCGCCTGTTCACATCTTCTCGCACCCCAGGGTCCCGCAACGCCAGGCACGCCCGTTTGAGAGAGTTTGTGCAACTTCCACACACGGTGAGAACATCCAGGCCCAGACACTCGGCCAGGGCCAGGTTGTAGGCCGCCAGATACACCCATTCGCCGGAGAAGGACTCCACGACGGGCGCGCCGCAGCAGGCGGCCTGAGGCATGTCTTGGAGCCCAATGCCCAGCGCTGCCAGCAGCCGCTTGGTGGCCAGCTCATATTGCGGCATGCGCTGCAGCACCAGACAGCCGGGATAGAAGGCAAATCGCAGATTTCTAGTCATGCATTGCTACTCGCCGAGGGCGAGACTCAGTAGATCCAGATTTGCTCCTGCCGGACTGCCAAGCCCGGCAGAAAGGCGGTGGACTTGGCAGTCCACCGCGAGCTTCTTGGAACTACTGAGACTCCAGTTACAGGGCCTTTTGATGGTCAGGAGCGATGGATAAACGACTGAGGACCATATAGTCCACAGCAAGCTGTGGCGTCCCGTTCGGTAGTCTTCCGGCAGCAAACTACGGCAAGGGAGTGGGAAGCCTCCAACTTTGCCGCAGCGTCCTGAGCTTGTCGAAGTGCATCGCCACAGACGATACACTCCAGACGATTGACAAACATTGACAAACATTGACAAACTATGGAGTCTAGCGCGACGGCGCTCAGGCCAAGACGCGACCGAAATCAGCAGGGGTGACACCGGGGGATTCGATACCGTGCTCCTTGTAGAAGCGAGTGATGGCCGCCTCCGCTTCTGTCTCAGGCACTCCCACCAGCGCCGCTTCCAGCGCAGCCAGTTTCTCCTCCGGATAGAAGAAGAAGTCACCTGATAGGGAAACGGCGGCGAAAACGCCGTCCTGCACCTCGGTCGTGGCGCGGATGAGGCCACCGGGCGCTTTGTGCATCTTCCGCTTGACCTGCACACCCGCGCGGATGGTGACCTTGCGCCCAGCACCTGTCAGCCTTTTCTGATAGAGCCACTCGTCGGTGAGGAACTGTGTTGCCAGTTCGTCCGCCTTGGCGCGCCACTCCTCGTCCACCGTTGTCTGCACTTCCATCGGTCCCAGCATCTCCACGAACTTCTCGGCCATCAGCGACCATAACTCCTCTCTCGGCGGAACGGGCTCGATCTCCCGCTTGATGGTGGAGAGGTTCTCGTAGATCGTCTTGTAGACCTTGTCGCGGAACTTCTCGTCGGGCACTCTGAGCACGCGGGCCATCATTTCGTAGTTGAAGTCCACGATCAGATTGCCGACCAGCACGTAGTAATCGCCGATCTGCGCCGCGCCGCAACCCGAGACCTTGCGCTGATTGGCGACGATGTCGTTGACGGGCCGGTATTCGGCAGGGATGCCCAAAGCTCGGTAGGACTCGATAGGAGCCTGCAGGAACTTGCGGTAGAAAGCCAACTTGCCGGCGGGGACGAGTGGGTTATCACGATGAATGACCAACTGGAAGAAGAGTTGCTCGCCATCGAGGTAGACGGCACCACCACCGACCTCACGCCGGAAGACGGGGATACCTTGTTGGCGGCAGAATTCCACGTCCACCTCCTGCCCCACGTCCTGAAAATAGCCGATGCAAACGTAGGTGGTCGCGGGGGAGCAGAGAATCACCCCCTCGCGGCCCAGGCGAGGCAGGGCATGGTACAGAAGTTGTGAATCTTGCCAGGATACGGAGCCGAGGCGGTAGAGTTTCATCAAGAGTTCCTCCCCGTTTGGTTTGGTATGTAGGCTAGTCCATGGCCTTCAGCAGCCACGATCATCGTGCCCACGGCGGTGAAGACCAGCAAAGCCACAGACGCTGGCTTGGTCACCTCCAGGTAGGTGATCAGTGAACGGCGAACAGCGACCAGGGAGCTGCTCCCCGATACCCGTTCACTGGTTCCCTCACCTCTCCATCACCTCTCCATACCCCGCGCCACCAGTTCCACAACGTCCATGACCCGTATGCGCACCTTCTCACGGAGGGCAGTTCCGGCCAGAGTGCACCGCCGCCGGTCAACCGCCTATTTGTCTCGATGGAGTGTTCGCGTCAGTAGGAGAAGCGAATCTCCCGTTCCACCGCCTGGTGGTAGCCGACGAACGCACAGCGAGGGGAGAACTGCAGGAAGCCGAGTGTGTTGGGCACCGCGTTCCGGGTGCGTGCTATCAGCACGACCTCGTCCAAGGCCATGTCCTCGTCCACCGGCGGCGGGCCGATATCCAGGAGTCGCCAGGTTTCCATTTCCTTGTCTATTCGTGTACTTGTACCTATCTACTTGTATTCTTCTCCATCTTTGCCAGCGCAGGCTTGGTGGAGGTGATATTCCGGCGCACCATCATCCGTCTCTGCGACATCCCCATCGCCAAGCCCATGAGCTGTGTCAGGAAGAAAACGGGAATATGCAACTCCTCGCCGATGACGAGGGAGGCTTTGTCCTGGTAGGTATCGAGATTCATCTGACACATCGGGCAGACGGCAGCGATGCAGTCGGCCGGGCTGGCGGCAGCCAGGATGCGGCCGGCCATCCCCAACCCAACCTCGGGCTTGGTGGTCAGCAGCGACGTGCCGCAGCACTTGGCCTCATAGCTGTGGTGGTACACATCGGCGCCCAACGCTTCGAGGATGCCCACCATGGAATCGGGGTGCTCGTTGTCATCGTAGTCACCATAAGGGCGCACGGTCTGGCAGCCATAGTATGGCGCCACCATCAGCCCCTTCAGTGGCCGCACTACCTTCTCCTTGATGTTCTCAGGACCGATGTCATTAGCCAGCACGTCGAGCAGGTGACGGACACGCACCCTGCCATCGTAGTGCAGCCCTTCGACTGCCAGCGCTTCGTTGACCGTATCAAGCAAGCCAGGTGTTGTGGCAATGCGCATATTGGCAGAACAGAAACTGGTGAAGCAAGCGCTGCAGATCACCAGCAAATCGAGATCGCGATCGGCCTGCTCGGCGATGGCCAGGTTGCGAGCCGGCAGCACCACCGACAGCAAATCACTCATCACCGGCGCGATGCTCGATCCGCAGCAAGTCCAATCGTCCAACTCTTGTAACTCCACGCCTAGCGCCGTCAGCACTGCCTCGCTGGAGCGCTTGTATTCAAGGGCCGTGCCCTCAGCGGAACAGCCGGGATAGAAGAGGTACTTCATGACTGCTTCCCCTCCAGCTCCGCGACCCTGTTGAATAACTTGTCCAGTTTACCCTTGCCGATCAGTCGCGGAAGCTCAATCCTGATCTTTCCCCTGCTCAGCATAGCCAGCCCCATCGGCACGTAGTCCAAGGCAGCGGAGATGTCGGTGCTCAGGAAATACCGTGCCATGAACTCCATCTCACGCATGCGGCCGTAGCGCCGCATCACCTCGCCGAAGGCCTTGTAGAAGCAAGTGCTTTCGGGATATTCCTTGATGCCCTCTTGGATGGCCAATTGCTTCAGGTGAGCGATAGTATCGGTGAGGGGGATTCCGCGGGGACAGCGCACGGAGCATGAGTAGCAAACACTGCACAGCCACATTGTCTTGCTGTGCAGCACTTCATCCTTCAATCCCAGTTGGATCATCCGCCACATTTTACGTGGCGTGATGTCCATGGCCTCAGCCGCAGGGCAGGAGGCAGTACACGTGCCACACTGAATGCAAGTGCGTAGTTTCTTTCTGGCAGGAGCGAGTTCGTCGGGGAATTCGGGGACGCGCTTCATGGCAGTCAGGTCAAGCCATTCTGGGGTCAAGCCTTACCTCCTATGCCTTCAAAGATGGTGGCAGTTCACCTGCTCCCGCTGGACCTTAGTCCAGCGACCTCGGGGGCCTGTCATGGCCCTGGCTAATGCGTGTCTCACAGTTCTCAGCGCTAGTCGTCGCCGTTGAAGCAGCGGACTGAGGTCCGCTGCGAGCACGCGGTGAGTAGTAGTTACCAAAGACGAAAGTAAGCGTCTGTCGAAGCCGGCCGGTTTGAGGCACAGCTCCGCAGGACGCTTACCGTGCTGCGCGCGTTCAAGCGGGGGAATCTTGGTGACGACATGCCACTTTGGCCTAATCGGCCAGCATGTCTGCGTACTTCTCCATCTCCCCCTTGATGAAAACCTCAAACTCTGCAGAATCGGCTTTCATGAGATTCTCCATCTCGGCAGGATCGGACACCTCGACCTTAACCAACCAGCCATCCTCGTAGGGGGATTCGTTGAGCAGAGTGGGTTCCCATTCCAGTTCTTCGTTGGCCTCCTGGATGGTTCCACTGACAATGGCCTTGACGCGCCCAACCCACTTGCCAGACTCCATGGACATGAATGTCTGGCCCTGTTCCACTTTCCGTCCCACGCGGGGCGCTTCGGCATAGACAATCTCCTGGGCGATCGCTTGACCGAAGTCACTCATACCCTGGACAACGGTGGTCCCTTCAGCCCGGGCCCAGCTATGCTCCTTGTCGTAGTACAGGTCATCGGGGAATTCGAAACGATCGATCTTCATCTTCAGCCTCCTACTGTGATGTGTGATGATCAGACGTCCCGGAGGCAATCCTCACGAGCAGTCAACCACGACCATAATATACCACGATTCACCTCTCTTGTCAACATGGTGCTAGGGCTATTCAGTTTTCCACCTGGATGCCGATAAGAGCGAGTGCTTCTCGAGG
>CBDURC010000145.1:0-7898 GCA_965369635.1 uncultured Anaerolineales bacterium | reverse complement strand
TTCTCCGAGATGGACAAGTGGACGCGGTGGCGCACCCGTCTACTTGTCCACTCCTTTTTGCTGAGGTATAATATAGCCCGTTGTGACCCGGGTGGGGAGTGGGCACTTCGAAGGGGGCACTAGGTGAAAGCGCTGGTCACGGGCATCAATGGGTTCGTTGGCAGCCACCTGGCTGAGTACTTGTTGGAACACACCGACTGGAAGGTGGCGGGCACTGTCTACGGTGACCTGGACAACATCGTCCACCTAAAGGATCGGCTGGAGCTGTATCCGGCGGAGCTCTCGCAGTTGTCCGTCGCGATGTTCGTCTTGGAGGAGACGCGGCCAGACTATGTCATTCACCTGGCTGCTCAGGCTGTTCCTTCTCTCTCTTACCGCGATCCCTGGCCCACGTTGGAGACGAACATCCACTTGCAGTTCAACATCTTGCGCGCGGCTGTGCAATTGGGCCTGGATTGCCGCATCCTGGTGGTTGGCTCCGGCGAGGAGTATGGTCTGGTGAGGCCGGATGAACTGCCGGTGGCCGAGGATACCCCCTTGCGGCCGCTCAATGTGTATGGTGTCAGCAAGATCGCCCAGGAGATGTTGGGGCTGCAGTATCATCTCGCCCACGGCTTGCCGGTGGTGATGGTGCGGCCTTTCAACCACATCGGCCCTCGCCAGCTGCTTGGCTTCGTGGCGCCGGATTTCGCCCGCCAGGTGGCTGAAGCGGAGGCTGGTCTGCGGGAAGCGGCGATGGACGTGGGCAACTTGGACGTCAGCCGGGATTTCAGCGACGTGAGGGATATCGTGCGGGGTTATCACCTGGCCATCACGCAGGGCGAGCCAGGTGAGGTGTACAATCTGGGCTCGGAGAGGGCTTGCTCGATACGGCGGCTGCTGGAAATGCTACTGGCTTTGAGCCGCGTGAAGGTGGAGGTGCGGCAAGACGCAGTCCGCCTGCGCCCAGCCGATGTGCCCACCATGATCAGCGATTGCCGTAAGTTTCGCCGGCGCACTGGCTGGCAGACGGCCATTACCTTCGAACAGAGCGTGCAGGACGTGTTGAACTACTGGCGCCATAAGGTGGAGCGTGCGCGTGGGAGATAGAGATGATGGCGGGCGGTATCGTCTTGCTCTCGGAGATGTCCGAGGGAGACGCAGTTGAAGCATGTACCTGGGAGGTACCTCCAACGCAACCTATCGTCGTGCAGACATCGTGCAGACACGTCGTGCAGACACGTCGTGCAGACACAATGAAACAGGAGGAAGATCCATGCCAAGGGCGTTGATCACCGGCATCACCGGGCAGGATGGCGGATACCTGGCCGAGTTTCTGTTGGAAAAGGGTTACGATGTGGTGGGCATGGTGCGGCGCACCAGCACCATCAACTTCGAGCGCATCCGCCACATCCAGGACAAGATCACGCTGGTGCAAGGCGACCTGCTGGACCAGGTCAGCCTCATCAACCTGCTGGAGAAATACCAGCCTGAGGAGGTGTACAATCTGGCGGCACAGAGCTTCGTGCCCACCTCCTTCGAGCAGCCCGTGCTCACCGGTGAGATCACGGCTCTGGGGGTGACGCGCATGCTGGATGCCATCCGTATCGCCAACAAGGGCATCAAGTTCTATCAGGCCTCGAGCAGCGAGATGTTTGGCAAGGTGCGGACGGTGCCTCAGAACGAGGACACACCTTTCTATCCGCGCAGCCCGTACGGGGTGGCCAAGGTGTATGGGCACTGGATCACCATCAACTACCGCGAAAGCTATGGCCTGTTTGCAGTGTCGGGCATCCTTTTCAACCACGAGTCTCCCCGGCGCGGCCTGGAGTTCGTCACCCGCAAGGTGACCCACGGGGCGGCCAGGATCAAGCTCGGTCTGGCGGACGAACTGCGGCTGGGCAATATGGAGGCGCGCCGGGACTGGGGCTACGCTGGCGACTATGTGCGTGCCATGTGGCTGATGCTCCAACAGGACAAGCCGGATAACTACGTCGTCGGTAGCGGCACGACGCATTCCGTGCGGGAACTGTGTGAGGTGGCGTTTGGCTGCCTGGATCTGGATTGGGAGAAGTACGTGGTCGTCGATCCGAAGTTCTACCGCCCTGCCGAGGTTGATCTCCTGGTCAGCGACCCCAGCAAAGCCCGGCGGGTGCTGAGCTGGGAGCCCATCGTCAGCTTCCAGGAACTGGTGCAGATGATGGTGGACACTGATCTGGAAGTGTTGCAGAAGGCGGGCAATCACATGCCGCGCCTGGCTTGGTGAAGGTAGCCTTGAAAGTGGGAGGAGAGAGTGGCTGACGTTATTCATTTCGGCACAGACGGCTGGCGGGCCCGCATCGCCGAGGACTATACGTTTGACAATGTGCGCCGTTGCGCGCAGGGATTCGCCGCCTATCTGCTTGGCAAAGGGCCAACCGATGGTGGCGTGGTGGTGGGGGGCGACAATCGCTTCGCGTCGGAGCATTTCGTTGCCGCCGTTGCCGAGGTTCTAGCTGGCAATGGCATCCAAGTGCACTCCTGTGGCGGCGGCGTGCCTACGCCAGCGATTTCCTTCAGCGTGGTGGCTCGCCAGGCCATCGGCGCGGTGAATATCACGGCCAGCCACAACCCGCCCTGGGACAACGGCTTCAAAGTGCGGGATGAGCACGGCGGTGCCGTGGACCCGCAAGGGTTGAGGGAGATCGAGGCCCGCATTCCGCCCATCGAGCAGGTGAAGCGGTTGCCGCTGCAGGAGGCAGAGGATCAGGGGCTTGTGCAGTATTTCGATCCGGCCCCGGCTTATCTGGCGCAACTGGCGCGGCTGATTGATGTGCAGCCTATCAAGGACGCTGGCTTCACCGTGCTGGTGGATGCCATGTGGGGGAATGGGGCGGGGTGGTTTCCCAGCATCCTTGGTGGTGGTCGCACGAAGATCGTCGAAATCCACGCCGAGCGCCGCCCTTTGTTCCCTGAGATGTCGCGGCCTGAGCCCATTCCCCCGAATGTCAACGTCGGCCTCCAGAGGCTGCGGGAAGTGGGCGCGGATGTGGCCATCATTCTGGACGGCGATGCCGATCGTGTGGGCATGGGCGACGAGCACGGCAACTTCATCAATCAGCTTCAGGTCTACGCCCTGCTGGCGCTGTACCTGCTGGACGTACGGGGCGAGCGGGGACCTATTGTCAAGACGCTCTCCACCACCTCTATGCTGGAGAAGCTGGGGGAGATCTACGGTGTGCCGGTGCACCAGACCGGCGTGGGTTTCAAGTACGTGGCCCCGAAGATGCTGGAAGTGGATGCGTTGATCGGTGGCGAGGAGAGCGGCGGCTACGCCTTCCGCGGCCACGTGCCGGAGCGGGATGGCATTCTGGCTGGACTGTTGCTGCTCGACCTCATGGTGAAGACGGATAAGACTCCTTCGCAGCTCATCGAGTACCTCTACAGCAAGGTGGGGCCGCACTACTACGACCGTGTGGACACCCGCTTCCCCGACGAGAAGCGCCCCATGGCCAAGGCGCGGCTAGACGCTGCCAGTCCAAAGCGCATCGCTGGCCTGAAAGTAACTGGTATCGTCACCGTCGATGGCTACAAGTTCGTGATGGAGGATGGCGGTTGGCTCTTGGTGCGCTTCTCGGGCACCGAGCCCATCATCCGGGTGTACTGCGAGACGACGCGTCAGGATCTCGTGCCGGCCATTTTGCAGAGAGGGCTGGAGTTGGCGGGGTTGGCCTAGCCCATGTTGATCGATTCGCACTGCCATCTCGACTTCTCCAAGTTCGACCGCGATCGTGAAACGGTCGTGCAGCGGGCGCGAGAGGCAGGTGTCGAATTCATCATCAATCCGGGCTATAATCTGGAGAGCAGCCGGCGAGCCGTAGCGCTGGCCGAACGCTATCCTGAAGTCTATGCTGCCGTGGGCGTGCATCCGCACGAAGCCAAGACGGTGACCGATGAGGCTGTCGCCGAACTGCGGCTACTGGCAGCACAGCCGAAGGTCGTGGCCATCGGTGAGATCGGCCTGGATTTCTACCGTGACCTGTCACCGCGTGAAAAGCAGCGGCGAGTCTTCCGGCAGCTACTGGCGCTGGCCACCGAGTTGGATCTGCCCGTCATCGTGCATGACCGCGAGGCGCACAGCGAGGTGATGGCCATCCTGGCGGAGAATATCCAATATGCAATATCCAGTTTCAAGGGCGTGCTACATGCCTTCTCCGGCGATCGGGCCATGGCAGAGAAGGTGTTCGATCTGGGCTATTGCCTGGGCATCGCTGGCCCGGTGACGTTTCGTAATGCCCGCCGTCTGCGGGCATTGGTGCGGGAACTGCCGCTGAAGCGGTTGCTGATTGAGACGGATGCGCCGTATCTTGCACCGCATCCCTATCGGGGGAAGCGGAACGAGCCGGCACGCGTCGCTCTGGTGGCCGCGGCCGTGGCGGAACTGCATGGTGTGGGGGAGACAGAGGTAGGCGAGCAGACAGCAGCAGCCGCCAGACAGCTTTTCGGATTGTCTTGATCGATCGAGGAGTGACAGTGTTGCTGCCCATCTTGGAACTTGTGCAAGAAGAACTGGCGCTGGTAGAAGCGAAACTGTGCGGGGTTTCAGAGCAAGCCTATCCGCCGTTGGCGGCAGTGCTACGGGCGTTGCTGGACAGCGGGGGCAAGCGGTTGCGGCCCGCTCTGACCATCCTGTCGGCCAGGTTTCACGCTGACCCCGACCTGGATGCGGTGATTGCGGCTGCAGCGGCGGTGGAGATGCTGCACACGGCGACCCTGGTGCATGACGACTTGATCGATGGCGCACTGCTGCGCCGCGGCAATCACACGATCAATGCGTCTTGGGATCTAGGCAGCACGGTGCTGGCTGGCGACTACATCTTCGCGCAGGCTGCGGCCTTCGCGGCTGAGACCGGGAACCTACGCGTCATTTCACTCTTTGCCCAGACCCTGAAGACCATCTGCGATGGTGAATTGCGACAGATTTTCGAACATTTGAATTGGGAACAGCCGGAGGAGGAGTACCATCGTCGCATCTTCAGCAAGACGGCTTCGCTGTTCGCTACGTCCGCCGAGTCGGGCGCGGTGTTCAGTGGAGCGCCGGAGACAGGTGTGCAGTCGCTTCGGGACTATGGCCGCTATCTAGGCATGGCCTTCCAGGTCGTGGACGACGTCCTCGATTTCACTGGCGACGAGGAGGTGATGGGCAAGCCTGTGGGCAACGATCTCCGGCAAGGCATCCTGACACTGCCTGTCTTCTACTTCCTGCAGCGCTATCCACAACAGAAACAGAGATTGCGGGCTTTGGTCGAAGGATCGGATGGGGACGACGGCGTGGCGCAGGCAGTGCAGATGATCCGCCACTCCTCTGCCATTGAGGCAGCGCGCGAAGGTGCGCGCGGCTTCATCGCTCAGGCCAAAGATGCTCTCCGGCACCTGCCCGCAGTGGAACCGCGGCAGACGCTGCACGAACTGGCCGATTTCGTCGTCGAGCGGCCTTTGTAGGCCGCTGGCTCTGTTGGCTGTCCCGGAGGGCGCGGTGGTTGATCTGTCGGTCGTCATCGTCAATTGGAATGTTCGGGAGCTTCTGCGTCGCTGCCTGGTTTCTGTACTTAAGCCTGGAGCCTGCCGCCTGAACCTCGAGACCATTGTCGTGGACAATGCGTCGAGCGACGGCAGCGGGGACATGCTGCGGGCGGAGTTCCGCCAGGTCTGCTTGATCGCCAACGAGCACAATTTGGGTTTCGCGCGGGCCAGCAATCAAGGACTGGCAGCTAGCCAGGGACGCTATGTCCTGTTCCTTAATCCCGATACTGAAATCGTGGGTGATGCCTTAGCGACGATGGTGCGCTACATGGATGTCCATGCGGCGGTGGGCGCGCTAGGTCCCCAACTCCGCTACCCCGATGGTTCGGTGCAATCCTCTCGCCGCCGCTTTCCCACTCTGACCACGGCTCTCTTCGAGAGCACCCTGCTGGAGCTTTGGTGGCCGAACAACCGGTGGGCGCGGCGCTACCAATTGGCCGACCGGTCCGATGGTGTGGAACAGGAGGTGGACTGGGTCGTGGGAGCTTGCCTTCTAGTGCGGAGGGAGGTGCTGGGCCAGGTCGGTGGCTTCGACGAGGGCTTCTTCATGTATTCGGAGGAGATGGATCTCTGCCGCCGCATCCAAACCGCGGGCTGGCGGGTAGGTTATCTCCCCACAGCGCAGGTGATTCATCACGAGGGGAAGTCCAGCGAGCAGGTGGTGCCCGCCCGGCACATCCACTTTCAGACCAGCAAGGTGCGCTATTTCGGCAAGCATCATGGACGCCCGACGGCTGAATTGCTGCGGCTCTTCCTGCTGGCGACCTACGTCTGCCAAACGGTCGAAGAGGGGCTCAAGTGGCTGGTGGGCCACAAGCGTCCGCTGCGCGCAGCGAGGGTGCGGGCCTATGGGCAGGTGCTTCGCTCCAGACTCTTACCTGGCGACGATTCCCGATGAAAGTCTGTCTGATCACTGGCGAGTTCCCTCCCATGCAGGGGGGCGTGGGGGACTACACCAGCGAAGTGAGTAAGGCTCTGGATGCCCTTGGCGTCGAAGTCCACGTCATCACGTCCACGCTGCAAGACGCGAAAGGGAGGAAGCAAGAGGGAGGAAGCAATTGGCAAACTGCATCCTGTGTCTTGCATCCAGTTGTCAGAGAATGGGGTTGGAACTGTTGGCGTACTATCGTCAAGGTGGTGCGGCAGGTGCGGCCAGACATCCTGCACATCCAGTACCAGGCTGCGGCCTACGCCATGCAGCCGGCCATCAATGTCCTGCCGCTGCGCATGCGGCTGGTTGGCGCTGACCGCCCCTGCACTGTCGTAACCTTTCACGACCTGCTGGTTCCCTACCTTTTTCCCAAGGCCGGGCCGCTGCGCTGGCGGGCAGTGCTGGCCCTCGCCCGCTGGAGCGACGCGGTCATCGTCACGAACGGAGCGGACCAGGCCAGGCTGAAGCTCCATGGGATACAGCCTTGCCTCATCCCCATCGGCAGCAACATCAAGCCGAGGCTGCCAGGTGGCTACGACCGTGTCGCGCGGCGCTCTAGCTGGGGACTGGGGCCTGATGGTTTCCTGCTCTGCCATTTCGGTTTCATGAACGAGAGGAAAGGGATCGAAACCTTGTTGCATGCTCTTAGTGTCTTGGTCGAAGAGACATCGCTGCCCGGCGAGCCGCTGCTGGTGATGATCGGCGGCAAAGTGGGCTCTAGCGATCCCACAAATGTGGCCTACGTCCGTCGTGTGGAGGCGTTAATTGCGAAACTGGGATTGGAGGAGCGGGTGCTGTGGACTGGGTTCGTCTCGCCGGAGGAAGTGTCGGCAAGCTTCGCTGCGGCCGACTGCTGTGTGCTACCCTATCAAGACGGGGCTTCGTTTCAGCACGGGACTCTCATGGCCGCTCTGGCACATGGGATCGCTATCGTGACCACCACACCTCCAAACCCAGATGAACAGCCGCCTCCTGCTGAGTTGAGGGACGGTGAGAACGTGTTGCTGGTGCCGCCGGGTGATGCGGAATCGCTGGCTGCGGCCATCATCCGGCTGGCAACCTCACCCGAGTTGCGGCGCGGTCTGGGTGAGGGCGCCAGGGTGCTGTCCGGGCTCTTCGATTGGGAGGGCATAGCCTCTCAGCATCTGGAGGTCTACCGTGGCTTGGCGTGAGCAACTGCGCAGAGAGTGGGGCATCCTCGTCGTAGCCGTGCTCTTCGTGCTGCTGGCGGGGACTTACAGCGTGGTCACTCCCATGTTCGAGACCCCGGACGAGTTGCATCACTACTTCTATGTGAAGCACCTGGCGGACGGGAATCCGCTCCCGGTTCAAGACCCGGAGGCGGAAGCGCTCTGGGCGCAAGAGGGGAGCCAGCCGCCTCTCTACTACGTTTTGGGAGCACTGGTGAGCTCATGGATAGACACCA
>CBDURC010000144.1:0-7915 GCA_965369635.1 uncultured Anaerolineales bacterium | reverse complement strand
CTGGGACATTGGTGCCGTTTTGCTGACCAATCTACCAACTTACCAATCTACCAGGTTCCCGCTCTTCCGCTGACGATTAGCCGCCCGAGGTCCGGCACTGGCACCGGCGAGTGTCGCCGCAGATAGTCCTCAATCGCCTCCCGCAGCACGGTGGGCAGTTCGTACTCCACGGCCTCTGGGGGGATGGTGAAGCTCACGCCTGGAATACGGTCTTCCAGACCGCGGTAGGTCATGCCGCCCATCTCGAAGTCGGTGGCGGCGATGGTGTAGCACTCATCATCCCGCAGCAACTCCTTGCCCACCCAGACCCGCCGGATGCGTGTGCCGTCGGGAGCGGCGGGATCGTACTCCACCCGCATGCCAGAGACCGCCAAGATGCCCAGCGGCCGGCCGCGCAGGAAATGCGGTCGCCGCCTAGCGCGCTCTGGGTCCAGACCCAGGCTGAGCATCTCTCGCAGTTGCGCACCTGTCAGCATGGTGCGGCCTGGATTCCCTGGCGACGAACAGGCATTGCACATGTCGCCCAATGTGACCGTGCCACCCGGCAGTCCCTCATGGAGACTGCCGCTGATGCAAAGGGCCACCTGGGTGTCCATCCGCTCCCGCAGGACGTCGGCCAGGAAGTTGCCCATGGGCGACTCCTGCAATGGATCGTGCGGCAACGGAGCTATTGTCTCGCCGATGGGCTGCTCGAGCATCTCGGCGACGAGGGCTTGCTGCCGCTGCCATTCGAGGGCCACGGCAGGGTCTGGCCCGAGGCTCTCGTCCAGTGGCAGCAGCCGGGCTTGCTTCTCGGTCACGCGGCTGGTGACATCGTCTACCGTCAGATCAACGCGGCCCAGGAAGCGGCCATAATCCCCCGCCTGGTTGATGAGGGTTTCCCCCTCCCACAGCCCCTCGGGGAGTTCTTCGTGAAGGTGTCCGCCGATGATCACGTCCAGGCCATCCACTGCCTGCGCCAACTGCCGGTCGCTGCGCGATCCCTGGTGGGAAAGCACCACGATGACCGTTGCTCCCCGTGCCCGCAACTTGTCCCGCCAATGACGCACTGCCTCGATGCCCTGGGGCACGTCCACGCCAAACAAGGACCAGAAATCGAAGGGGGGAGCTAGCCCGATGAGCCCCACGCTCACCCCGCCAACAACCAGCAGCACCGCAGGTGTCACGCCTTCCACTACCGCGCCGCTTTTGGCCCAGGTGAAGTTGGTGGCCAGCAGAGGGAAGGATGCCGCTGCCGCCATGTCGGGCAGGCACTGAGGACCGTACGAGAGGGGGGCGCCATTGCCCACGGCCATAGCGTGATAGCCAGACGCGCTGAACAGTGCCATCACCGCTGCTCCTTTGGTGACATCGCTTTCCAGCAGCGATTTCTCCTCAGCATCGCCCACGTCCAGGAGCAGCACAGCACCGCCAGCCGCCTCCGCCTCCGCTCGAATGCGTCTTGCCATGCTGCTGAGGTATGCCAGCCTCTCCACGCGGCCATGCAGGTCATTAGTGTGTAGGATGGTCAGTTGCATTGGTCACGTCCACATGCCGAGCCGTCTAGCGACAGCTTTCGGCCGGCACGTCGGCATGGGGGAAGATGGTGCGGGCGTCGGAGCCATGCGCCCAAACGTTGGGATAGGTGGGCACGTCGTCTACCAGTACCCAGAAGTAGATCTTGTTCAACGGGTCTTGAGCTGCGCTCACATCTACGTCACTGAAGTCCCAGGCCAGGTAGGTGAACCCGCCGTCCGCCACCACTCGCGGCGTGCCGACCATTCCCTCACCCTCTACAGGCCCCACGTCGGTGTTCAGCGCGGTGTACAACCGCACGGTGGGCCGCCAGCTCAGCCCTGGCGGAATGGCCTCTCTTGTGCCGCGACGAAAGAGCACCGCGGTGATATTGGCCTTCTCTGCCCGATCCACCGGCGCGTTGCCATGCGGCCAGACGATCTGAATCTTGGCATCCACTGCCGTGGGGACAGTATCCACCAAGCCCGTAGGCAATTCAGGGTGGGGAAGAATGGTGCGCGCGTCGGCTGCGTGTGTCCAGACATTGTGCGCCACAGGCACACCACCCACGGTGACAAAGAGGGTGAGCTTGTGGGCGGGGTCGCGGGCGGCGCTCACATCCACATCGTCGAAGTCCCAAACCGGGAAGCGGCGACCCGCGTCTCTGGCGAAGCGCTTCTCGCCGGTTTTGACGAAGCGGGCAGGCTCGGCGTCGAGTGCAGCCCACAACCGCACCGAGGGCCCCCAATCGCAGGGCGGCACGTGCAGCGCATCATCGGTGAAGAGGTAGGCAACGATGTTGGCCAGTTCTGCCTCCTCGACGTCTGCTCCCCCGTGCGGCCAGACGATCTCGATCTTTGCTTGCACTGTCGCCGGCGTCGGCAGAGGTGGGACGGTTGGCGTCGTGGTCGGAGTGCGGGTCGGAGTGTGGGTGCGTGTTGGTGTGGCTGTGGCGGTTGGCGTTGGTGTGAACGTAGGCGTGTCGGTCGGTGTGGCTGTAGGCGTATGGGTGGGTGTAGTGGTTGGCGTTGGTGTGTTGGTAGGCGTGCGTGTGAATGTTGGCGTGTCAGTTGGTGTGGCCGTTGGCGCATGGGTGGGTGTAGCGGTTGGCGTTGCTGTGTCCGTCGGTGTCGCCGTAGGCGTTGGTGTGTCGGTGGGTGTAGGTGTGGCCGTTGGTGTGCCTGTTGGCGTGTCGGTGGGTGTCGATGTCCGCGTAGGTGTCACTGTGGGCGTGCACGTCGAGCTCGGCGTGGCCGTGGCCGTGTGCGTTGGGGTTGTTGTAGAGGTCGGCGTCGGTGGGGGCGTCCGGGTGCTCGTTGGCGTGTGAGTGGATGTTGACGTGACTGTTGGCGTCGGCGTGTATGTCGGCGTGAGCAGGCAGCGGCTGTCGTCAAGGATCGTCACGGAGCCAGCGGAGTAGTTGGCCACGTAGACGCGGTTATGGGCCACAGCGATGCCCTGACCGCCGTCGTAGGCGTCCTGGTGACCCACGGACAGCGAGCCCAGCACGTGGCCCGTGGCCGTCTCCACCACGTAGAGCTGATTGGCCTCAGCATCCACAGCGAGGAGGTGGCCGCTGGCGGGGTTGAACGCCAGAGCATAAGGCCGCCCCGGTAACTCGATGGTGTCAACCACCTCGCGCCGGGCGAGGTCCAGCACCCAGAGGGTATGGTACTGGTTGTTGCTCACGTAAGCTCGCTGTTGTGCTGGGTCTATCGCTACACCAAAGGCCCCAGCGACTCTCACTTGATCCAGCCGCTCGCCGGTAGAGGAGATAATGCTCAGTATCCCATCCGCATGGGTGACGTAGGCCCGATCACCCCAGGCGGCGACCAGCACTGGATGCCCAGCCACGGACACTGTGGCGATGACCTTGTCCCTTTCGGCGTCAATCACAGAGATGGTACCATCAGCGAAATTGGCCACGTAGACGCGCCCCTCGGCGGCAGCCACGCCCCAGGGCAGGTTGCCCACCGGGATGACATACAGGAACGCGTTGGCGGTTACGTCAATCACGGAGACGGTGGCGCTGTTGCGGTTGGCCATGTAGGCTTTGTCACCCCAGACGGCGACGCCGTTGGCTTGCCCCCCAGCGGTGGCGACCGCGGTCCAAAGCACTCCGTTGCGGCCGTCCACCACGGCCACAGTGCTCTCGTCGAAGAGGCCGACGTAGGCTCGCCCTGCTGAGGCGGCAACGCCCTTGGGGTGCGTTCCCACTGGCACGGTGGTTAACAGCGTCGGCAGGCAGGGGGCGGGGGTTCCTGAGGGCATGGGTGTGGGTGTGTCGGTTGGTGTGGGTGTATCGGTTGGCGTCGGCGTGGGGGTGTCGGTTGGTGTCGGCGTGGGTGTATCAGTTGGCGTAGGCGTGGGGGTGTCGGTTGGTGTGGGTGTATCGGTTGGCGTAGGCGTGGGGGTGTCGGTTGGCGTGGCCGTCGGTGTCGATGTGGGAGTGGCGGTACTGGTTGGCGTTGGCGTGGGTGTGGGCGTGTCGGTCGGCGTGGGTGTCGGTGTCGGTGTGGCCGTGGATGTGGGCGATGGTGTGCTAGTGGGTGTGTCCGTCGGCGTGGCAGTGGCCGTGGGCGCCACGTAGGTTGGGACGTAGTAGGCGTTGTTGACCACCTCCACCACGTCGAGCCTAGTGCCGTCCTCCCTGGTTCTGAACGTGATGATGTGTTCCCCCTCGTTCAGGTTCCAGACTTGGGGAGCGCCTTGCCTGTTGGTGACCTTTGCCCATAGCCAACCTCCGCCCAGAATGTGCCATTCGACTTCTTTTCCCCCGTCCACGGAGGCATAGAAGGAGTCGCCAGCAGTGTCGAGCGCGCTTACCCTCCCCCATATCCAGTAGTTGCCCGACTGGGGAACGAGGATGGTGAAGGTGACGTATCCCTGGTGGTCACCGCTTCCTTCCGGGGAGTGGATGTAAGCACCAGAGGAACTGTTGTCACCGTAGGCCGTGGTCATGGGCGCGGTGATGAGGCCATCCTCCGCTTCGTGCCGGATGACGATCTCCGATCGTGTCGGCTTGGGGCTAATCGTGGGCGTTGGTTTGTAGGGTGTCGGCGTGGGGGTGCGTGGGCTTGTTCTCTCCCCTTTGCCGACTGCGCTAAGCCAGATGAGATGGACGTACTCATCACCATCGCCTTGGTCGTTGAGCAGAAAGTCGATGCCGTGGTTCATCTGGTTGCCGAGGTAGAGGTCCGGAAGCGGCAGGATTGCACTCACCACGCGATCGCTCCCCCCTTTGCGCACCTCTTTCTCTCGCGATCTACCCTGGTAGTCCTTGTACTCAATGGTGAAGCGGTCCCACCCATGGTCGAGGTACCAGATGCGCAGGGCATAAGTGATCTCACCACCGGCATCGGCCGGCATCTGGCCGTGATAGGCCCACGTATCTTCAACGTCGAAGAACAGTGTCTGTCCATTGGTGCGTCGAAGCTGGCGGCCGTAGACTTGCTTGCGGGCCTTGGCAGGCAGGCTGTCTTGCCAGATGATGCTCGTGCCATCGTGGTCTCCCGGCACTCGGCGGTACAGCCAGTGATCCCAGTCGCCTGGTTCGCCACTGACGTAGCCGTTGCCGGGGAATTCGCTATCCCGCAGCACGATCCAGACATCGTGAGCATTGCCAGGGTTCTGTCCCAGGTTGCGGGCGATGAAGTGGGTGAAGCCGCCGAAACTGTCGGGAGCTTCGTCCACCGCCGCCAGGTAGGGGAACCAGGAGCATTCCTCAAATGGGCAGTCCTTGCCGTAGCTCTGATAGATGATGAAATCAGCGTCATGCGCCAGTCCATTCAGGGTCATCCAATAGGCGTGTTGGCGCCGCAGGGGCTCAGAAACGTGGTAGGGGGCTGCCTTGGGTTCGTAAGCCAGGGGCATCTTGTCCCGGTACTTCTCTGCTAGCTGAATGAAACCGCGACCCTTTTGCGTGCTCTGCCAGCCGAACGCTGCACCCATGTCGGGGGCAATCACATTGGGCTTGTAGCCAATGGGAGGCTCTATTTTGCTGGCATAGTCAACGAAAATCTCGCGGTGTTCCCACTCGGCGTTGCCGGCTTGGATGTACAGGGGAGTCGTGGGAAATGCCTCTCGATACCAGTCCATGATCTTCTTGACGAAGTCCTCGTACTCGATCTTAGTGACGTACCTGTAAAGGTCTTTCCAGTACTCGCAGCCTCTGACCTCCACCAACCGCGTAGCAGCCGTCTCCTCGTCGTAACCAGCAGCAATGGCGACGGCTGTGATGCGAGGGTTATCCCGGTATCTGTTGCCCAAGGCCATCACCATGTGCTTGAAAGCGGCCTGGTATCCAGGGTCATCGTAACGGGGCGCCGGTTGCTGCGCGCAGTTCCCCGACCCGATCATGTAGCTGCCCTGCAGGGCTTGCTTGAGCCAGGCGGGGCTGTGGTCGGCGAATTCGTTATTATCTTGGCCGGACTGGCTGTAGATGGCCACGGTCAGGATCATGGGCTTGGGCACGATGCGGCCATCGGCCAGAGTGATGGTCATGCCCTCCGCTGCCCGCAGGTATTTCTCAATGGGTTCCCAGTTGAAGTTATCCCAGCTCGTGTGGATGTCGTTCCAGCGCACTCGGATGTGGCCGCCTACGGGACCGTACTCGGGATGCTCCCGGGCGTAGTCAATGCCGTTGGGCGGGTCATCGCGGGCATACAGGGCGGGCACCACCGGTTGGATCTCTGATAGGACAATCAAGGGCTTAGAAGGGGGTGTTGCAGGCGTCGGCGTGAGGGGGGGGGCAGGGAACCAGGTAGGAGCAAGGTGGTTCAGCAGCAGGTAGACGATAGCGCAGACGACAACAAGGCAAGCGAGCAACAGAAGCCCTGCAAGCATGCGGCGTCGTCTGGTATCCTGCTCTGTCGTCATGTTTTCAGGAAGGCGATGACCTAGCTGAGCCATGATCTATCCTGTCTCCCTTTCGCTGCCGCTGGGACAATAACCAACCCACGTTGTCACCAATGAGCGTCCCTTTGTTCTAAGCCTCGGGATGAAGCTCTGCCGCGCTTCCAGCGATCCGCCTCTGCCAAGACCGGGGCGGGGACGCTCCCCCGCAACAAGCAGGAGGGGGAAGTCACGTGGTAGTCCTGATCACGATCGTATTATATCACATTTCGCACCGTTCACCAAGAGCTGGTGGACATGAACCGTAGCTGCTCGTAGCTGGTCAATGAGGAGATGCAGGTGCGTCGGGCGTAATGGTTTGCATTTGCTGTCCAGGTGCGTTACAATAAGCCCATGGCTAAGACGACGAGCACAGTCTCTCTGCTTCTGGCCGTTCTTCTCCTGACCTACCTGGGCATGGGAATCCTCTACGCATTCTACACTCCTGCCTGGCAGGTACCGGACGAACCGGCGCATTACAACTACGTGCGCCACCTGGCCGAAACGGGATGCTTCCCTGTCTTGCAGATGGGTGACTATCCTCACGAATACTTGGAGGAGATCAAGGCTCGCCGCTTCCCTCCCGATCTGTCCATTGACCCCATCCGCTACGAGTTCCATCAGCCCCCGCTCTACTACCTGCTGGCGGTGCCGGTCTTCTGGCTGAGCGGGGGGCGCCCGCTGCCACTGCGGTTGCTCTCAGTAGCCCTTGGCGGTGTGCTGCTGCTGGTCGCCTACCGCGTGGTGCGAACGATTTTCCCAAGACGACCAGCTTTGGCACTGGGTGCGACCGCTTTCGTTGCCTTCGTGCCCATGCACCTGGCCATGACAGCAGGGGTGGAGAACGACACGCTGGCGGAATTGCTGTTGGCAATAGTCGCTCTGCTATCCGTCCTACATGTTGCGGAAGAAAGCGAAGTAAGAAGGGAAACCTGGCGGCGGTTGGCGCTGATGGGCATCGTGCTGGGGCTGGTGCTGGTAACCAAGACCACGGCCTACGCTGCCGTGCCGGTGACACTTGTCGCTGTCGTCTGGGAGTGGCGTATCGCCTATCACGCATCACGTATCACGCGTCACGCATCGCGACCTGAAGGCTGGCGCTCCCTGGGTTGGCGATTGCTAGCCACCTTCGGTCCCGCTCTGGCCATCGCCTTGCCCTGGTACGTGCGCAACGGTGTCGTCTACGGCTGGTCGGACGTGACCGGCCTGCGCTGGCATGACGCCGTCGTCGTGGGCCAGCCGCGCACCGCCGAGTGGATCGCCCGCTACGGCTGGGGTGACTTCCTGCGCCGCTTCGCCGACTTCTCGTTCAAGAGCTTCTGGGGAGTGTTCGGCTGGATGGGCGTGTTCTTGGACAGCCGCATCTACCTGGCGCTGGGTCTGCTGAGTGTGGTGGTAGCGGTGGGGTTCCTAGCGCTTGTGGCTAGGCGGGGCTGGTCGCGAGCAGGGCGGGATGCGAGGGAAACGAGGGGGTTGAAGGAACTGAGGGAAACTGGGGGGACCTCAGGAGAACGCGGGGGGACCTGGC
>CBDURC010000143.1:0-7962 GCA_965369635.1 uncultured Anaerolineales bacterium | reverse complement strand
ATGGCCACGTGGCTATCGGCTTCGGCGCGACGGGCGGCCAACGCGTCCAGCAGGCTCTGTCCCGGCTTCGGCTCCACGAAGTCAATGACTGTCGTCGTGCCGCCATGTGCAGCGGCGACGGTGCCTGTGGCGAAGTCATCGCTGCTCACGAACCTGCCGTCGCTGACGGGCATCTGCAGATGCACGTGCACATCCACCGCACCAGGGAGCACGTAACAGCCGGCAGCGTCCAGCGAGCGTTGCCCCCGCAGTCCCCTTCCAATGGCAACAATCTCCTCGCCGATGATGCCAACGTCTGCCAGACAGACGGTCTCAGCGGTGACCACGGTCCCATTGGCAATGACGAGATCGAAGTTTTTCATCTTTCACCTTTCACCTCATCTGGCTCGAATGATAGCATCAAATGTTCCTCTTAGCAACTTGACCAGCATCGGCCTTCCAGATGCTGATGGACATGTACAACGAGGATTGCCTGTCGCCGAACCTGTTGGGCGGCGGCGTGGGCACGGCGGACAGCCACGCCACGGGGCTGTATGCGATGATCGTTGCCGGCCGGTGGATGGTGGACATCTACAAGGCGGACCTCCCGGAGTCCGAGGTGAACTTCGCTCCCATTCCCACGGGGCCGGATGGCACGACCAGTTCGGTTCTTACGATTGGAATATCATCAGACCGGTCAAGAGCGCACTCGTGGGGCTGGACAAGTACCAGGCACGCCTCACCAACCCCATTCTCCGCCGGGCTGTCCTCAACACACTGGCCTACGCGGCGACCACCGTCCCGGGCCAGATGATCGTGGCCCTGGTGGTGGCCATCCTCCACCGTCCCGGCGGCGGGGGTATCGCTACCGGGCCGATGCCTACTATGGCGGCGGTGAGTGGGTGCTGTTGGCCGCCCGGCTGGGCTGGTACTACACTGAGGTGGGCCAACAGGAACAGGCTGGAGCCGTCCTGCGGTGGATAGAGGCCCAGGCCGACCGCCAGGGCGACCTGCCAGAACAGGTCTCTGCTCATCTGCTGTCACTGTCGTACTACCATGAGTGGGAAGCTCGATGCCCGATGGAGCACGGCGGCCAGACCTCTCCTCTGGTCACATGCCATGTACGTGGTGCTCCATGGACGCCTTGGCACAGCGCGCCATGTGCTGGTCGTGCGCCCTGGAAACTGAAACGGGGCAGGCAGTGCTCACGGGCACATTGCCTGCTCCTTTGCTGAGTTGGGTCATTCGTTGCCCGGGAATCGCCTGTGTCGTGCTTGCCCCTGCTTTCGCTCTCACTTCTGGTTGCGCTGGATGTTCCCGCGCAGCTTCTGCAGCAAGCGTTCCCCGTGTCCTGTGAAAGAACGACGCCCTTCGATAAGCTCAGGACGCGGCTGCATATCCTCGGGCAGGATCGCTGCACTGGCGGCCACGTGCTGTGCAGCGAGGTTGCAGTAGATGCCGGATCACACTTGGCTCAGGGGAGCGACCAGGCTAGCGGTGAACATGTAGCAGAGCACCTTGGCCAGGAGAGCAGGCAGTGGTGTAGACAAGCGCTGTTTGCTCTTTGCACTCTTTGCCGTATGCTCCCCAAACGGGGGCACCGAGCAAGACGAGAGTAGTAAGTGCTTGGTAGTGGACAACGTTGAGTGTCGTTCACAGCCTCGACAGCGACTGGGTGGGTACCTTTTCGTTTGACAAAAACGAGTGGGGGCGTACATTGTGGCAGGCGCGCTCTCAGACGACCTGGTGGGGTTGGCAACCCGCAGGCTGTGGGGTTGCTGTGTGGTCAATTTGATCGCTGAGCGCGCCTCGCGTTTCTGCGATTCCTGATTTGACATCATAGGCATGGTGATGTATAATGTTTGTGGGAACGTTCCCATATCCACAGTTGGCGTTGTTTCTCCTGGAGTTGTGACGAGGTGATCATGCGCCGCCGACCAACCATTATTGACGTGGCCCGCTTGGCTGGCGTCTCTAAGACCACCGTCTCGCGAGTGATCAGCGAGAATGACTCGGTGGTTCGAGAGGAGACACGCCAGAAGGTCATGGAAGCCATCCGGCAACTTGGCTATGAACGAAACGCCATTGCGCAGAGCTTGCGCACTGACCGCACTTGCATGGTCATTCTCATCATCCCTGACATTGCCAACCCGTTCTGGCCTGAGGTGGCGCGAGGAGTTCAGGACGCACTGGATGCTCAGGAATACACTGTGGTGCTGGCCAACAGTGACTGGGAGGCGCACCGCGAACATGAGTTTCTGGCCAGGGCTCGTCGCAGCCGTTTCGACGGCGTCATCATCAACCCCACCAGTGTCACCAACGCCGAACTGGTTGCCGGAGCCATCCCCACGGTTGTCGTGGGATTGGGCATCGAATACCCGGACCTTGACATGGTGGGCAGCGACAGCTACGCTGGAACTACCCTGGCATTGGAGCACCTGGTTAGCCTAGGGCATCAGCGTATTGGCCTCATTAGCGGACTATCGCGCCGTTCATCTCGCCACTCCCGCTTGGCCAGCTACACGGATTTTCTTCAGCAACGCGAGATGCCCGTGGAAGAGGAGTTGATCGTCAAGTGTCCATACGAACAGGAGTCTGGTTGTCAGAGCATGCATCGACTATTGCGTCTTACCAGACCGCCCACGGCCGTCATTGTCGCCAACGATATCATGGCTATTGGCGCATTGCAGGCAGTTCACGAAGCGGGCCTGCAGGTTCCTCAAGACGTTTCCATAGTCGGCATGGATGATATTTATGCCGTGTCTGTTACAACGCCTCCGTTGACGACGGTTGCCAAGCAGAAGTACGAGCTGGGATGGCAAGCCGCGACCTTTCTGCTCGAACGGATCGAGGATGAGGCACCGCAGACACCTCGGCGCCATGCCTTTTCCTGCAGGTTGATCACACGCGGTTCAACAGCCTCGCCGATTACGACGCCCTCCGGCACGGCGACCTGCTTGCTCTGCCCCACATCGCCGCCGAAATCCGCTCCGCCGAGACCGTCACCCTGGTCAACCGTACCCGGAATATCACCTTGATCGTGCGTCACACGCTGACACCGCGCCAGCGCGAAATCGTCGCTGCGGGCGGGCTGCTGAACCACACGCGGGCCAACGTCCGGTTATCGTGAGGAGAAGCGCATGACATACCGACACACTCAGGTCCCCCAGGGAGACAAAATCACCTACTCCGATGGCAAGCTAACTGTCCCCGACACCCCCATCGTGGGCTGGATTGAGGGCGACGGCATCGGCCCCGAGGTGATGAGTGGTGCCCGACGCATCTGGGAGGCGGCCATCGAGAAAACCTACAGCGGCGCGCGGCGCATTGCCTGGATGGAGCTGTTCGCGGGCGAAAAGGCAGCTCGCCTGTACGACGGTGACCACCTGCCCGCAGAGACCATCGCCGCCCTGCGCGAGTTCATCGTCGCCATAAAAGGTCCGCTCACCACGCCCGTCGGGGGCGGGTTCCGCAGCCTGAACGTCACGTTGCGCCAGGAGCTGGAGCTTTACGCCTGCATCCGCCCGGTGCGCTGGTACGAGGGCGTCCCTACCCCCGTCAAACACCCGGAGCGGGTCAACCTGGTCATCTTCCGCGAGAACACTGAGGACGTCTACGCTGGCATCGAGTACCGCAGCGGCTCGCCGCAGGCGGCCCGGCTCGAGGTTTTCCTACGCGACGAACTGGGAGCGCACTTGAGGCGCGGTTCGGGGTTGGGGATCAAGCCCATCAGCGAGTTCGCTTCCAGGCGTTTGGTGCGCAAGGCTATTCAGTACGCGCTGGAGCACGGCCTGCGCAACGTGACGCTGATCCACAAGGGCAACATCCAGAAGTACACCGAGGGCGCTTTTCGCCACTGGGGCTACGGGGTGGCGCTGGAGGAATTTGGCGAGGTGACCATCACCGAGCGCGAGCTAGACGACGAATACGGCGGTCGCCAGCCCCAGGACAAGATCGTGATCAAGGACCGCATGGCCGACATCATGTTCCAGCACCTGATTTTGCGGCCCCAGGAGTTCGACGTGCTGGCAACCACCAACCTCAACGGCGACTATCTCTCCGACGCTGCTGCTGCGCTGGTCGGCGGGATAGGCATCGCCCCGGGCGTCAACATGGGCGACGGCGTGGCACTGTTTGAGGCGACGCACGGCGCCGCTCCCGATATCGCGGGGCGCAACGTAGCCAACCCCGGCTCGCTGCTCTTTTCCGGCATGATGCTTCTCGACTACATTGGTTGGGGTGAGGCGGGACGTGCCATCGAGCGAGCTTACACTCGCACCATGGCGCAGAGAATCGTCACTTTGGACTTTGCCCAACACATGGAGGATGCAATCCAGGTCAGCACCTCAGACTTTGCGACGGCGGTGATCCGGAACCTGTAGGTGCTATCTGTCAAACCGAAAGGGGAGCGATGGCAAAGATTGTCGTAGTAGGCAGTTCCAACACCGACATGGTGGTGAAGACCCCGCACATCCCTGCGCCGGGCGAAACCGTGCTGGGCGGTGAGTTCGTGATGGCAGCGGGTGGAAAAGGTGCCAACCAGGCCGTGGCCGCTGCCCGGTTGGACGCACAGGTGACGCTGGTGGCCCGCCTGGGCAAAGACGTCTTCGGCGAACGGGCGTTGGCTGGTTTCCGACAGGAAGGGATCGTCACCGATCACGTTGCGGTTGATCCCGAAGCTGCCTCCGGAGTGGCGCTCATCTTTGTAGACGCCGATGGCGAGAACAGCATCGCCGTGGCACCAGGCGCCAATGCTCGCCTTTCGCCCGAAGACGTTCAGCGGGCCAAGGGAGCCATCGAGGCAGCAGACGTGCTGTTGCTTCAGCTTGAGATCCCGCTGGAGACAGTGCAGCGAGCTGCTGAGATGGCACACCGGGCCGGCGTGCGCGTGATCCTCAACCCCGCGCCAGCACCGGCAGAACCACTACCAGCCGAGTTGCTGGCTCACGTGCACGTGCTCACCCCCAACGAGGGTGAGGCAGGTTTGCTGGCGGGTGTGCCGGTCACCGGCCCACAAAACGGTGAAGCCGCAGCGCGCCGGCTGATCGGGCAAGGCGTGGGAGTGGTGATCGTCACGCTGGGCGCTCAGGGGGCCCTGGTCGTCACTCCCGACCTCCGGCAACTGGTGCCTGGCTTCTCGGTGGATGCCGTGGATACTACGGCTGCGGGCGATGCTTTCAACGGCGGTCTGGCGGTGGCGTTGGCTGAGGGGAAACCGCTGGCCGAGGCGGTGCGCTTCGCCAACGGCTGTGGCGCGCTGGCGACCACTAGGCTAGGCGCCCAACCTTCGCTGCCCATGGCGGGCGAGGTTGCTGCGTTCATAGCAGAGCGGAGCTCTGCCCATGTGGGCCAGTTCGCCGTGCTTGACTTTGCGCCGCCTCTGGGTTAGAATGGTGTGGTGGGGTCGGTAGATCGGTAGATCGGTAGATTGGGAACACATGTGTCTTGCCGGTGTACCAGTTTACCAAGTACCAATACACCAGTGTACCAGCATGCCAGGGAGCTTGCATCCATGATCGTCGAAGTCCTCGTCCTAGGCCCCTTGCAGGCCAATTGCTACATAGTCGGATGCGAACAGACGGGCGCGGCCGTGGTCATTGACCCTGGTGATGAGCCGGAACGGATCGAGGCGAAGGTAGGTCAGTTGAACCTGCGGTTGGAGCAGATCATCGGCACGCACGCACATCTCGATCACATCCTCGGCGTGCAAGGCCTGCACGAGGCTACTGGTGCTCCATTCTTGCTGCATCGGCTGGAGGAGCCTGTGCTGGAAGGCTTGCAGGAGTGGACGCGCCTCTGGTTGGGCTACGACCCCGGCCCGCCGCCGATAGTGGACGGCTACCTCAGCGAGGGTGAGATGGTGGCCTTCGGCGAGCGCGAGTGGGAAGTGCGATTGACGCCGGGCCACTCGCCTGGCAGCGTCTCGCTCGTTGACCACGAGGGTAGGATGGTCTTCGTGGGTGATCTGCTCTTTCACGGTTCCATCGGACGGAGCGACCTCCCTGGCGGCGATCATGCCACGCTCATCCGGTCCGTGGAAACCCAGATCTTCACCCTGGACGACGACTATGCCGTGTTGACCGGACACGGGCCAGCTACCACCGTCGGACGTGAGCGGCGGACAAACCCCTTCTTCCGCCGCGGTTCTGGCCTGTGGCGGCCATAGCCTTATGCACAGCAGAGGCGGCGACTCGCCTGACTGAGCTCGCCGAAGTCTCCCCCGCCGCCATCCGGGACAAGGCGAGCGCGGAGAGGGGGAGAAGGGGAGACAAGGAGAGTTTCACCCTGTCTCCTTGTCTTCCTATCTCAGAAGCCGGACATGGAAGCTCAGTCCGCTGTTCCTTGGATGTACAATAGTGGGAGAAAACCCGTGCGCGTTTCGGTCATCGCCACAGTGCTCAACGAGGGGCAGGCTATTGGGCAATTGCTGGACAGCCTGCTGGCGCAGACCCGCCTCGCCGATGAGGTGATCATCGTGGATGGCGGTTCCAGCGACGACACGGTGCAGATCATCGGAAGCTACGCTGACCGCTTGCCGCTGCGCGTCCTGGTTGAACCGGGATGCAACATCAGCCAAGGTCGCAATCGGGCCATCGAGGCAGCAACGGGCGAGATCATCGCTTCTACCGACGCCGGTGTGCACCTGGTGCCTGAGTGGCTGGAGGAGTTGACGCAACCCTTTGCAGCATCGGACCCGCCATCGGTTGTCTCTGGCTTCTTTCTTCCAGACCCTCATACTCTCTTCGAACTTGCACTAGGAGCGACTATCCTTCCGATCCGTGCCGACGTTGACACCCACAAGTTCCTTCCCTCCAGTCGCTCCGTGGCCTTCACCCGTCTGGCCTGGCAAGCAGCAGGGGGGTATCCAACGTGGCTCGACTACTGCGAGGACCTGATCTTCGACTTCAACCTTCGAGCGCGGTGCGGCCCCTTCGCCTGGGCGCCCAGGGCTGTCGCCCATTTCCGTCCCCGCTCCACGCTGCATGGTTTCTTCCGGCAGTACTACCACTACGCCCGCGGTGATGGCAAGGCCGACCTTTGGCGCAGGCGTCACGCGGTGCGCTACGCGACCTATCTCATCACGTTGCCCGGTTTGCTGTTTCTGAGTCTCTGGCATCACCCTGCCTGGTTGCTGCTCCTTCCGCCGGGTGTAATCGCCTACTGCCGGACACCGTGGCGGCGGCTGCGCGGCATGTGGGGTGACCTCAACTGGTTCCAGCGACTGCAAGCCGCGGCCCTGGTGCCGCTCATCCGCGTCGTGGGCGACGTGGCCAAGATGACCGGTTTTCCCGTTGGCTGGGTGTGGCGGCTACGCAACTGGAATCGCCCCGAAATCCGCTGGCGCAATGGGACGCGGATTGACACGGATGAACACGGATAGAATCAATCTTGATCCGTGTTCTTCCGTGTTCGTCCGTGTCCGATAGGGGAGACTGTGGACGCGAAGCTCATCAGCAAACTGATCACTCTCAATCGAGAGTTTTACGTCGCCTTCGCGGCGCAATTCTCCACCACCCGCGCGGCTCCCTGGCCTGGCTTCACCAGGCTACTTCCCTATCTCCCTGATGGCTGCCGCGTCTTGGACATCGGCTGCGGCAACGGACGTATGGCTCACTTCCTGGATGGGGAACGACGCAACGTCACCTACCTCGGCCTTGATTTCAGCCCGCGGCTACTAGACTTGGCGCGGCAGGCGACAGAAGGGCTGACCAATGTGGCTGCCGAGTTCCGGCTGGCCGACATTACCCGTCCGGACTGGCCGGAAGCAGTGCAGGGACAGCACTTCGACGGTGTGCTGGCTCTGGCCGTGCTGCAGCACATCCCCAGCTTCGAACTGCGCTTGGCCATCGTGCGCCAGGCGGCCGCGCTGTTGCGCCCCGGAGGTGTCTTCGCCATGTCCAACTGGCAGTTCACGAGCAGCGAGCGGCTGGCGAAGAAGATTGTACCGTGGTCTGAGGTGGGCATTGACCCGCGGGGCCTTGA
>CBDURC010000142.1:0-8002 GCA_965369635.1 uncultured Anaerolineales bacterium | reverse complement strand
GAAGTCACCTGCCACCGATAGGTCGAGAGCGCGCAAAGCGGCCAGGAGCGCCTCAAATTCCTCGCGGCAATCGCGACAGCGTTCCAGGTGATCTTGCACCAAAGGCATCGCCTCAGCAGCGTTCTTGCCGGCCAGGGTCATCTCGACGAAGCGGTCCAATTGCTCGAAACATTCGTCGCACCCGATCTCGTCCGGGCGGGTGGTGATGATTCCATGTACCATCCGCTTGAGGGTATCCAAATCAAGGGTCATCGTCGTCAACCTCTACACCCTTTTAGACGCAGTGGATTGCTGAGTTCTTACTCCCGCCTACGGCTCGAAGGCGGCCAGCATATCCTCGGGGGATAACCCTTCGGCCATCATTCGCTTTTGGAGCCGCTGCCGCGCGTCATGCAAGAGCTTGTAGAGAGCGTTGCGGTTGGTGCTCATCCGGCGGGCCACTTCTTCCAAGGGCATACCGTGAATCCGAAGGGCCACCAGCGCCTGACGCTGCTTGTCGGTCAATTCTTCGGTGATGATCCGGCGCAAGGTGTTCAAGAGCATGCGCTGTATGGCTTGCTGTTCCGGCCCGGCCGAGCGGTCTACCAACGTGCTGGGGATGAAATCGCTGTCTGGGATCCCGGTCATCTCGTCCAGCGAGACGTCGCGCCAGCGACGGTGGCGCGGTTCGGTGAAAGCCACGCGCACGGCGATTTTTTGCGCCCAGGTGATGAAACGACTCTCCCCCCGGAAAGAATCCAGCCCGGCGAGGATCTTCAGCAGCGCCTCTTGCGCAAAGTCTTCCAGGGCCGTGTCGTCAAGGCCAGAATGTCCGGCCAGCGCGTAGCCCAGGCCGCGCACCAGAAGCGCACGCAGGTCAACCAGGGCTTCGTCGCGCCCCGGGCCACGCAACGCGGTCAGCCATTCCTGGTTCGTGCGCTCGGTCATCGCGCCAGTCTCCTTCCGATGAATGGCACTATTACAGCACCAATCCAGTCCCAAAGAGCAAAGCGTTCAATCTCTCCCGGTCGAAGCCGACTACTACCTAGCCGTCTATCAGCGTAACTGGGGTAGTCATCACACCCAACTGCTCCAGTTCGGCCAAGGCAGTCTCGTCCTGGGCTGTGTCGCGCTCAACGAACGGCACGTTCCGCTGTGAAAGGAACTCTTTCACTCGCCCGCAGAACAGTCAACCGCCTTGAGTGTAGACGATCACTTGGTGTCCGTGACCTCACTGGGTCATGGCCTCACTGGGATCCGCTCACCGACCCGTATCCGGCGGCTTCCCAGGCACCGAGCCCGCCCACAAGGGCTGCGACATCGGTGAATCCCAACTGATACAGATTCAGCGCCGCCCGGGCGCTGGTTTCTTCAGCCGGTCAAGTACAGTAGAAGACGATCTTCATCCCATTGGATAGCTCGCCGCGACGCTCTTCGGTCTCGGAAAGCGGTATGGAAAGGGCGCCCGGGATGTGACTGCGCTCGTAGGACTCGCGGGTCCGAGTGTCAACGACGACCACGCCCTGGCCGGCATCCAGCATCCCCTTCAGTCTCTGCGGTGTGATGCGTGGTACCTGAGAAACAGTGCTGGGACGTGACCCCGACGGGTTCTGGCAACTCACCAGCACGAGCATGACCACCAGTGCGCTCGTGATGGCTATTCTTCGCAGTGTGTCAGATGTCATGCATCTCCCTCGTTGGCTACGTTACACTTCTTCAGGACCGTGTGCGACGATCTAAGCCCGTGACGGGGCTGTGCGAACCGCCCTCCGCGTGCTGTGCCAGCTCACCAGCCCAACCGCTGCACTGTAGGCGGCGTAGCTCGCCACCTCCAGCAGCGATGGATTGCCGTTGTACCCGAGCAGCGACATCATGATGGAGCCCAGGGTTGATTTCTCATCCAGGATGGGGTTGATGTTCCATACGTGCTCGATGATGATCGGCACTACGCCGGCCTCCTGCAACTCGTGCACCCCATGGGCCACCAGTCCGGCGGAGACGAAGAGGAGCAGCAACCCCGTGACGCGGAAGAAGCCGCTCACATTCAGCCGCAGGCTGGCGGCAAAGATCAGCCAGCCCACGGCCACGGCGACCGTCAAGCCCAGCACTCCGCCAACCAGTGTCTGTTCCGGCGAGGAAGCGAAAACAGCCGCGCTGAGGAACAGCACGGTCTCAATCCCCTCCCGCACCACGGCCAGGAAAGCCAGGCCGAACAGACCCCAGCCCACACCGCCTGCGACAGCCCGTTGCACATCCGCTTCCAGTTGCCCTCGGATGCGCCGTCCCTGGGCCTGCATCCAGAAGATCATCCAGGTGAGCATCCCGGCGGCCAGGAGCATCGTGACGCCCTCGAACAACTTCTCGCCCTGGCCCTCAAGGCGAGCGCCTACTGCCTGGAGTCCCAGTGCCGCAGCCAAGCTGACAGCCACAGCGGCTATCACCCCCCACCACACACTCCACTGCTGGCCCATCTGTCCCATCTTCTTCAGATAGCCCAGGACGATACCTATGATGAGAGCCGCTTCCAACCCCTCGCGGAACGTAATCAATGCAGATGCCAGCATACTTATCTCCTTGTCACCGGCCGCGTCATACCGGGCATGCCCAAGCTAGGCGGCGGAACCGTGACCACGCCATAACACCCGTCTGCCGCAACAGACGACGTCACATGGCGTTACCTTTGAATGCGGATCAGCCAGTCGGAGTCCGTCCCCTCGACGCACAGGAGTTCCAGCCCCAAGGCCTCGACGGCCATAGGGATCTCTTTCTTCGAGACGGGATGCGTGCCTATGATCTCGATCACGTCCCCCGGCGCAGCCTTGCGTAGTGCCTTACGCATCTCCACCAGCGGCACGGGGCAGGTCTCGTTCCGGCAGTCCACCGTAATGGTTGCCTCTGTCACCGGGCATTTCGCTTCCCTGGTGTCTACTCTTATTGCTTCCATCGTCTACCTCACTCCGTGAACTCGACCACTACTTTGTCCACATCCCACAGGGGCTCGATCTTCTCCCTGACATCTTCGTGGATGCTGTTGGCAAACTGGTGGCCAGCAGGCAGGTCAATCACCAGACTCACCGTCCCGTCGGCAACTTCGATGTCCCTGACCAGCTTGGTGCGCACCAGATCGAGCCCGACCACGGGGTTCATCACCCGCTTGAGCCGCTTGCGCACGATCTCGACCGTTGTCGGCACGCGTTCTTTGACCAACCCGTGGCGCTCCTCGTAGTTCTGGATCGCTGCGCGCAATCCGTCCACGGCCAGCACGGAGCAATGCGTCTTGATCGGCGGCAGTCCGCCCAGCGCCTCCGAAGCCTGCTTCCAAGAGATAGTCTTGGCTTCCTCCAGCGTTTTGCCTTTGGCCATCTCGGTGATGATGGAGCCAGTGGCAATGTTGGAAGCGCAGCCGTAGGATTCGAACTTGATGTCACTGATGCGCAGGCCTTCGGGGTCTACCTTCAGGTAGACGGCCACCATGTCGCCGCAAGCGGGACTGCCCTCGATTGACTTGGCATCGGCATCCTCAATCCGCCCCACGTTGCGCGGGTGGCGGAAATGTTCCATTACAAGTTCACTGTATGGCATTGGCATGTGTTTCCCTCCGTAAACAGATAGGTGTATGAGCGAATGGACGAATGGCGAATAGACGAATGGCGACTGGACGAATTATGGGTTTCGCTTTCGCTGGCGGGCCAGTTCAGTAGCAAGCAGAGAAATGATCTCGTCGAGTAGAGCCAGGCGATGCTCAAGTACTTCTGTGGTCAGGAGTCGCCGACTGCGGAAGTACCATCCCTTCGTTTCGCGGGCCGAACCTATCGCCACGCTCAGAAAGTACCGATACGACTTCGTGCCAATCCCGCGACCATAGCCCTCTTCGATATTGGCGCTAATGGAGCCAACACTGCGAATGATCTGCTGGGCGACGGCCTTGCCTCGCAGATCGTTCATCAACTTTCCGCAATCCTGCCACACAAGATCATACAGGAACAGCGCTTTGGGGTAAGCGTAACATCTCCATTGAGGCTCTGCCTTGATGCGCTGCGGCACGGTGTCTTCCCAACTGGCGTAGTCCATCCGTTCATTCGTCCATTCGTTCATTCTTGCCTTTCCCTATTCAGGCCCCTCGCTTGGCCAGCCCCCTGTCCAGCATGATCAGAGCGTTCCCCTTGTCGCCGGCCATCTTCAGCGTCTCGACGATCTGAGCAGCGTTGGCTTCTTCCTCGACCTGCTCCTCGATGAACCAGTGGAGCACCACCTGGGTGGCGTAGTCGTTCTCCTTGACCGCAAGCTCGTAGAGATCGTTGATCAACCCGGTCACGAGCTGCTCGTGTTCGAGTACCTTCTTGAACAGATCGACTGGGGACCCAAACTCCACCGGCGGCTGGTCAAGGGCCTTGAGCACGACACGCCCGCCACGCTCGTTCACGTAGTTGAAGAACTTCATGGCGTGCTCAGTCTCTTCCTGGCTCTGCACCTTCATCCAATGGGCGAAGCCTGGCAGATTGGCTGCTGCGCTGTAGGCCGCCATCGAAAGGTACAGATAGGCAGAGTAGAGTTCGGCCTGGATTTGCTCGTTGATCGCGCCTTCCACTGTCTTGTTCAGCATGCTGTTTTCCTCCGTGAGTCAGATGATTTATGATATGGATCACCGCTTGTGCTTCATGCCTTGCCAAGCGGACTGATCTTCCGTAACAGAGTGACTATCTTGGCCACGGCATCCACCACCGCGTCCACGTCTTCCATCGTGTTGTAGCGGCCGAAGGTAAAGCGAATCGAGCCATGGGCCCGTTCGTGGTTGCCGCCGATGCCCATGATGACGTGGCTGGCTTCCAGTGAGCGGCTGAAACAGGCGGAGCCAGTGCTGACGGCAAAGCCTCGCATGTCCAGATGCAAGGTGATGGACTCGCCCTCGACGAAGTGGAAGGTGATGTTACCGTTCTGCGGCAGACGCTGCCAGCGGTGCCCGTTCAACGTAGTGTGTGGTACCTCTCGGAGCACCCTGTCAATGAGGTGATCCCGCAGGGCCTGGAGCCGCTCGTTCTCCTCCGGCGTCACCAGTTCCACCGCTTTGGCGAAGCCCACCGCGCCGGGGATGTTCTCCAACCCAGACCGTCGGTTGAACTCTTGGAAGCCGCCATCCATCCACTTTGCCATGGGCGTGCCTTTGCGCACGTAGAGGCCGCCGATGCCCCTGGGGCCGTGAATCGTGTGAGCCGAGACGGTGACCAGATCCACTGGCACCTGGCTCACGTCCAGGCCCACTCGGCCAAAAGTGTGTGTGGCATCGGTGTGGAAAAGCACACCCTTATCCCAGCAGATCTGGCCAATGGCCTCGATGTCCTGCATGGTACCGATCTCCTGGTTGGCGTGCTGGATGGAAACCAGGATGGTTTCCTCGCTGATGGCTTCCCGAAGCTGGTCCAAGTCCACCAAGCCATCAGCATCCACATCCAGGTAGGTCACCTGGTAGCCCCGCTTCTCCAGGGCCTTGGCGCTGTGGAGCACGGCGAAGTCTTCGATCCTGGAGACGATGATGTGTTTGCCCTTCCCTGATGGGTGCCGGTCTTGGCATCCTGAGCTTGCCGAAGGGCCCGACCGAGCCCCCAGGGCCATAGCCACCCCTTTGAGGGCCATATTGCTGGACTCGGTGCTCCCGGAGGTGAAGACGAACTCCTCCGCAGTGGCTCCCAGCGCACTGGCTATGGTCGCCCGGGCCTTCTCCAGTGCCTCCTTAGCCTCGATGCCCGGCGAATAGCCGAATTCGGAGGTAGCCACAGCGTAAGTCTCCAGAAAGTAGGGCGTCATCGCCTCCAGCACCCGCTCATCCAGCCGCGTCGTGGCGGCGTTATCGAGATATACTATCCTATCAACCACTGTTTCCTTCCTTGTCGGTATTTCTCACGCCGTTCTCTCTTTGGTTGCAGGAAATTGCAGGAAGAAAATCGCTACTGCACCACGGCTCATCCAGCAACGTTACTTCGACTGTTTCGATCCCATTGACGCTTTCGACCTTGCGCCTGATCTGATACATCAAGTACTCAACAAGCGGGCAATCGGGCGTAGTGAGCACCATCCGCACTTCCACCTGCCCGCCGTCCACCGCGATGTCGCGGATCAGGCCGAGTTCCAGCACGCTTACCCCTGCCCCAGGGTCAATCACCTCTTTCAGCGCTTCTCGGATCTCTTGTGCCAGCCCTACGCCGGCCGAAGGTGACAGCCGGCGCAACTGCACGGGCAACGTGGAAGGAGCCAGGTGCGCCAGCGCCTTCTCCAGCACCAGTACCCGCTCTTCCAACCGGCTCTCCCGGCCCAGTGACTCACTGATGGCTCTGAGCACCGGGTCAGGCAAGTTGCCGTGGTTCAGATCTACTCCCAGTTTGCTCGGTTCCCGCCGGCCGGCTACGTGGGCCGGTACGCCTACCACTGTAGCCCCTGCCGGCACTGGCCTGATGACCACTGACCCAGCCCCAATCTTGGCGTTGTCCCCGACCGTGATTGGCCCCAGAACCACCGCGCCGGCACCGATAACCACATTGTTCCCGACGGTAGGATGGCGTTTCGTCTTCTGCCGGGTTGTGCCGCCCAGTACCACTCCCTGGTACATCAGCACGTCGTCCCCGATCTCCGCCGTCTCGCCGATGACCACCCCCATGCCGTGGTCAATGAAGACGCGCCGCCCGATTGTGGCCCCGGGGTGGATCTCGATGCCGGTCAGCCAGCGGTTGATCTGCGAGACGAGCCGACCCAGGAAGAGCAGTTTGTGCTCCCAGAGAGAATGAGCCACCCGGTGCAACCAAAGAGCGTGCAACCCAGGGTAACAAGTGACGACCTCCCAGACTGTCTTGACTGCCGGGTCCTTGGCGAAGGCAGCCTCTATGTCTTCCCTCATGCGCTCGAACATTCTTGATAGCCTGCTTACCTTCTCTTTGCCCGATGGTCGGCAATGGCCTGGCGCGAGGCCTCGAGGCCGACGGTGGAATCCGCTTTCCTCTCCGAGGTATCACCCAGCGCTCCCGCTACTATCTCCGGTGTGATCTGCAGGGCCTCTGTCCCTGAGCCATGACGCTGGTCATGCTGCTGGCGCCGATGGCCACGGGGCAGCCCAATGTCTTGTGCCTGACCTCAGCAATGCGACAATCGGTCACTCGGATCCAGAAGTGGGCCAGGTCGTCAGGACAGCGGGGGCCACCCCCAGCCTTGCCGAAACCGTCGGCGTTCCCGATGGTTCCTACGTGGCGCGGATGGAGGGAATGCTCCATCACTTCCTTGCTGTACATGGGCTGTACATGGCATTCTCTCTCTACAAGAGTCTGCGCCATACGATGTCTTCTAGGACTTCGAGGAAGCGATCCACCTCATCCCTGCTATTGTAGATATAGAAGCTGACCCGTACCGTGCCCTCCACCCCCAGACGGTCGGCCAGCGGGTAGGCACAATGCCCGCCAGCCCGCGCGGCGATTCCCTCATCGTTGAGCAGATGAACTACCAGGTGCACATCGCTCCCCTCGATGTCGAAGGCCAGGACCCCACTCCGCTTGTTGGGGTCGAGCGGCCCGTACACCCGCACCCTCTCCATAGCCTGCAATCCTTCCAGCGTGTATGCGGTCAGCGCCCTCTCGTGCGCCTGCACCTGCGCCATCCCAATCCGCTCCAGGTAGTCCACGGCCCCCTCCAGACGCTGGCCGGTGCGCAGGTCTGTGGCCCCGCCCAGGGCGATCCCGCCGCAGACGTTGGCGGTGCCGGCCTCGAATTTCCAGGGCAGCCTGTTCCAGGTGGCGCGCTCCAGGGTCACGTCGGCGATCATGTCCCCGCCGTAGAGGAAGGGGGCCATCTCCTCCAGCAACTCTCGCCGGCCATACAGTGCCCCGATGCCCATCGGGGCCAACATCTTGTGGCCGGAGAGAACGAAGAAGTCGCAGCCGTTTTCCTTGACGTTCACCGGCATATGCGGCGCCGACTGCGCACCATCCACCAGGAACAGTGCCCCGGCCTGATGGGCCAGGCGACCGATCTCCTGCACCGGATT
>CBDURC010000141.1:0-8246 GCA_965369635.1 uncultured Anaerolineales bacterium | reverse complement strand
AGCACGAAGAGCCCGCTGGCTGCCAGCAGCACGGCCAGCGTCAACACGGCTGCCAAAGTGAAAGATCGTCGTCTGTTCATGGTCATCCTCCTCTCGTCGGTAGGCTGGTAGATTGGTACATTGGTACATTAGTAAACTGGTTCTGTATCCAATCTACCAATTTACCAGTTGTTGCTTTCTCTGACACCCCAAACCGTTATGAAGGGGCGTCCCCGCCCCGCTTTCGTGGCTTGCAGCGCTCGGTGACGGGGAGAGGACGCCCCTCAGTAACAAGGACTGAAGCACAAGGGGCTCCAGGTAAGCTGCTCAGTTGGCTAGCAGCGGCAGCCATGTGCGTACGGGATGGCCCGTGATGGCGAAGCTCCAACGGTAGGTGGCCGTGGTTCCGGCCGGAGAGAGGACGGAGCCACTCATGGCGCTGACGGATTGTAGAGCACGGGCGGTGTGGGCGTCCACTTCCACACTGACTTCGGCGGTGTAGCTGCCTGGGGCGAGCCAGCGATGCTTGGGGACAAAGCGAACGCCCCACACCGGCTCGGCGATGGGGATGATCGCGCCCAGATCGTAGGTCAGGCCTTCAGCGGTCCCGGGCACCTCGTTCCCCTCCTCATCTCGCAGGACGAAGCGCTGCTCGGTGACGGGTTGGTTGAAGGCCACCAGCACCTGATTCCCGCGCGTTTCGGTGTCGCCATCCGCGGGCATCTGGGCGATGACCTGCAACGCCGGGGAGCGCCTGGCCACGCGCTCTCCTGCCCCCAGATTGCCGCTCATATCGTACGCGGCCACCTCCGCGGCTATCGCCTCGTTGGGGTCCAACGAGCCGACAACGGCCTGACTGATGGGATGGGTGACGGTGATGACCTCGCCCGAGTCCACGGTGAGGCGATAGCCCTCCACATCGGGGTCCGAGGCCGAGGGGGCCCACGAGACCAGGGCCACGCCATCGGCGCTCACTTCAGCCGTGCCGGTGGTTCGTCCGAGAGAACTACTCCGCCTCCACCTTGAAGCTGGCATCCCAGTCGCCCTTGTCGTCCTGTGGATTGATGTAGGTGACCTGGGCCTGCAAGCCCATGTTGTAACACCAGTCATCGTTCCACCAGCGCTTCTTCCACGGCGTCCAGGTGTCTGGCTCGCAGAAGCCGATGCCGATGGCAGCCCAGAACTCGCCGCTGAAGGCCGTGCAGCTCTTGGCTGTGCAGGTGCGACCACTGTCGCTCGTGCCGCCCTGGCGCAATTGCTCGATGATCAGCGTCAGCTCGCCGCGGGCGCTGACGAGGCACAGCGCTGTGCCGTAGACGCTGCCGCGCAGGTAGCCGCCGTAGATGGGCGTGCCGCCCGTCGTCGGCGTGAAGTACCAGCCGCGCAGTTCGGCGCTGGCTTTCACCTCGGCGATGCAGCTCTTGCCGTAGATGGGGAAGTCGCCGTAGACCGCCACGTAGACGCCAGCAAAGGTGCCCTGCGGTGCCGGGCTCTTGCTCTTGGAGCTATCGCCGCCGATCTTGGCCAGCAGGTGGGCGAATCCCGCCTTCTTCAGCACCTGGCTGTCTGGGTTGATGAGGCCGAAGAGCAGGGCGCCGCCCACCTTGTAGCCGGAGAAATCGCCCTCGCCCTTCAGACCCAGGTAGAAGAGCGGCTGCTTGTTGTATTGCCCCGCGCCGAACACCGCACCCAGGTTCTTGAACTTCACCTGCGACAGGTCCAGATCGGCGATGGTGATGCCACCCTCAATGCGTTCGAAATCTTTCTTTGTGCCGATGAGGAGGATGATGTCGGCGTGGATGTCGTAGTCGCCGGTCAGCGACGTGCTGACGTTGTTGGCCTCGATCAGGATCTCGCCATCGCGGTTGATCTCCAGGCCCAGCCAGTCGGCATGCAGCAGCTTGTCGTTGGACTTGGAATTGCTGCTGCTCTTTTTGCTGCCGGTTTGGACATCAATCATCGCTCCGAACTTGATGCTGTCCAACCGGACGTCACCGCCGGCGAAGACGAGGACCACCTGTCCCATGCCGGTGCTGAGCGTGGTGCCGGCCTCGTTCAGCACGTGGCCCGACTGAATGCCGGTGATGCCGTAGGCTTCCTTGCCCTTCAGACCCTGCACAGTCGGCTTGAGCACGTCGAACGTGTCTATGTAGCTTCTGGTACTGGTATACCAACCCTTCGGGCTTGTCCACAGCAACTTGGCCAGGTCAACGGGATCGTCCTTGTCACCGCTCTTGATCGTGTAACCGAACTTTTCGGCCCACGCACCGATATCGGCCTCGACATCGTCCCACTTAGTGTAGTCCTTGACGCCCGGTTCATCATCCTTGGGTCGGTTCATGGCCAACGCCCGGAAGGCGGCCTGGCTGGCCGTGTAGCCCAGGAAGATGCCGACGTCGCCCTCGAAGCCCTTCTTCGTGTCGAATCTGACTGTGGCTACAATCGCTGCGTCGGTCTTCAGCACCTCAGCGCCGGGTAATAGCGGCAGATCGCGGTAAACACCGGCCAGGGCGCCGCCAGCGCTATTGGCCAGGAATTTGACCGGGATGTCGAAATCCAGATAGTCGTTGACCAGGGGGTAGTTCCAGGACAGTTGCGGCTTCTCCGCCGTGGCCTGTGCTGGCTTGCCGGTGGGGCTGGCCGTCGCCACCGGCCACTGGCCCTGAGGCTCGTCGCCCTGGAACTCGGGGGCAGTACCGCCACTCGCTTCCCCGATCTCGCCGAAGTACTCCACGGCGCCATTGCCATCCACCAGCACGAAACCACAGCCCTCACTCTTCTTGTTCTTCTCGTCGGCGCAGTTCTTGAGCGACTGGGGCGTCAACTTGTCGTTGGCATCCAGAAGATCCTGTGGTAGCGCGATCATCGTATCGTCCAATTCCAGGCCCAGGGTGTCGGGCAGGCTGCTGGCGTCTCCCAATTTACTGTAGTAGTGACTCAGCTTCACATCTCGCAGCGCATAGGGCACGCCGCTCACCCGGAAGTAGTCGGGCAGGTTGTCGGGACTGCTGCCCGCTGGATAGGGCTTGATGTCGCCATAGTCGCCGTCGGGCATCCACTGGCTGTACACCGGTATCTCGACCGGATCGTCCGTCTCGGCGATGTTCGCGGTCTTCTTGCCCAACCCATTGATCGTCGCTGTGCCGACCAGCGTCAACACCGCCTTGGGCAGCTTCGAAACATCCGGCTGCTGGCTGCTGTACGAAGTCTGGCCAATGGGCACGAAGTAGGCACGGGTTGGCTTCTCATCGAACCTCCAATACTTGTGGCGCAGCTTATCTTCGGTCAGCACCTCGCAGCCGGCCGGGCAGCCGCTGGCGGCGAAGCGGGTTATCTTGAGCGGCACCACCACCTCGCTGGGATAGGGCAGGCGCAGGTCCATCGCCGCCTCAGTGGGAGGCACAACCGCGTTGTCTGCGAACAGCAGGTTGTACTTCTTGATGGTGACCAGATAGCCGTTCTCGTCGCGGATTTCGCCGTAGCTCTGGGCGTTGATGCGGTAGTTCCCACTCACGCCACCGCGGCGCACGTAGAGGTCCAGGTCCACATCGTTGAAGTCGTCGGGCCGGTAGCAACCACATTCAGCGCTGCTGCCGACAGCGTTCATGTTCACACCCGGATCGAGCTGGCTGTTCTGGATCGGGCTGGGAAGCTTGCGCCAGGCGTTTTCGGCCGGTGCGGGGGCGGTGGTCGCCTGGCGAGACCAGCCGATTTCGGTGCCACTCTCCGAGAAGGAGGTCGCTGCGGCGTAGAAGGTGAGGTATACGCCAGGTCGGTTCGTCGGCACGGTGTATGAGCCGGTCCAAGAGATCGACGAGGGCGGGTCAATCTGCACGGTACTGGACAACAGGCCACCGGGGAGGATCGTGACCTGGTTGTTGGCCGGCTGCATCTGCAACGTGTGCGGCTCGGGAAGTTCGGAGCGGTAACCCGCGCGCATCAGCTTGTCCAGTCTGAACATGAAACTTATGTCCGTGCCGACGGTGTAGTAGGCCAGGCTCAGGCTGGCGTTGTGCAGCGTGCCAAGCTGAATCTGGCTGTTGACCACCTGCACGGTGGCCCCACTAGCGCTGACTTCCACGGCCGCCGGCAGGCTGGTGCGGTAGTCCAGTCTGCCCGCCGGATTGCTGGTGAAGGTTCCCTGCAGTCCGTCTTTCGTGACGCGAACGTCGCTGCTGGCGTACGTCTCTCGCAAGAACCCCAGGTTGTTATCCGGCAGAGGCAGCCCGTCGGCCGTCGACGCCGTCACGGGTGCGTAGTCCAGGCGGTCCTCGGTGTGCATCGCGCCGCGCAGGCGCACGTCGTCATCGTCGAAGAGGATGGAATCTGCCATGAGATACCACGGCAGGTTCTCGTCGATTAGCCAAAGCAGACGGCTGGCAGTTGCGATTGTGCGAGGGTCAAAACTGAAATTGGGCATGGCCTTGAGAAAGACCCCAAAGATCCGGTGGCTGCGTTCCCTGGCGGTTGGGTCCACGACCTTCACATTGGCTGGCAGGCTCAGGGTGACCTCGGCCCCGACCTGATTAGGATAAAACTCGATGCGCTGCCAGTAAGCGCTGAGCTGACGGGAGACCGGCGGCGTGTAATTCAGAGTAGCCACAATGCGCCCACCCAGGTGGCCACCGGTCGTGGGGTCGGCAGTGATGTTGATGAAGTCTATCGCCCAACTACTGGCTTCACCGGCGTACAGCCAACCGCTGCCAAAGAGCTGATCGCGCGACAGGTCGAGACCGTCACAGTTGCCGTCGTAATCGCGGAACTTATCCACGACGATATACCAGCCGTTGCGCAGCTTGATGTGGTCGCCCGGGCTGTTCCACCACCCCTCCCCGGCAGGGCCATAGTAGCTGGGATCCCGCAGGTTGTAGCTGTCGCACCCAGGGCCGGTGGGATAGTCGGGCGGTGGGGCCAGAGGATTGTCCAGGCGGATGTAGTCCGGTCCGGTGGTGTAGGCCGGCAGCGTGATCGGCCGCCAGTAGCCCATCACCTCGAAAGAGAGTGGGCTGAAGGCCAGCGCCATGTAGTGGTACGCCTGATTGCTGAGGTCCATTGTATCGGTGATAACCCAAGCGTGGTGCCTCCGGCCTGTCTCGGGATCATAGTACGGCGCATAGGTCTGATAGAGTTCTTGAACCGGCGTGACCTGCAGCCAGTTGCTGGTCGGCGTGCGGCGGAAGAGGGCCACATAGGGGCTGACGCGTGGTTCTGGTGGGCCATGCAGGTAAACGCGAGCTGATGATGGCGGGGTCGAAGTCGCCACCCATTCGACGGCGACCGGCTGGCCCAGATCGGTCATCTGCCGGTTGGTCTCTAGGAAGTCGTTGACCTTGCGCACCCAGTTGGTCACGGGCGGGCTGTCGCCGTTGACGTTGCTGTTCGAGACCTCGACCTTGGCCGTCTCACCTTCCTTGATTTTGGTGCTCGTCTGGGTTACGTCCACTGTTGGCGTGACCGTGATGACCGTCGGGCTCACTGGATCGTACGACACGTGCGTTACCGTCACCTTGCGGTAGCTGAGGCCACCTTTCGGGCCGCTGAACTGCATCTGCACATCCACCAGGTTGGTCTCTGGATCGGGTTCGGGCAGCGAGGGGATATCCACTGCCGGTGGGTCAGGGCGGTTGCCCGGGTTGAGTCCCGCGCAGTAGGGCTGCTGGCTGCTGACGTTGCCGTAACCGTCCAGCGCTTCCAGCTTGTAGTAGGCGATGGCCGGGTAGGGTGGCTCGTAGGTCTCATCGAACACCGCCTGCCCGTTCTCGACCTTGATGCGCTGGATCAACTGGTAACTATCGGGGTCGTTGGGCGTGAAGGAGCGATAGACGATGATCTGCTTGACCTCTGGGTCCACGCGCACGGTCAGCGGTAGCGAGTTGTTGACGCAATTGGGGTCTTGCGGGATGGCGTTGAGCGTCGGTGGCGTGCGAGGGTAAAGTGCACCTTTCACCGGCGCGCTCGGTGCCGACCAGTTACCGGCGTTGTCGCGCACCTGCACCCAGTACCAGTACACCTGGCCTCGCACCAGCGACTGATCTGTTTCGGTAAATGTCAGGGTAATCGTTGGCGCGACCGAGTGCTTCAAGACGCCACTCGTCGTGATGTCGACCCACCCTGAGGTCGGCGCTGTGACTGTTATGCTACGCATAAGGAAGAAGCGGACCGGCGTGCTGATCTCGGTGACGTCGCTATAGGTCACGGTCACAGTGAGCACGCTGTGATCGGACGCTGTGGTGATTGAGATGTCATTGGCCGGCGTCGGTCCGTCCAGTTCGCGCACCGGCACGTTGTGGAGCTCGGCGCAACTCGCCTCGTTGCCCAGCAGATCCACCGGACACACCTTGTAGGACCAGTTGGTGTAAACCGATAACGGTTCTCTGCCAGCGAAGATGGTCTTCAGGTCGTCCTCGAAGAAGGCCTCGCCGTCCGAGTCTTCCAGGTCGTGGGGGTTGCCGGCGCGGATCAAGCGATAGCCGCTGCTGGGATCGCCCGGAGTGCGATAGGGATTGGCCTTCTGCCAATCATCGCCCGTCGCCGGCCCCTTGCGGTAGACGTTGTAGCCACTGATGTAGTAAGACGGCAGGCTGACCTGGCCGGTCCCGGGCGGGTCCCAGATCAGGAAAACGCGACCATGAACGCGCCGCTCCGACTGGTACAGGTCCCAATCGTAGCGTTCGCTAGCCGTATACGGGCGCGTGCTGTCGGGCACGCCTAGTTGAGCCGGGCCGTCGAACATCTCGCTCTCCCGCAGGTTCTGCGGCGCGGGAATGGTGGCCGATGGTGAGATGGTTACCGGGCCGAAGACAGGCCAGGTTGCACCGGATGGTAGCACGCGGTATTCCAGGTCAACGCCGGGCGGCGCGTTGGTGTCCAGGTACACCTGTCCGATGGCGAGGCCCACCCGGTAGTAGTTGTCGGCCAGCATGCTGGCGCGGATCTCATTTTCTTGCAGGATCCGGTAGATCTCGTCAATCGTGAGGTTTCGCGTGGGATATTCTGGATTGTGATCCTGCAAGTCGGTGTTAAGCTGCTCGATCAATGCTGGCCCCAGGATATCTTCCATCTCGCCGGGCTCCTCGGCGAAGTGGGTTTCGGCGATCCGCGTCCAACTCGAAGCACCGCTCTCCCGGCGGTGCACGTCGAAGGCGGTAGTGGGGATTGCCTGGCTGTCGGTGCTGCCCAGACGCCAGCGCAGCAGCACGCGACGCGAACCGAAGGGGTCTTCCTGCGCCCACATCAGTTGGCGACCGTCACACGTGCCCTGCCCCGTTGAAATGGGCGTAGGCGTCGCCGTGGGCTGGGGCGCGGATGATGAGGAGAAGCCCTTCAGGATGATGGGCAGATAGACGTGTGAAGAAGGCGTCGGCCCAGGCCTGGTGGGCGTGGGTGAGGGCATGGGCGTGGCTGTTCCGCAAGGATCCACGAACCGCTGTCCAGGCCAGGGATCATTGTCCACGATGAGCACGGTGGCATTGGCGGTCGCACCCAGTCCGGCGTTGGTGGGATTGAGCAGTGCCATCAGCACCGTCTCGTCCGTCTCTTCGTAGATGCTGTCATCAACAATGGACACGGAAATCGTCCGACTGGTCTGACCAGGAGTGAAGGTGAGCGTGCCGCTGGTCGAGGTGTAGTCGCTGCCGGCCATGGCCGATCCGTACTGGGTGGTGGTGTACTCCACCGTGACGGCGACGCTGGACGGGCCAGAAAGGGTGACGGTCAAGGTTGCCGTGCCTGCACCCTCATTGACGATCAGGCTATCGTCCTGAAATTGCACGGCCAGTTGGTAGAGGCCCGCGTCCCAACGTGGTTCAGGCACGCCCCCCGCCAGCGTGATGATGGCGGTCTTGCCGGTGGTGGTATTGGCGTCGCTGTCAATGGTATCAGTGATGACCGCGTCCTGTGGGCTGAACAGATAGCCGGTTGGCGGCACGAACTGCACCTGGTAGCCGCCTGGCGCAAGGCCGGTGAAGCTGTAGAACCCGTCGGTGATAGTGGTGGTTGAGGTGATGAGGGTTCCCGTATCACTGTATAGCTTGACGGCCACGCCCGGCAAGCCTTTTTCGTCAGGGTCTTGCACGCCGTCGGCGTCCTCGTCGAGCCACACCAGATCGCCGATGGCCGTGAGCTTGTACAGGCCGGCATCCCAGCTCACATCGTTCTCGCCCGCGCTCAGCGTGGTCGTGGCCGTTCGTCCGCTAGCGGGGTCAGCATCGCTATCTTTGCCGTCGTCACTGCCCTGATCCTTGGGGCTGAAGACGTAGTCGCCCGGT
>CBDURC010000140.1:0-8265 GCA_965369635.1 uncultured Anaerolineales bacterium | reverse complement strand
TGCTACTCCCGCAGGCGGGGGTCGAAGGCATCCCGCAGCCCATCGCCCAGGAAGTTGAAAGCCAGCACCGACACCGTCAGAGCAATGGAGGGCACAAGCACGGAGAGCAGATGGGAGTCAACGAGTATTTCGCCCAGCGATTGCCCGCGCACGGCATACAGGCCAGCGTAGTTCTCAGAGATCATGTTGCCCCAACTGGGCCGTGGCGCATCAATGCCCAGGCCGATGAAGCTCAGGAAGGCCTCGAGGAAGATGTAACCCGGAATGGTCAGCGTTTCGGCCACGATACAGGGCCCCAACACGTTGGGCAGCAAGTGCTTGAACACGATGCGCATGTCGCTGGCCCCCACCATGCGGGCGGCCTCGATGAACTCCTTCTCCCTGTAGGAGAGCACCTGCCCCCGGGTGAGGCGCGCCATGCCCAGCCAGTTCAATACGCCCAGGGCGACGAACAGGAAGAACATCCCGCCCAGCTTCTGGTCAATCGCCACGAAGGGTGTCCAGAAACTGGCCGCTCCCTGAGTTACGTGTCGGGCTTGGGCCTTGAAGAACACCTGCATGAGGATGACGAAGATGATCAGGGGCAGGGCGTAGAGGAAGTCTACGAAGCGCATCATGAAGTTATCTATCCGGGCACTGCTGTATCCGGAGATGAGTCCGTAGATGACGCCGATGATCATACTCACCCCGGCGCCAACGAAACCGACGGTCAGCGACACCTGCGCGCCAAAGATGGTGCGGCTGAGAATGTCCCGCCCCAGGTAGTCGGCGCCCAACCAGTACCTTTTGCCTGCGAACTCGGGCTTCTCCAACTGCGTGATGCTGCCGGCAGGCGCATAGTTATCCGTGAAACTGGTCCTGGCGTAAGGAAATGGGGCCACGAAACTGGCGAAAAGAGCCATCAGGATCAAAAGGATGATGAATACACCAGAGCCGACAGCCACTTTGTGTTTTAGCAGTTGTTGGAAGGCGTCCCCCCAGGGACTGCGCTCCTTACGGAGTGCGAAGTCAATATCAACGTGAGGCTTTTCAGCTACAGCCATGATTCTGCTCCTTTGGTCTGCGAATGCACTCGTGGCGCATCTCAGTCGTAGCGGATGCGGGGATCCAACCAGGCGTAGGTGATGTCCACGAAGAGATTGGCGACGACGATGGCCACGCCGTAGAGCAACGTCGTGCCCATGACGACGGGGTAGTCGCGGTTGCCGATGCTAGTAATGAAGTGCTTCCCCAGGCCGGGGATGGCGAAGAGCAGTTCCACCACGAACGTCCCCGTGAGCACGGCAGCAAACATGGGGCCGAGCATGGTCACAACGGGGATGAGGCTGTTCTTCAGGGCATGGCGCATGACCACCACCCGCTCGCGCAGTCCCTTGGCCCGGGCAGTGCGGATGTAGTCTTCCCTGACAACCTGCAGCAGGCTGGCCCGGGTGAGCCGGGTGATGCGCGCCGCCAAGCCACTGCCCAGAGTGATAACCGGCAGTGCGGCGTGGAGCCAGAACTTGGCTGTGGGTGCGGGGATGAAGCCGAGGAAGTAGGGCGCTGAGACACCCCAGCGGGCCACGGGGAACCAATCCAACTCCAGGGCAAAGATAAATATGAGCATGGGCCCCAAGACGACGTTGGAGATCGAAGCTCCGAGGATGGCCACGAAGGTCGCCGCGTAGTCTACAGCACTGTTTTGCTTCAGGGCGGCAAACACCCCCAGCAGGACCCCGGGGATGACCGCTATAGCCATGGCCATGATACCCAATTGGGCGGACACGGGCAGGCCGGAAGCGATGATATCGTTCACCGTGCGCCCACGGTAGCGGTAGGAGGGCCCCAGGTCACCCTGGATGAGCCCGCCACTTCCTGACTCCTTGCCCAGGGTGCAGATCTTGTCACCCAAGAGGTAGCCACAGAATTGCTGCCACACGGGCCAATCGAGGTGGTACTTGGCCTCCAGGTTCTTGACCACCGATGGCGGCAGCGCCTTATCTCCCACGAAGTCGAACGGCCCTCCGGGGATGGCGCGGATGAGGACGAAGACCACGAGGGACACCAGGAGGAGGACGGGGATAGCCCAGAGGACGCGTCTGATGAGGTATTTGGTCATGATTCCCTCCTTGGACAACGCTTGAGAATGTTATGAAGAGTCATTGTGAGTAATGGCTCAATGTCAGTAAGCTAAGGTGTAGCATAGGGCCTTGTGCCCGTTTTTTGCCGCCACAAGACGCCCGCAAGGGGCTAGACTACGCTTAACTTGATGACATTGAGCAATGGCTGATCTGCTTGCCCGAAGCAGTGATTCACCCTACCTGACGTCAGGGAGTTGCACTCCCGAACAAGGGCTCGGAGTGCAACTTCTCGCCATCAATAGTGCAACTTCGCGCCAGCAGTTGTGGGGAAGGCACCCCAATCATCAGCGATGGCAACGACTGAGTACATGCTGCGGGCATGTGCGCAGTCGTCGCCCCCGCCAGCGGGCCAGGGATTAGCGCCCCCCGCGCTCGGCGGGGGGCGCTATCGCTAACTTCTGTGTCGCCGCTGAGTTCCTTCTTAGCCTGGATGGTTGATTCTACCGACATCCGAACCGTAAATCTCAGACAGCGCACCGATCTCTACATGCCCAGTGCGGCCTTCTTGGCCTCCCAGTCGATCTTCCACGCGAAGAAGGAGCTGCCGCCCATCTCGCCGAAGGTGCGGAAGGTGATCCACGGTTTGGTGAGCGTGACGGTGGTGTAGTAGTAGATCGGGATGATGCGGGCCTCGGTCTCGGTCAGGATCTGCTCGGCCTGCTTGTAGATGGCCTTGCGGGCCTCGGGATCCTGCTCCAACTGAGCCGCCTTGGTGAGCTCCTCGAACTTGCCCGGAACGGCGCGTGTTCGGTTGGCGCCTTCTTCGGCGTTGAAGACCTCGTGCACCCAGTTGTTGTTGTCGGGGTAGTCAGCGCACCAGCCCAGACGCCAGACGTGAGGCATCTCCTCCAGGGGGGTTTCCTTCTGGATGGTCTTGAGGTAGACCTTCCACTCCTGGTTCTCCACGCTGACTTCGATGTTGAGGACGTCACTCCACATGGCACTGATGGCCTGGGCGATCTTGGCGTGCCCCTCAGAGGTGTTGTGCATCAGGGTGAGGACCGGGAAGCCCTCGCCATCGGGATAGCCGGCCTCAGCCAGCCACTCCACGGCCTTTTCCTTGCCCAGCTCGTAGTCCAGGGCCCACGGGGCGATGTCGGGATCGCTGGCCGCGTTGCCGAAGATCATGGCCGGAGCAAAGGTGTTGGCGGGGAGCTGGTTGCCCTTGGTGACGTTGTCGATCAGACCCTGGCGGTCAACGGCCGCCGAGAGGGCCTTGCGCACCAGCACGTCATCCACTGGCGCCTTGGTGGTGGTGAAGCCGTAGTAGTAGGTGCAGTCGCGCGGGGCGATGTACAGCTCCTTGCTCAGCACCGGGTCGGTCTTCACGCGGTCCATCTCCTCCAGCGGCGGGCCGGTGATGTCCAGCTCGTTGGCCTCGTACATGGCGAAGGCTGTGGAGGACTCGGTGACCATCACGCCATAGATGCGGTCGATCTGCACCTCGTCGGCACCCCAGTAGTAAGGGTTCTTCTCAAGAATGAGGTGGTCGTCGTGTGCCCACTCGGCCAGCACCATGGGGCCGTTGCTCCAGTAGAAGCCCGGCTCGATCCAGCGGTCGCCGTACTGATCGATGGGCTCCTGCGGCATGGGGCGGATGACCCACATGCTGGCGATGCCGGCGAAGTAGGGGGCCGGATACTCCAGGGTGAACTTGACCGTGTAGTCATCCACGGCCTCGACGCCCACGCCATCCAGCAGCGCCTGCTGCTCTTCCTCGCTCAGCGCATCGATGTCCGACGTGTTCAGCGCCTCGCCGCCCTTGACGACGTAGACCACGTAGGCGTAGTCGGAGGCGGTGCGCGGGTCGAGCGTGCGCTTGGTGCCGTAGACGATGTCTTGTGCCGTGACCGGGCGCATCTGCTCGATCTCGCCCGTGCCGGTGTTGTACTTCACCCAGACGGCGTCATCGCGCATCTTGAAGGTGTACTCCAGGCCGTCCGCGGAGATGTCCCACTCCGTGGCCAACATGGGCAGCACCTCGCCATCGGGCGTGAGCTGCGTCAGGCCAACTGCCAGGTTGCGCAGGCAGTCGATGGATGTCGTGTCTGTGGACAGCGACGGATCCAGTGAGGGAATCTCAGTGCCGAAGTTCCAGTCCAGAGTGACCTTCTCCTCCACGGGAACCGGGGTTGCTGTGACCTCGACGATCTTCTCGACCACGACCTCGACTTCCGTGGTGACCTCGACGATTTTCTGTACCTCGACCGCCTTCTCCACCTCGACGATGACGGTCTCAATGACGACCTTCTCGATCACCTGCGGTTCAGGTGCCGGGCAGGCAGTGAGGATCAGGCTGGAAACCACCAGTAGGGCCAACAGGATAGCCCATTTCTTGCTTAGCATTGTTTGTCTCCTCCTTAAGGAGTTACGAACTTGGGATTGTTGTTGCTCGATGCTCGAAGTTGGAACATCGAATCAACCGCTGCGGCGAGACGATCGCTGGAGCACGCTATGCTCCCGATCGCCTTCGACCATATGTCCGAAGCGTCGCATCACCTCCTTTCCGAGTTGAAGAGTGTATGTAGAGACGATCTATCTAGGATTCTACACACTGCCTGATTGCCTGACTGGGCGTGAAACATAATGCCATAATGCGTGAAACGTAATGCGTGACGAGCACGTTTTACGTCCTGTGGAGAGTAGACTTGACTTTGCCTTTTTCACCAACTTCAAGTGTGTCTGGCTTTAGTACAAGTGACAAGCCACGAAATGCTCGCCACCTATGTCCTTGAACTCGGGTTCGCTCTCGTGGCAGATGTCCATGACCCGTGGACAGCGGGTGTTGAAGTTGCACCCCTTTGGCGGATTGGCAGGGCTGGGGACATCCCCTTCCAGGATGATACGCTTGCGCTTCTCCTCCACCACCGGATCGGGAATGGGAATGGCAGAGAGCAGAGCCTGGGTGTAAGGATGCAAGGGGTTCTCGTACAGCTCCGCCTGTGTGGTCAACTCCACAATCTTTCCCAGGTACATCACCGCCATCCGGTCTGAGATGTGGCGGACGACCGAAAGGTCGTGGGCAATGAAAAGATAGGTGAGGCCAAACTGCTCCTGCAGTTCCTCCAGCAGGTTGATGATCTGGGCCTGGATGGACACGTCCAGTGCGGAAATGGGCTCGTCGCAGACGATGAAGGAAGGATTCACAGCCAAAGCACGGGCCACGCCGATGCGCTGGCGCTGGCCGCCCGAGAACTCGTGAGGATAGCGGTTGATGAAGTAGGGATTGAGTCCCACGACCTGCAGCAGTTCCTGCACGCGCTCCCGTCGCTCTCTGCCTTTGGAGATCTTGTGCACTTCCAGAGGTTCGCCGACGATGTTCCCCACAGTCATACGGGGATTGAGCGAAGCATAGGGGTCCTGGAAGATCATCTGCATCTTGCGCCTCATGCGCCGCAGTCGCTCACCCTTGATAGCCGTCAATTCGATCTCTTCACCGTTCTCCCTGAAGAAGACACGGCCGGCAGTGGGCTGATAGAGCTGGAGGATGGCCCGCCCGGTGGTAGACTTGCCACAGCCGCTCTCACCTACCAGCCCCAGTGTCTCACCTTGGCGAATGGAGAGATCAATGCCGTCTACTGCCTTGATGTCACCCACGTGGCGTTGGATGATGACCCCCTTGGTGATGGGGAAATACATTTTCAGCCCTTCAACGCGAACCAGGATATTGCTGTCAGTCATTCTACCGCGCTCCTCCCGTTTGTACATCTACCCAGCAGGCGATCCGATGCCCTGGGCCTACCGGTGCCAGCGCTGGATTCTCCTCCAAACAGCGATCAATCCTGAAGCGACATCGAGGGGCAAAGGGACAATTGGGCGGTGGATCAATCAAATCGGGTGGCAGACCCTCGATGGGAGTGAGTTTCTCCTTTCGCTGATCCAGGCGGGGAATGGAGTCGAGCAGCCCCAGGGTGTAGGGATGCCGTGGATCACCGTAGAGCTCTTTCACTGCTGCTTCCTCGACGATGAAGCCCGCGTACATGACGAGCACCCGTTCGGCCAGTCCTGCCACGACGCCCAGGTCGTGAGTGATCCAGATTACGGCCATGCCGATGTCATCTTTGAGCTTCTTCACCAGATCGATGATCTGGGCCTGGATGGTCACGTCCAGTGCGGTGGTGGGCTCGTCAGCGATCAAAAGCTGCGGGTTACAGGACAAAGCCATGGCGATCATCACCCGCTGCCGCATACCGCCGGAGAACTGATGGGGATAGTCATCCACGCGGTCTTTGGCCTCGGGGATGTTCACCATCTGCAACAATTCGATGGTCCGCCGGCGGGCCTGTGCTCTGTCCATCCCCATATGGAGCTGCAGTGCTTCGTCGACCTGCGCGCCGACGGTGAGTACAGGATTCAGGGAGGTCATGGGGTCCTGGAAGATCATGGCGATGCGGTTACCTCGAACCTGCCGGACCTCATCCTCTCGCATGTCCATGATGTTGCGGCCATCAAACCACACGTCTCCTCCCACAATTTTGCCAGGGGGTTGGGGGATCAACCGCATGACGGAGAGGACGCTGACGGTCTTGCCGCATCCCGATTCACCTACGATGCCCAATGTCTCCCCCTCGTCGAGGTCGTAGGAAATGCCGTTGACGGCGTGTACCACGCCATCCTGGGTGAAGAACTGGGTTCTAAGCCCTTTCACCTCCAACAGTTTTGCCATGCGGGCCTCCTCAGTGACTACGATGTATTGTCATCAAGCATTGCCTGGACAGAACGGCTACACCAATGCGCATACCTGCGAGAACGTAGAACATAATGCATAAAACGTGATCTCGCTGTACGTTTCACGTTTTACACCTGGTGCGGTTATGCCCTGACGCAGCCCGACCGGATATATATAGTATCACAGACCGCGAACCTTGTCAAAATCAAAGAAGCCTATGTTTCGTCAAGTCTGCATAATCTGTGAGATCTGTGGTTTGTTCTCTTGCCCAATGTGCAAGAACCTCATAGGTCTGGGTACTTGTCTGGGTACTCATGGAACGGGGCATCAAGGAGTCAAGGCTGACGTGTTCCATTCATGCCGGTGCTTCAGGATAGGGTCCACACCGGGGGATGTGTCATGAGCCATTATCTGGCGCTCACGTGCCTGTTCTCGTGTCCACAGCAGCATCTCTCGCCCACTCAGCAAGCCTTCCTCGGCCATCAGGGGGGGCGACGCTTCCTGGCTGAGGCCCACATCTGGGGTGCGGGTGAGCATCTCTTTCTGCTCTCCGCCTCCATAGAAGTACGAAGGCCATTGCAGAGCAGGTCCCAAGCTGAGGCCAAGAACCACCAGAAGGCTGGCCAGAGCCAGAGCTTGGGCCAGGGAAGCCGTCCGCCATGTTTTGCGCCTCGGGCGATGCCGCGCTGGCGAAGGTCCAGCTCGGAGCTTACGCTCGATCTGCTGCCAGACGCGGGGGGAAGGCTCCGCAGTGCCCACCAGTTCCTGGATGCCCCAGGAGAGCAAACGATCTAGTTCGTCCGAAACTACATTTGGCCCGGCATGAGGGCCGCGCTGATCATGAGAACTCATAGGCTACCTCCGGCTGCCAATATCCCTCCCGTTCTAGCCGGCGTCGTAGATTGCGGCGTGCATAGTGGAGACGAGATTTCACCGTGCCCACAGGGCAGTCCAAGATGTAGGCGATTTCCTCCAGGTTGAATCCGTTCATGTAGAAGAGAATGACCACTACGCGCTGGTTGAAGCTCAGGGTAATGATGGCCTTTTGTACGATATCTCTCAACTCTGTACGCTCTGCCTGACGTTCTGGCGATCCGTGAGGGGTGCTGACCAGATTCTCGATCACTCCCTCCAGCGAGTGGACCCAACGACGACCTCTAGCGTGCCAGTTGTAGCCGAGGTTGACGGTGACGCGGTGCAGCCAGGGCGCGATAGGCACCGAGCCATCCAGACGATCGATGTTGGCATGGAGGCGCAGGAAGGTATCCTGCAAAATGTCTTCTGCTGTTTGCTGGTCGTGCGTTACGGCCAAGGCGGTACGATAGATCTGGCCCTTGTACTTATCGTAAAGAATCTCAAGCGCCTTGATGTCGCCGCCGCGGATCTGGGTGAGCAGTTGATCGTCGCCAGGAAACACCATCACGCACCGTCCTGGTCAGTGCAAAAGCGGCCTTCGCTCATACTACACCGCCAAGC
>CBDURC010000139.1:0-8276 GCA_965369635.1 uncultured Anaerolineales bacterium | reverse complement strand
GTAGCGATCGTACGGAGTGGGTGGTGGCGCACGAGGTGGCCCATCAATGGTGGTACAACCTGGTGGGCAACGATCAGGTGGACGAGCCATGGCTGGACGAGGCGCTGACGCAGTATTCCACCTCCCTCTACTACGAGGACAGGTACGGCGAGACAGTGGCCCAGCGGGCCCGCCAGGCCGGCTTTTGGGATCGCTGGGAGCAGGCGCGAAGGGCAGGGAGGGATCGGGCAGTTGCAGGGCCTGTGGCCAGTTTCGACGTGGAAGACTATGGCCCCATCGTCTACGGCAAGGGGCCGCTCTTCTTTCACCATTTGCGACAGCAGGTGGGCGATCTGGTCTTCGACGACATCCTGTGCGCCTACTTCCAGGAGCATCGCTACAGGATCGCCACAGCGGAGAGCTTCTTGACTGTGGCGGAAAAGGTGAGCGGGCGTGACCTGGACGCATTGTACCAGCAGTGGATCCTGGAATAGAGAGAAGCGGCTGAGGGAAACAAGGGAAGAGGACTCTCCGATGCACAAGCGACTGTCGCAGTTCATCTACATTGTCCCGTTGCTTTTCCTGGTGCTGTTCTTCTTCTACCCTCTCTACAGCATCTTCGCGCTCAGCCTGGCACCAGAGGGGATACTCGATCTGCGGCCGCTGCGCGTGCTGATCAGCGAGTCTTACTACGCTCGTGTGCTGTGGTTCACCGTCTGGCAGGCGACGGTCTCCACGCTGCTGACCTTGCTGCTGGGCCTGCCAGCGGCCTTCGTCTTCGCCCGATACGAGTTTCGTGGCAAACCGCTGCTGCGGGCGCTGACCACCATCCCCTTTGTGTTGCCCACCATGGTGGTGGCAACAGCCTTCACCTCGTTGCTAGGAGCTCGCGGCCGGCTTAACGGTTGGCTGATGACCATCTTCAATCTAAGTGCCTCGCCCATTGACATCCAGCACACCATCTGGCTCATCTTGCTGGCTCATGTCTTCTACAATGTGACCATCATCGTGCGCATTGTGGGAGGCTTCTGGGCTAATCTCGATCCCCGCCAGGCGGACGCAGCGCGAGTACTGGGCGCAGGCCGCTGGCAGGTCTTCCGGGAGATCACGTTGCCGCTGTTGGGGCCAGCCATCGTCGCTGCTGCGCTCCTGGTCTACCTCTTCTGCTTCACCAGCTTCGGCGTCATTCTCGTTCTGGGCGGGCCCCGCTTCGCTACGCTGGAGGTGGAGATCTACCGCCAGGCTGTGCATCTGTTCCACCTGCCGCTGGCGGCGGCTCTGGGCATCGTGCAGATGGCGTTCACCTTTGTAATCATGGCTTTCTACACGCGGCTGCAAGCGCGTCTGGCCGTGCCCATCGAGTTCCGGCCACGGCGGGCCACGCACCGGCGCCCGACCCGCTGGCGAGACCGATTGCTGGTCACCGTCTGTCTGGGAGGGATGTTGCTGTTGCTGCTCTCGCCGCTGGTAGCGCTGGCTGAGCGCTCCTTTTCGCTAGGTGGGGGCTATAATCTCCACTACTATCGAGAGCTGTTCGTCAACCGTACCCAGTCCATCTTCTTCGTCCCTCCCGCCGAGGCCATCCGCAACTCGCTGGTTTTCGGCGCGGCGACGGTAGCGCTGGCGTTGGTGATGGGCACCATCAGTGCCTATCTGCTCGCCCCATCGCAGAGGAGAGGGCGTGCCCCGCTTGGGGCGGGGCGGGCCTTCAGGGCTTTCCTTGACCCGCTGTTCATGTTGCCTTTGGGGACGTCGGCGGTGACGCTAGGCTTCGGCTATATCATCGCGCTCGATGAGCCGCCGTTGAACCTGCGCACCTCGCCCCTGCTGGTGCCACTGGCGCACACGCTGGTGGCCTTCCCCTTTGTCGTGCGCACGCTGCTGCCCGTGTTGCGGGGCATGAACCCGCACCTGAGGGAGGCGGCTGCGGTAATGGGTGCTTCGCCGCTGCGGGTGGTGCGGGAGATTGACCTGCCCATCCTCTTCCGGGCGCTGCTGGTGGGGGCAGTGTTCGCCTTCACGGTCAGCATGGGAGAATTCGGAGCCACGGTGCTCATTGCCCGCCCTCAGTTCCCGACTATGCCTGTGGCGATCTTCCGCTTCCTGGGGCAGCCGGGGCTGCTGAACTACGGGCAGGCGCTGGCCATGAGCACGCTGCTGATGGCCGTCTGTGCCGCCGGTTTTCTGCTCATTGAGCGCTTCCGCATCGGCGACGTGGGCGAGTTCTGACGCCCGAACCTTCGGCTTCATTGGCTTCATCGGCTGACTGTCAGCGGAACAGCGGAACAAGCGGAAAGCTCAACCTTCCCTTGACCAGCCAGCCAGCCTGTGGTATACTACTGCCAATACGAGGGAGCATGGTGATGGCTGAATGGCGATGGGGTACCGGCCCCGCGCGCACACGAGACTGTGATATGAAACTGTGACATGAGATTGTGACATGGTATGAAGCACTGCCCCTATTGTGGAGGAGAAGTCACGGATACCGCCAGGGCTTGTGGTCACTGCGGGCGCTGGTTGGCAACTGAGCCCGCTGCCTCTTCCAGGGCTGAAGCCCCCCGGCGCTGCCCCCATTGCCGGGAGCCTGTCCCTGTGTCCGCCAAAGCCTGTGGCAACTGCGGACAGTGGTTGGAGGCTGGACCGGCCGCCCGTAGGCCGGCCCCTGCTCCGTCAAGGCGCCGTCTGCCAGTGTGGGTTATCGTGCTCTTCGGCGGCCTGGCTGCTATCGTCGCCGTCAGTGCCGTCGTTTTGACACTGAATCGCGGACCAGGCCGGGGAGCATCCATACCGCCCCCAACCTTGGTCTCGCTGGTGCCTGCAACCACGGCGACTGAACCCATTCACATCCCAGCACCGGCCGAGACCCTTGTTGCACCAACCGAAGCGAAGCTGGTACCGACCAACACGCCAGCACCACCCACGGACACGCCCGCGCCATCCAGTACCGAGGCGCCTGCACCCCAGCTCACAAGTACGGTTGCACTGTCGCCAGAGCCTACCTCGACTCAGCTGCCTGCTCCGACGAGCACTCCTGTGCCAACAGAGACACCCCTGCCCAGTCCGACGCCGACCGCGGTCGCTGGCGTGCCTGCTGTACTGCCTGGTCGCATCGCCTTCCCTGTGTTCGACCCCGAGCGCGGCACCTATGACGTCTACGTGGCCAACCCTGATGGTTCTGGCATGCAGCGTGTGATCGAGGAGGCCAGCCAGCCAGCCCTCAGCCCCGATGGTCAGAGAATCGCCTTCCGCCGCTGGAGGAGCGATGACAGGGGTATTGAGGTGATGAACACGTATGGCGGCGACCAGAACCGACTCACCAACTTCCTCGAAGATGCCTTGCCCTCCTGGTCGCCGAATGGACAGATCCTGGTCTTCTTCTCCCGCCGGGAGTCGGACCGCAAGATCCGCATCTACCAGGTGAATGCGGCTGGAGGATCAGACTGGGAGCTCAAGCGCGGCATAGGCCCTGTCCACGGCGAGTACCCCACCTGGATGCCGGATGGCTCCATCGCCTACCGGGTCACCTGGCCTGACCAGGGACTCGCTGTCATGAATGCGGACGGCTCCGACGACCGTATGATCTTCTTGGATGGGTCAGCCACGGCTCCTGCTGCTTCTCCTGACGGCAAGTACATCGCTCTGATGTCTCAGCGTGATGGTAACTGGGCGGTCTACCGCATCAACGTCGATGGTTCCGGACTGTTGAGGCTTACCGACCATGGCGCCAACGACGGTCTGCCCACCTGGTCACCTGATGGGAACACCATCGCCTTCGTCTCGGACCGAGATGGGACCTGGGCCATCTGGGCTATGACCTCTACCGGACAGAGACACAGACAGCTCTTTGCGCTGCCCGGCTCCCCCGATGGACTGGTGCGCAACGAGCCGGATTACTCGTCCAGGGGATGGGTAGAAGAGCGCATATCGTGGGGCCCATGAAGCACTGCGCCTCACGTTTCACGTTCGACAGATTTGATTTTTCGTGGGTTTTGGTGTATACTAATGATGACTCTACCGAAGAAACTGCCAGACTTGCCACAGAGGCACAGAGGTTCCAAGGTGTCTCTCAAGGAATCTATGCCTTTTGCGTTTGCTGCTTAACAATTTTGAGTTCCACCTTGGTTTTTCCTCTGTGTACTCCGTGTCTCTGTGGCTGAATGACCTTTTTTCAGGGGAGTCAATGATAATAAGTGGGAAGGGCTCGCCTCTTTGGGCCCAACTGATGGGTATACCACGAGGAGTAGAGTAAATGTTAGTTACAGGTCGTGAGCAAGCTCTAGAGACCGCAGTGAGTGATTTGAGAAAGCGTTTTGGCGACACGGCTATTATGAAGTTGGGAGAGGCCACCCACCTTGATGTAGAGGTCATCCCCACCGGCTCCATTGGTCTAGACATCGCACTGGGTGTGGGCGGCATCCCTCGCGGCCGGGTCACCGAGATCTACGGCCCGGAGATGTCGGGCAAGACCACCATCTGCCAGCATATCATCGCCGAGGCCCAGAAAATGGGCGGCGTCGCTGCCTTCATCGACAGCGAGCACGCACTCGACCCCGCCTACGCCGGCCGCTGCGGCGTGGACGTGGACAACCTCTACATCGCCCAGCCGGACACCGGCGAGCAGGCGCTGGAAATCGCCGAAGCGCTGGTGCGCTCCGGAGCGGTGGACGTGATCGTGATTGACAGCGTCGCCGCGCTGGTGCCGCGGGCGGAGATCGAGGGTGAAATGGGCGCTGCCCACATGGGCTTGCAGGCGCGGCTGATGAGCCAGGCGCTGCGCAAGCTATCGGGAGCTATCAGAACCTCGAACGCGGCGATGATCTTCACCAACCAGTTGCGGCATAAGATCGGGGTGATGTTCGGCAATCCAGAGACGACTTCTGGGGGGAGGGCGTTGCGGTTCTACGCTTCGGTGCGACTGGACTGTCGTCGTATCCAGGCCATCAAACATAAGGGTGAGGTGGTGGGCAGCCGCACGCGGGTGCGGGTGACCAAGAACAAGGTGGCGCCGCCGTTCCGTGTGGTCGAGTTCGACATCATGTATGGTTCTGGTCTCTCGCGGGAAGGGGACCTGCTAGACCTGGGTGTGGAGATGGGCCTGGTGGACAAGCGGGGCTCGTACTACTCCTTTGGTGAGACCCGGTTAGGCCAGGGGCGAGAGAATGCTAAGTCCTTCCTGAGGGATGATCGAGAGTTGGCGTTCACTCTGGAGAACGAGATTCTTCAGACAGCCGGGCTACCTCCACGGGCAGCAACTGAGGAGGTTGTCACGACGGAGCCAGCCGCCTGATGGGGCTGCATTAGAAGGGCGGGCCACGAAGGGTTTCTCGGCCACGGCAGCGCCGAGAATCGGCTCGCAGCCATAGCAATCTTTGCCTGTGGGGATGGCGCGGTGACACGCTGTACGCTGCGCTGTTCCTCGGTACCATTCCGTGACACCGTTTGATCGCCCGTAGGGACCCGGCAAGTTGGTAGAGCGGCAACTGATGAATTGCGAGTAGCATCGGGATGAGCAAGAAGCCACTCTCCCTACGAAGGCTGTATCCATTCTTGACGGCTGCAGTCGTGGGACTGATAGACGTCCTTCTTCATCATTACTGATATGTCAGTCTTCAGTCCACCAACTTACCAGTCCATCAACCTATCAACTACCGATTTCAGCGGTTTCCGTTGGATGTACGAGATATGTGATTTACTGAAACTGTCAGAAGTGGGTTAAGCGTTTTGTCTTGCGCGGCACCATTTGCCGCCTTGCTGGCAAGGGTTTGATCGGGTGTTCACAGCGTAGTGGAGTGGTGATGGGAGGGGCTGTCCCCTTCTCTCATCAGGCGCGGGGGGAAAGATAGCTGTGGCTGAGAAGCCACAGCTTTTCTTTTTTGTCGGATGGGGTAGTGGTGCGGTTTTTCATAATAGCCGCCAAGAGCAAGCGGAGCGAATAGCCGATGGCTGGCACGATCACCAAGTTGGCCTTTCAGCAGCGCAATCGCGAGCGGGTCAGTGTGCACCTGGATGGACGATATGCCTTCGGCGTGCCTGCTATCGAGGCGGCGAAACTAAAGCGGGGACAGTTCCTTTCCGATGCGGATATCGCTCGCCTGCGCGAGCTTGATGCTCGGGAGCGAGCTTACGAGCGAGTGCTGCGTCTTCTGGCGCATCGCCCGCGCAGCAAGGCTGAAGTGCGACGCTATCTGGAGCGCAAGAACACACCGGCCGACGCGATCTCATCGGTGATCGAGCGTCTGAGCCGGGATGGGTATCTGGACGATGCGGCCTTTGTTCGCTTTTGGGTGGAGAACCGGGAGCGCTTCAACCCCCGCGGGCTGTGGGCGCTGCGTCAGGAGTTGCGCCAGAAGGGAGTGGCTGAGGCTCTGATAGAGGCCGCACTGGCGGACCTGGATTCCGAAGCCAGCGCGTACCGAGCCGCCCGGCGTGGTCTTCGAAAATGGGCCGGTCTCGAATACGGTGACTTCCGTAAGGCGGTGGGAGGCTACTTGGTTCGTCGCGGTTTCGACTACGGTGTCATGAAGGATGTCGTGGAGCGGCTATGGCAGGAAATGGGTACAGAGAGAAACAGCTAGACGAAAGAGGGTATTGAGGCAGAAGTCACACACAGAGCCGCCGGGCGGAGCAGCGTATGGAAACTTGCCCTACGGGAAGCGGATGTGAGTGTTGAGAAGCTGGAATATTCAACGGTAGCGAAAGGGGTGAGAATATGCTGAGAGATGGTATCCAACCGATAACGCTGGTGATGGGGAGTTTAGCGCTGTTGGCCGCGGGGGTTGCTCTTGGGTTCTTCCTGCGTCGGCTAATGGCTGAGGCGAAGGTCAAGTCCGCCGAGGCGCAGGCCGACCAACTTCTGGCCGAGGCACAAGCGCAGGCTGCGGAACTGATCTTGAAGGCGAAGGACGATATCATTCATGTGCGGGACGAGGCCGCCAAGGAGAGGAAACGGCAGCGGCAGGAGACCCGTCGGGAGGAAGAGCGGCTGCGCAGACGTCAGTCGAGCATTGATCGCCGCTTTGACAAGATCGAGCAGCGTGAGCGGAAGTTGAATCAACGCCAAAGCGCGCTGGACAGACGAGGGCAGGCCTTGGAGAATCTGGAAGCCGAGAAACGTGAGGAGTTGCGGCGCATCGCCGCCTTGACAACCGAGGAAGCCAAGGAGCTTCTGCTGCAAGGCATCCGGGGGGAGTACCGGGACGATATGGCGCGGGTGATCCGTGAAATCGAAGCGGAGGCGAAAGAGGAGGCCGACCGCAGAGCACAGAAGATCATCACCGTGGCCATCGGCAGACTGGCGTCGGATCAAGTAGCAGAGAGTACGGTTTCCACTGTGCCTTTGCCCGGCGATGAGATGAAGGGGCGTATCATCGGGCGACAGGGGCGCAACATCCGGGCGATCGAGAGTGCTACGGGCGCTGATCTGGTGGTAGATGACACGCCGGAGGCGATCACCATCTCCTGCTTCGATCCTGTTCGCAGGGAGATCGCTCGCTTGCTCCTCACGCGGCTAGTGCGGGATGGTCGGATCCACCCTGCGCGCATCGAGAAGGAGGCGCAGCGGGCCAAAGACGAAGTGGGGCGGATTATCCGCGAGGAGGGAGAGCAGGCTGCGCTGAAGGTTGGGGTGCGCGATCTGCACCCGGAGCTGATCAAGTTGGTGGGCAGCCTCAAGTTCCGCACCAGCTATGGCCAAAACCAGCTACAGCACTCACTGGAGACGGCCCGTCTGGCCGGTCTCATGGCCAGCGAGCTGCACGCTGATGTGCGCTTGGCCAAACTGGGCGGGATCCTGCATGACATCGGCAAGGCGGTGAGTCACGAGAATGGCGGGCCTCACGCCCTGGTCGGCGCGGACCTGGCCCGTCGCTACGGCATGCCCGCCAATGTGGTCAACTGCATTGCCGCTCATCACTACGAGGAAGAACCGCAGTCTGTGGAGGCGGTTCTGATCGCCGCTGCTGACGCTTTGTCCGGGGCGCGTCCTGGGGCGCGGCGAGAGTCGCTGGAAAGCTACATCAAGCGCATCACGGCCCTGGAGGAGATTGCCCGTGCCTTCGAGGGTGTGGGTGAGGCCTATGCCATCCAGGCTGGGCGGGAGATTCGCATCATTGTCAAGCCGGAAGAGGTTGACGACCTGGCGGTCATCGAGCTTTCGCGGGGCATCGCCGAGAAGGTGGAGCAGAACCTGCAGTATCCGGGCCAGATCAAGGTGACGGTCATCCGCGAGACGCGGGCAGTGGACTACGCCAAGTAGGGGCGGCGTAACCCCGCCCCTACGTCCCCGCATCATCAGAGAC
>CBDURC010000138.1:0-8302 GCA_965369635.1 uncultured Anaerolineales bacterium | reverse complement strand
CACCACAGGCGTGCCACAGGCTTGAGCCTCCAACACCGGAAAGCCGAAGCCCTCGCACAGCGACGGGAAGGCAAAGCAGGCTGCACCGGAAAGGAGCGCCGACAAGTCTGCATCCTCCACATAGCCGGGGAAGCGCACAGCGTCGCCTAACCTCAACTCCTCCACCTTCCGGTAGATCGGCTCCGCCAGCCAGCCCTTCTTCCCCGCCAGCACAAGCTGAAGATCCGCATCTCTCATCCGCGCAAATGCTTCCACCAACCGCACCAGGTTCTTGCGCGGCTGCAACGTGCCCACGTGCAGGATGTACGGTTGCTCAAGGCCGTAGCGAGCCCGCACGGCTGCCAATGCTGCCGCGTCGGTCAGCGGGCGCAGAGTCTCGTCCCACCCGGGGTAGACGACCGCCATCTTCTCCAGCGGAACACAGTACCGGGCCACCAGGTCAGCCTTGGTGGCCTCGGAATCAACCAGCAGATGAGCGGATCGGTGAGCGTTCCAGCCCGTAGACCAGCGCAGATACGTGCGCTGCCTGCGCGTATGCGCCTCAGGGTAGCGCAGATAGCCCAGATCGTGTATGGTGACCACCGAACGGCGTGGGTGATGCAATGGCAACACGTGAGCGGGGATAAAGAGCACATCCGGCGGATGGCGCACCATCTCCCAGCTCAGCCGGACGTGCGTCCACAGTCGCGGAAAAGGCATCATCCGCAGTTCCGGAGTCGCCCCAAAGCCCCCCCCTTGCATCCCCCCCATTGGGGGGGACAGAGGGGGGGAGGGCACTCGGTCGCAGTATAGCCGAAAAGTGTGCTCGCTTCCCAGCGCCAACAGGTGGCGGATGAGTTGCAGCGAGTAGTTTTCGGTGCCGGTGCGCCGTGCCCGCAAGGCCCGGCTGGCATCAATGCCGATGAGCATGTCAGTGACCAGTGACCTGATACTTACCTACTTTCGTTCCTTTCGTGTTCCCTATCTTGGCCAGCCGTCGCGCCTGCCGTTCCCTTCGAACGACGCCTGGAGCCCGGCCGCGACGATGTCCAGCGCCAACCCGATGCCCACGACCTGCTGGCCCAGGCAGAGCGCGTTGGCATCGTTATGCAGCCGGCTCATGCGGGCCGCGTAGGTGTCGGTGCACCGCGCCGCCCGCACTCCCGGCACCTTGTTCGCCGCGATGCTGACGCCCAGGCCCGTGCCACAGACAGCAACGCCCAGATCACATTCACCTCCTGTCACTGCCTGGGCCACGGCGCGGGCGAAATCGGGGTAGTCCACGCGGGTGTCTGCATCGTCCGTGCCGAGATCCCGCACCGCGTAGCCACGCTCCGCCAACCGGCGGGCGATCTTGGACTTCAAGTGGTAGCCGGCGTGATCCGAACCGATAGCGATGCGCATCTTTCGGGCTCCTCAGTGGTAAGTATCCTTCTCACGACGGGCTGCACTGTAGATCTCGATGCGCCAGGCCGTATCATCCACCATGTAGAGCACCCTGTAGTCCCTGCGCACCACAATGCGCCATGCCCCTTCCCGCCCTCTCACCTTGCAACAACCTCTCGGCCTGGGTTCCTGACGCAGAGAACGGATTGCCCGGTGTACACCCTGCAGTACATCCTTGGGCAAGTTACGCATCTCCTTCCGAGCGCTTGTTCTGATGTACAACTCATACTTCTTCGCCGGCATGCAACAGTCCTTCAGCAACCAGTTCGGCCACGAAATCATCGTAAGGGACACTCGGCTCATCCCTTAGGACGTGCAGGACTTGCCGATCCTTGACGTCCTGAATCGCTTCCAGCAACTCGCTGTAGCGAGCCATAGACAGAATAACGCCCTGGGCTTCATCCCGGACGGTCAGGATCACCGGGGTATTGCCAGCCAGCAATTCGCGCAAGCGCTCAGGCCTGCGGCGAAGATCGGTAATGGACAAGGTCGCTACACTCATCGTTCAACCCCTCCTGGAAACAATCATTCTCTCGATCTCCTCAGCGGAAACAGGGCCGAGCCGCAACACGACCGGCGGGCTGGCGGTCATATCAAGCACCGTGGAGGACACACCTCCTGGGCAAGCGCCGCCGTCCAGGATCAAGTCAATGCGGCCGCCGAGCTGTGCCATCACTTCCTCGGCAGTCACGGGACTTGGCTCGCCGGAGCGATTGGCGCTGGTGGTCGCCAGCGGCGCTCCCAGCGCGGCGATGAGCGCTCGGGCCACAGAATGATCGGGCACACGCACCGCCACGCTGTGGCCCCCCGCTGTGACCACGTCGGGAACAACAGTACGCCTGGGCAGCACCAACGTCAGCGGCCCGGGCCAGAACCGCTCCGCCAGCCGCTCAGCCAGCGGAGGGATGGGCTCGGCCACCAAGACCAGACCGGCGACATCAGCCAAGAGGAGCGGGATGGCCTTGCTCCGAGACCGTTTCTTGACCTCGTAGAGCTGCGCCACCGCCTGCGGATCGAAAGCGTGAGCGCCCACGCCGTAAACCGTGTCGGTAGGAAAAGCCACCAACCCACCTTGTCTCAGAACGCTCACGGCCCTATCGATGGCCTCGGGATGGTCAGCAGGAACAATCGAAGTGCTCATTGAGCCACTGCAGATGAACCGCTCAACCACTGCCGCCACACCGTCCTCAGCCACCGTGGGCGCGATCCAGTCGGCCGCAGCCTTCACCTCCGGTGTGGCATTGCCCATAGCCACGCCCAGACCAGCCCACTCGATCATCGCCAGGTCGTTTTCATTATCTCCGACAGCGATGGTTGCCGCCTGGGGAATGCGCAGATGCGCCGCCAGCCGGGCCAGCCCCTGACCTTTCGAGACGCCCGGAGGAACGGCCTCCACGAAAAGAGGATGCGAGCGCACGATCTGCAGCCGGCCGGCGAAGGCAGCCTTCAGCTCGGGCAGGATCTCGTCGCAGGTCGCCGGGTGGGCAATGAGCATGGACTTGGTGGGGGCCGTGTGCAGGGATGCTGGCAAGTCGGCCACCTGCCGGATATGCTCACCGAAGTAGCGGTGGTAGAACTCGATGCCCTGTTCCAGTCGTTCGAGATACATTGCCCCGCCCAGGAACACAGCCACTTCGATCTTGCCCGGCTCGAATGACCAGCCATTCAAAGCCTCCGCTGCTCCATGAGTCCCCGATGGGAGACGAAAGGGCTGTTGCCCGCGGGCAGTGACCCAGACGATAAGCTCATGGGCCAGCGGCCGGGAGAAAGTCGCCTCGTGCAACACCGTGCCATCCACGGGGCTCTTGATCAGACCGCCCTGATAGCAGATGAGCGGTCTGGTGATGCCCAGTCGGCGAGCGAAGGGCAGTGCGGAGTGGAACGCCCGGCCCGTGGCCAAAGTGACGGCCACGCCCGCGGCCCGGGCGCGACGCACAGCCTCCCGCACCGCCGGGCGGATGCGCAGGTCATCGCTCATCACCGTGCCATCGAGATCCAGTGTCAACAGACGATATCTCAATTCACTCTCCACGGTCTGCTACGGGCTCCTTGCCGCCCTGCGGAGTCCCCTCCCCAGAGGCACGGGCAGAGGCTGGCGTGGGCATCGCGTCGCCTGGACAGAGAACCGCCAGCATTCTACACCACGTCACGGCTCGTGTCAAGCAGCCAGAGCGCAATCCAGCGAGGAACCTGCGGTCTCATTCTTGCCTTCCCTTGTATCGGGTGTTATAATGACCCTACGCTTACTAAGCTGATAGGAAGCATCGCATGCCGGAAACCGAAGAGACCACGGCAGAACGCCACCAGCCGCAGGCAACGCCATCAATCTCCATTGCAGACGAGCCTCTAGCAGAGGCAACGCCCGCAGCCGCGCCATCACAAAGGGCCTCCTCGGCGGAGGTGTTGCGCGAACTGGTGGAGACGATCATCCTGACGCTGGCTATTTTCCTCGTGATCCGCAACTTCGCCCAGAACTTCCGCGTCGAGGGGAGCAGCATGGAGCCCAACCTCCACGACAGGCAGTTCTTGATCGTCAACCGTTTCGCGTACTGTCCGGGCTTCCATCTAGACGTGGATATCCTCGACATCCATTGGCAGAAAGTGTGGTGCATCTGGCAGCCCAAGCGGGGTGACATCATCGTCTTCCACGCTCCAGACCAACCCAAGGACTACATCAAGCGGGTCATCGGATTGCCGGGCGAGAAGATACAGATCGACAAAGGACAAGTGTTGATCAATGGCCTGCCTGTGAACGAGCCCTACGAAACGCGCCACAATGTGCGCGACGCTCCCGCTGTGACCTTGGGGCCAAATCAACTCTACGTGATGGGCGACAATCGGCCCAATTCCAGGGATTCCCGCTCCTGGGGTCTTCTTTCCATAGACCGCGTCCTGGGGAAGGCATTGCTGTCCTACTGGCCGCCGCAGCACTGGGCTATTGTGCCCCACTACACCTTCCCTGATAGTGAGTGAGGAGACAGTCGGGGCCATCATCACCGGGCAGGAGCCACCCATCTATGACCTACGTCAACGAACGAGTGCTCATCGTTGCGGCCCACGCCTGGCAGTGTCTCACCTGCCGAGGAAAGCTCCTGGCCGATCCCGATGGCGTCTTGATGAGGCAGGGGCTGACAGGCGAGGAACGCAAACTGTTCAGCCAGATCGCACCCAGCGATTGGGTCACCGTCGGCGCGCTGGCCAAGGCGTTGGGCGCTGCCCGATGCGATCTCGAGAATGCCATGCAACACCCTCGCTGCCGGCTGAGGCATATCTGAACACAGAGCCATGCTCCGTTGATAATGACTCAGGCGAGTTTCCAGGAATCAGAGCAACCAGCCATGAGGCGCCATAGACCCCGCTGGGTGTCATGGGTCCTCCTGCTGATGGCTGTGCTGTGCTGGAGCACGACTGCCTTGCCCGCTATGGCGGACGGCTCCATCTCCATCGTAGAGGAACGCCAGGAGAACCACTTCCCTGACGAGTTGATATGGCGCCTGACCGCCCACAGCACCGCAGGCGACATTACCTCTATCAAGCTGGTTTTCGCTAAGCGGGGAGACACCTCGTTGACGTCGGCTCCCCTGCAATTCGAGCCAGCCAGAGAGGTTGCCGCCCAGCATCGTTGGCATACGAAATACCTGAGCGTGCCGCCCGGAGCGCCCATCCTCTTTCACTGGGTCATCCGCGATGCGGCGGGCAACGAGCGGGTCACTGAGGAGCGGGTCCTCTACTACGACGATCCCCGCTTCCCCTGGAACCGCTTGGAAAACGAGCGGGTGGCGCTCTTCTGGTACGAGGGAGACAACTCCTTCGGCCAGGAGCTCTTTGACCTGGCCAACGAGGCCGTCGAGCGGCTATCGGCGGAGATCGGCGCTCAGCTTGCCTTCCAGGTGCGCATCGTCGTCTATCCCGGCCAGGAGGAGTTCTTCTCCGCCTTCCCACGCATGCGGGATTGGATCGGGGGACGTGCTTTCCCCAAGATGGGACTCACGGTGCAGATCATCTCGCCCGATTCGAACCGCGATTGGTGGCAGGCGGTGATACCGCACGAGATCGCCCACCTGCTGTTCCATCAGGCCACAGATCATCCGTTTGCCGACCCGCCGGCCTGGCTAAACGAAGGGCTGGCGGTACATAATGAAGCCGCCTCTCACGATGAGCAGGAGAGCATGGTGCGGCGCGCGGCACGCGGCGGCGAATTGCTACCGTTACCCTACGTGACCGGTAGCTTCGGCCCTGACCATGCACAGGTCAGCCTGGCCTACGCCCAGAGTCTGAGCATGGTAGAGTATGCGCTGGAACGCTTCGGCCCCGAAGGCATGGCCGCGCTGATGGCCGCCTATCGGGAGGGCAAGCCGACCCGCGAGGCTATGCCCGCTGCCTGGGGCATGTCGCAAGAGGAATTCTACGCGGAATGGAGAACCGCCACCACGGCTGCGGCAGCGGAAGCAGGCCTGCGTGGCTTGGGCGGTTCTCCCCCAGAGCGTACAACGCTGTTGACCGTGGGCTTGATGGTGTGCTGTTGCAGCACGAGTTTGATTGTAGTGGCCGCTGTCACTGCAGTGCTTCTGTTCAGGAAGTAACCGCTGTGGAGTGCAAAGTCTCCGACTTTGAATCGTCAGAGACGATGAACTCCGACTGACAGACTCTTGGAGGAAGGTCAACCCATGATCCACAACCTCTGGCACGAGTTGCGTGCAGGCCCCCAGGTTCCCGACTTAGTCTATGCCATCGTGGAAATTCCCAAGGGCTCACGCAACAAGTACGAATACAACAAACAAGATGGGCTCATCAAGCTGGACCGCGTGCTCTATTCCTCCCTGCACTACCCGGGCGACTACGGGCTTATCCCGCACACCTTCTGCGATGATGGCGATCCGCTGGACATCCTGGTGATGATCAACGAGCCGACCTTCCCTAGCTGCATCATCGAAGCGCGGCCCATCGGCGTCTTCCGCATGTTGGACCGGGACGAGACAGACGACAAGATATTAGCTGTGCCCGCCACCGACCCCCTGTTCAACGACTACGACGACATTTCCGACATCCCCCAGCACTTCCTGCGCGAAGTGGCGCACTTCTTCGAAGTGTACAAAGATCTGGAAGGGGCACGAACCAAGCCGGGATCATGGGAAGGCGCGGAGGCAGCCAAGAAGGAGATCCAGAAGTCTATCGCCTTGTACGAGGCCCGCTTCGGCCTGCCCGGGCTATGAGGCGCAGACAGACCACGAAAAGGAACACGAAAGGGAACACGAAAGAATGGAGGAAACCGTCTCCGGGCTGTGGCGCATCCCCCTGAGAGGCAGCAGCGTCAACGCTTACCTCCATCATACATCTTGCATCCTGCCTCCTGCATCCTGATCGAAGGCACAATCACGAACAAAGGAGTTCAAAGACCAACCATGACCATAAACAGCGCAGTACGTGAAGGCGTTCGCAACGCGGTGCGGGTCTGCATGAACGTGCAGGCTCAGGACCGCGTTTTTGTGCTCACCGATGATGAGACATTGGACATCGGCCAGGCACTGGCAGACGAGGCCGCGGCCACCGGCGCGGCCGTCGAACTGCGCCGTCTGGGAGAGTATGCCTCCCGCCCCATTACCACCCTGCCCGAAGGGTTGGTACCCGACATCGAGGCCTTTGGCCCCACGGTCAGCTTCTTTGCCGCCGGTTCGCAAAAGGGAGAGGTGGCTTTCCGCATGAAGTTGGGCGCGTACCTACGCCAGGTGCTCAAGGTGCGCCACGGTCACATGCCCACGATCACCCCCCGTCTAATGCGCGAGGGCATGCGGGCGGACTACCGCCAGGTGCACGCACTGACCATGCAGGTGTACGAGCGGGTGCAGCAAGCGAAGACCATCCGCGTCACTTCGCCCAAGGGCACGGACCTTACCGCCCGCTTCAGCCCCGATCTGAAGTGGATACCGTGCCACGGCCTGTACCACGAGCAAGGGCAATGGGGCAACCTGCCGGAGGGCGAAGTGTTCACCTGTCCGGCGACGGCGGAGGGTATCATCGTCGCCGACGTGCTGGGGGACTACTTCAGCCCCAAGTACGGCGTGCTGGAGCACCCCATGACCTTCCACGTCATGGATGGCTGGGTGGAGCGGGTGGAACACGCCGATGAAGCGATCGAAACTGAAGTCTGGGCCTATCTCAACTCCGATGAGAACGGCCGCCGCGTGGGGGAATTCGCCATCGGCACCAACACCGCGGTCACCGAACTGACCGGAAACCTGCTGCAAGACGAGAAGATCCCCGGTGTACACGTCGCCTTCGGCAATCCCTATCCGCACGAGACCGGCGCCGATTGGTCGGCCAAAGTGCACGTGGACGTCATTCCCACGCGCTGCACCATCGAGGTTGATGGTGAAGTGATCATGGTCAATGGCGAGTTTCAGCTTTAGTATCTGATCAGCCGATGAAGCCGATAAAGCCAATGGAACCGATATAACCGACAGAATCGGTGTGAAACCCATCGGCTCAATCGGCTGACTGGCAGTTAGGGAGATTGTGAACATGTCAACTGATCGCGATGTAGTCATTGTCAGCGCTTGCCGCACGGCCATCGGCAAGTTCGGCGGCACGCTCTCCACCATCCCCGCCACGGAACTGGGAGCGGTGGTCATCCGCCAAGCGGTGCACCGTGCGGAGGTGGAGCCCTACGCCGTTGACGAAGTGCTCATGGGCAACGTGGTCTCTGCCGGACTGGGGCAGGCGCCCGCACGCCAGGCGGCCATCAGAGCGGGGCTGCCCGCCGACTACATCCCGGCCACGACTCTCAACAAGATCTGCGGCTCGGGGCTGAAGACGGTTATGCTAGGTGCGGCCATGATCCGCGCCGGCGATGCGCAGATCATCGTCGCCGGCGGCATGG
>CBDURC010000137.1:0-8303 GCA_965369635.1 uncultured Anaerolineales bacterium | reverse complement strand
TAACTTGATGACATTGACTCATCACTCGTCACGGATCACGAATCCATGACTTTCGTCATGGGTACAGAACTGACCAATGGCACTACCGCGGGCCGCCGATTCCTGCCAGGATGAGCGCATAACAACTGATGCCAAGCAAAGGGAGGAAACTACGAAATGAGAACCGTCAAAACCGTACTGAAGATCGGGGGCGTCGTGATCGCTGCCGCGCTGTTGATCGTCGTCGGAGCCTTCTTCCTGCAACGACAGCAATCGCAATCCGCCGCGGCTCAAGCGACGGCGCCCACGGCAGTCGTCACCAGAGGTAACATCGAGCAGACCTCCAGCGCCACAGGAAACGTGGTCGCCGAGAGCCAGGCCACGTTGGCCTTCGAGACGAGTGGGCTCATCGCCGAGGTGCTGGTGGAGGAAGGGCAACAGGTCGAGGCTGCACAGGTATTGGCACGATTGGATTCCACCTCGCTGGAATGGCAAGTCGCCCGCGCCCAAGCCAGCGTGGATACCGCTCAGGCCCGGTTGGAGCAGGTCCAAGAGCCGTCGAGCGAAGAAGACCTGGCCTCAGCACAGGCGTCGCTGGACAGTGCTCGGACCAACTACGACAAGATAGCTTTCGGCCCTACCGCTGAGGAACTGGCCTCAGCGCAGGCATCGTTGGACAGTGCCCAGGCCAACTACGAGAAGGTGCTGACCGGCCCCACTGCTGAGGATCTGGCTTCGGTGAAGGCCGCGCTCGATAGCACCAGGGCCGCGCTGGAGCAGGCTCAAGCCAGCTATGACGAGGTAGCACATCGGCCCGATATCGCCAGGTTGCCGCAATCCCTCAACCTGCAGAATGCTACCATCGAGATGGAGCGGGCCCAGGCCAACCACGATGGTCTGGCGAACCATCCCACCGAAAGCGAACTAGCCGCCGCGGCTGCCCAGGTTGCCCAAGCGAAGGCTCAACTGGCGCAGCTACAGGACAAGCCCACGGCCAGCGATCTGGCTGCCGCCGCAGCTCAGGTCTCACAAGCCGAAGCGCAGTTGGCCCAACTGCAAGAGCGACCCAACGGTGAGGACGTGGCGGTGTACCAGGCCCAGGTGGAGGAGGCCGCCGTGGCGTTGGCCCAGGCCCGGGCCCAACTCGACGATGCCCTGCTCACTGCTCCTTTCGACGGAACCATCATCGAAGTTCGAGTCCGCGAAGGCGAGTGGACCTCGCCGGGCGCACCGGCCATCGTCCTGGCTACCACCGAGTCCCTGATCCTGGACCTGAACGTCGACGAAGTGGACGTGGCCCAACTAGCGGAGGGGCAGGTAGCCTATCTCTCCTTTGATGCGTTGAAGGGGGAGGAGGTCGCTGGCGCGGTGACGCACATCGCGCCCGCATCCAACAACGTGGGCGGCGCGGTAGCCTACGGCGTGGAGATCACCTTCAATGCCGGTGCACTGCCTGTCCGATTAGGCATGACGGCTGACGTGGACATCGTAGTGGCCAGCGCAGACGACACGTTGCTGGTTCCCAACCGGGCCATCGCGGCCGACCGCGAGGCAGGCCGCTACTACGTCACCCGCCAGCGACCCGATGGTTCGACCGAGCGAGTGGAAGTGCGCATTGGCCTGCGGGACGATAGCCAGACGCAGATACTTGAAGGTCTGGAGGAGCACGAACGGCTGGTTCTGCCGGAAGTGCCAGGACAGACCCAGACGACCTCTGGCTCGTCGGGATTCGGGCCCTTTGGTGGGCAGGGACGTGAGGCAATGAAACAGCTAGACGGAGCAAGATAGCGATGATTGAGATCGACAACGTTACCAAAGTATACCAGATGGGTGAAGTCGAGGTGCATGCCTTGCGCGGGGTATCGCTGCAGCTCGAAAAAGGCGAATTCGTGAGCATAATGGGCCCGTCGGGTTCGGGCAAGTCGACATTGATGAACGTGCTGGGCTGCCTGGACTCACCGACCGGCGGCGTCTATCACTTGCACGGCCAGGACGTTAGCCTCTTGACCGATAGGCAACTGGCCCGCATCCGCAACAAGGAGATTGGCTTTGTGTTCCAGATGTTCAACCTGCTGCCCCGCACCACAGCGCTGCGCCAGGTGGAACTGCCGCTGGCGTATGCCGGCGTCGGTAGCCGAGAGCGCCGCAAGCGGGCGCGGGAGGCGCTAGAAGCCGTGGGGCTGGGCGACCGGGTGGACCACAGGCCCGACGAGATGTCGGGCGGGGAGCAGCAGCGGGTGGCCATCGCACGGGCGCTCGTAACTGGGCCCAGCATCATCATGGCCGACGAGCCGACAGGCAACCTGGATACCAAATCGGGCAACGAGGTGCTGCGCATCTTCCAACAACTCAACGAGCAGGGTATCACGGTCATCTTCGTGACCCACGACGCCGAGACGGCAGCCTACAGCAAACGGGCGATCCATCTGCGGGATGGGTTGATCGAGAAGGATGAACCCATCAACAGATCAAACTTCCTGTGATGGGCGAAGGTCTCCCGACCGAGCCCCTTACGCCTTGGTCAGGAGACCTCGGCGAACAGAAGAGGAGCCAGGAGAAAACCATGGGCATCTACGAAAGCCTACGCACGGCCATGACCGGCCTGACAACCAACAAAATGCGCGCTGCCCTAACCATGCTGGGTATCATCATCGGGGTGGCGTCGGTGGTCGCTTTGCTCTCGGTGGGCGAGGGTGTCGAGGCCACGATCACCGGCGAGATTGAGAGCTTGGGGTCGAACCTGCTATTCGTCACTGCTGACCAACCCGACGGCGCCAGCACACCGGCCTACCTCACCACCGCCGATGCTGAGGCTCTGGCCAATCCCTTCAACGCCCCAGCGCTGCTGGCCGTGGCGCCTTTGATGCAGGGCTCGTTGAGGGTCACTTCCGACGACGAGGCCAGCAACTTGACCGTCAGCGGCACCAACAGCCAGTACGCCCAGGTTCGCAACCTGGAACTGAGCATGGGCGGCTTTCTGACCACGGCCGATCTGGAGGATCAGGCCAAGGTGGCGGTGCTGGCCTGGGGAGCCTATAGCGACCTATTTGCCGACGGCGACTATCCCGTGGGCCAGACCATCAGCATAGATGGGATGCGCTTCGAGGTGGTAGGTGTGCTGGAGGAACAGGGCGGCTTAGGGATCGACGATGACACCATCTACGTGCCGCTGACCACGGCCCAGACACGCTTCTTCCCGCAGCGCACCCTGTCCGGTGAGCGACCCGTGGCGGCGATCTATGCCAGCGTGATAGACGAAAGCCAGGTGGACGCGGCCATCGGCCAGATGACAGACGTACTCCGCGAGCGCCACGACCTGGCTCTCGGCGACACGGATGATTTCGATGTCACGAGTCAACAAGCGATATTGGACATCGCCAGCGAGATCACCGCCGTGCTGACCATCTTCCTGGGCGCCATCTCCGGCATCAGCCTGTTGGTGGGCGGGATCGGCATCATGAACATCATGCTCGTCTCGGTCACCGAGCGAACCCGCGAAGTGGGCATCCGCAAGGCAGTGGGCGCCACCCGACGCGACATCCTGCTGCAGTTCCTGCTGGAGGCCATCGTGCTTAGCTTCCTCGGCGGATTACTGGGCATCGGCCTGGGGATCACAGGAGCGAACCTCGTCTCCAACCTGTCCACCGATCTGGCGACAAAGGTAACGCCGGAGACTGTGGCCCTGGCCGCTGGCGTAGCCAGCATTGTGGGACTGGTGTTTGGCACCTATCCGGCCCTCCGCGCCGCGCAGTTGCGTCCCATTGAGGCCCTGCGCTACGAATAGACAGTACCACAGTACCCATGAGACAGGCCTGGCGAAGGTCGGAAGACCTCGCAAGGCCTGTTGACTTGACTTTGAGCGGATACGCCGCTATACTGTCTGGGATTAGCAAGCCTCCCCGCCGCTCGCGGCGGGGTTGTTGGGTGGGCGCTTGGAGTTAGGAGTCACTTCAGATGAGTAACCTTAGACGATTGCTGAGATTCGTTGGGCCGTACAAACGGCGGGCCATCCTGTCGATGGCACTGTTGCTGGGCGTGGTGGTGGCAGACCTGCTGATCCCGCGCTTGACTCAACAGGCTATTGATGAGGGCGTGGCCAAGCAGGACATGGTGATGATCATCACCACCTCCCTGCTGATGCTGGGGGCCGCCGTGCTGAGCGCCTTGTTTGCCGTTGGCAACACGGTGCTTTCGGTGCGGGTGGCCATGGGCGTAAGCGCCGACTTGCGCAGCGCTCTCGTCCGCAAGGTACAGACCTTCTCGTTTGGCAACCTCGATCGCATCCAGACGGGCCAACTGCTGGTGCGCACGACCAGCGACGTCAACCAGGTACAGTTGATCGTGCAGATGTCCCTGCGGTTGCTGACCCGCGCGCCGCTGTGGATGATCGGCAGCGTGGTCATGTTGACTGCCACCAGCAGGCAGTTGGCACTGCTGATGCTGGCATTGCTGCCGCTGGTCGGGGGTATCATCTGGTTCTTTCTCGCCAAAGGACGTCCACTCTTCCTATCGGTGCAGAGGAAACTGGATACCTTGAACCAGGTCTTGCAAGAGAATCTTGCGGGCGTGCGCGTGGTCAAGGCCTTCGTGCGCGACGAATACGAAAACGCTCGCTTCGACAGGGCCAACAGCGATCTGACGGCCGAGAACGTCAAGGTCATGCAACTCATCGCCACACTGATTCCCACCATGCTGTTCTTGGTCAACCTGGGCGTGGTGGGCGTCGTCTGGTTTGGCGGCCGGTCGGCCATCATCGGGGATTTCACCGTGGGCCAGATCATGGCCTCGATCAACTACATGGCCTTCTCACTCTTCCCCCTGATGATGCTGGCAGGAATGATCGGGCCGATTTCCGCCGCCGATGCTTCCGCTGAACGCATCTGGGAAGTGCTGGACAGCACTGCTGAGGTGCAAAGCCGCCCCGAGGCGCAATCTCTAACTCACGTGACTGGACGCGTGGCCTTTGAGGAAGTCTGCTTCAGCTACAACCAGGGCTGCGACGAGCCTGTGCTCAAGGATGTCAACCTGGTGGCTGAACCGGGCCAGACGGTGGCCATCCTGGGCGCCACTGGCTCGGGCAAATCCAGCCTCATTCACTTGATCCCGCGCTTCTACGACGTGGATAGGGGCCGCGTGACGCTGGATGGCGTGGACGTGCGCGACATGCCGCTGGAAACGCTGCGCGCTCAGGTGGGCATCGCCCTGCAAGAAGCGGTGCTGTTCAGCGGCACCGTGCGCGACAATATCAGCTACGGTCGCCCTGATGCCACGGAGGAAGAGGTCATCGCCGCTGCCAAAGCCGCGCAGGCCCACGATTTCATCACCGCGTTTCCCGATGGCTACGACACCGCGGTCGGCCAGCGGGGGGTGAACCTGTCCGGCGGCCAGAGGCAGCGCATCGCCATCGGCCGCGCCCTGCTGATGCAGCCGAAGGTGCTCATCCTGGACGACAGCACCAGTTCCGTGGACGTGGAGACGGAGGCCAAGATCCAGGCTGCACTGGAAAAACTGATGGCCGAGCGCACCAGTTTCGTCATCGCCCAGCGCATCAGCACTGTGCTCGGCGCCGACAAGATCGTGGTGCTGGATCAGGGACAGATCGCTGCCGAAGGCACGCACGCCGAATTGATGGCCTCCAGTCCCATCTATCGGGAGATCTACGAGTCGCAACTGGGGGACGGTGGTGCGTGAAACGTAAAACGTGATCTCACTCTACCTTTCACGTTTTACGACTCCTCTGAAAAACCTGGAATCGTCAGCAGATTGAGCGGATTAAGCTGATTTTGTCTCATTGTTATCCGCTTCATCTGCTTAATCCGCTGATGAGTTTTGACCTTCTTTCAGTAGAGCGGTTTTACTTCATACGCTTCACAAGGAAAATCGTGCAATGACTGAACGACAGACACAATCCTCAGCGCCCGCCACCGGCATGCCCGGCCCCGGGGGGAGACACCGGGGGGCGAGGATCGAAAAAGCCCGCGATATGCGCGGCACGTTGCATCAACTGCTCGCCACCTTGCGTCCCTACCGATGGGCGCTGGTCGGCGTTCTCATGCTGGTGATTGTGAGCACACCCTTGGACCTGCTGGTGCCCTATCTGATAGGCGTCGCCATTGACAGGTTCATCGCTGCCGGCGATTTGGCTGGGCTGCTGCGCATCGTCCTGCTGATGCTGGGTGCCTACATCGGCGCCTGGCTGGCAAGGGCTGGCCAGAGCGTGATCATGGCCAGGGTCTCTCAGAAAACGATGCGCGCCTTGCGCCGCGGTCTCTTCGAGCACTTGCAGACACTCTCGCTCAGATTCTTCGACCGCCATCCGCATGGCGAGTTGATGAGCCGGTTGACCAACGACCTGGACGCCATCAGCCGCGTGCTCTCTCAGAGCGTGACGGACTTGTTCGGCGGGTTGCTCGCGCTGGTTGGCATCGTGGTGATGATGTTTGCGATCAACTTCTGGCTGGCCTTGGGCTCGATGGTCGTCTTTCCCTTCATGATGTGGCTGGTAGGCTTCGTAGGGAAACGCACCCGACGGGGCTTCCGCGAGTACCAGAAACGCATCGGCCAGTTGAATGGCAAGTTGGAGGAGATGTTCAGCGGGCAGCGGGTGATCATGGCCTTTGGGCAGCAGGCCAGCACGCTAGCGGGTTTTGACGCCGCCAACGAGAAGGTGCGCCAAGTCGGCACCCAGGCGCAAACCTACGCCATGCTGATCCCGCCACTGATGGGCATTCTTAGCAACGCCAACATCGCCATCCTCGCCGGGCTGGGGGGCTGGATGGTCTTACAGGGCTGGGCCACGGTGGGCACGATCGCTACCTTCTACAATTACTCGCGCAAGTTCGCCGCACCATTGCGCCAGTTGGGCAATCTCTACAACCAGATCCAGTCCGCGCTGGCCGGAGCGGAGCGAGTCTTCGAGGTGCTTGACGAGCAGCCGGAACTGACCGATGCACCCCACGCCATCGCCCTGGATGACGTCGCTGGCGAGGTGGTCTTCGATCACGTGGACTTCAGTTACCTGCCCGGTGTGCCCGTGCTCAAGGATGTGAGCATGACGGCCCAGGCGGGGCAGACGATCGCCCTGGTCGGGCCGACGGGAGCGGGCAAGACCACCATGATCAACCTGCTCACGCGCTTCTACGACATTGACGGTGGCGCTATTCAGATCGACGGATGGGACATTCGCGAGATGCAGAAGGCGAGTCTGCGCCGCCAACTGGGCATCGTGCTGCAAGACACCTTTCTCTTCTCCGAGTCGGTGATGGAGAACATCCGCTACGGGCGCCTGGACGCCACTGACGAAGAGGTCATCGCCGCCGCCATGCTGGCCAACGCCGATCAGTTCATCCGCCGCTTGCCCCAGGGATACGACACGGAACTTTCGGAGCGGGGCAGCAACCTGAGCCAGGGACAGCGTCAGTTGCTGGCTATCGCCCGCGCCATTCTGGCCGATCCGGGCATTCTGATTCTCGACGAGGCAACCAGCAGCGTGGATACCCGCACTGAGAAGAGTATCCAGGAGGCGCTGCTGCGGCTGATGGAAGGGCGCACCAGTTTCGTCATCGCCCACCGCTTGAGCACCATCCGTGACGCTGATAAGATCCTGGTCATCAACGAGGGGCGTATCATTGAGCGGGGCACACACGACGAGTTGCTGGCTCAAGGCGGCTTCTACCACAATTTGTACATGAGTCAGTTCAAGGGACTGGTAACGCCAGAAGCCCATTCTCAGAAAGGCGCGACATCGTGACCAAGACAATCAGTAGCATGAAGGACTCCAGGGCGTGGCAGAAGCGGTTCGATGCCCTCGCGCCCAAAGCCGGGGACACTGCCCCCGATTTCGAGCTGCGCGATGTGAACGCCGAGAATCCTGTTCGCCTCTCCAACTTTCGCGGCCGCCAGCCGGTGGCGCTGATCTTCGGCAGTTTCACCTGACCGCCCTTCGTCGAGGGGACCGTGAGTCTCCACGATCTCTACGCTCAGTATCACGACCGTGTGCAGTTCCTGACAATCTACATCCGCGAAGCACACCCGGTGGACGGGTGGTGGCTCGGCGGAGGACTACCGGGGCTGTTCTTTAGGCTGCGCGGGTCCAAAGCCGCGACCGATGTGTACGATCCCCAGACCATCGAGGAGCGGCGGGTGGTCGCCGGGCAGTGCGAGACCGCCCTACAGTATGGCATACGGACCTACGTAGACGAAATGGACGACGCTGTAAACAAGGCCTATGCCGCCTGGCCCACCCGCCTGTACCTCGTGGGGTTGGATGGGCGGGTGGTCTATGCTGGGGCATTGGGGCCGTGGGGTTTCAAACCAGCGGCGCT
>CBDURC010000136.1:0-8313 GCA_965369635.1 uncultured Anaerolineales bacterium | reverse complement strand
ATGAGGAGGTTACCCATGCGTTTGACACTTTGGTTGTTTATCGGCCTTTTGGCCTTGGCTCTGAGCGCCTGCGGACAAGTTATATCGCTCCCCACGGCGGAGGTGGAAGTGGATGTCCCTAGAGCGCCTGCAGCACCCATTGCCACAGAGGCACCGACTCCAACGGCTGAGGTCTCGCCCACACCGTCGCCCTCGGCAATCCCTGCCAACCCTCCCACGTTGCTGCCTGAGGAGCCGCCTCCGGCTGGGGCTGAGTCTCAGTTCAGCACCGACTTCAGGAAACACAGCGTGCCTTACAGCGAGATCCTCTCGGGAGGGCCGCCCAAGGACGGCATCCCGGCCGTTGATGACCCCAAGTTCATCAGCGTGGAGCAAGCCGATGAGTGGCTCGAACCACAGGAGCCGGTGATCCTGGTGGTGGTCGGGGACGAGGCACGGGCCTACCCCATCCAGATCCTGATGTGGCACGAGATCGTGAACGACGTCATCGGGGAAAAGCCTGTGACCGTGACCTTCTGCCCCCTGTGCAACAGCGGCGTCGCCTTCGAGCGCACGTTCGATGGGCAGGTGCTGGACTTCGGCACCACCGGGCGGCTGCGCTACAGCAACCTGATCATGTACGACCGACAGACGGAGACCTGGTGGCAGCAGGCCACCGGCGAGGCCATTGCCGGCAAGTACACTGGCCGCCGATTGACCTTCGTCCCAGCTTCCATGATCGCCTGGGAGGATTTCAAGGCCACCTATCCGGACGGCACGGTGCTCTCGCGAGATACCGGCGACGGACGTGACTACGGCCGCAATCCCTACGTGGGCTACGACGAAAAGAGCAGCAGCCCCTGGCTGTACGATGGGCCGGAGACGCCGGATGCGCTGCCGCCGATGGCCCGGGTGGTGACCATCGAGCTGAATGAGGAGACCGTGGCCTATCCGTATGAGGTCCTGAAAGACGTCCGTGTGGCCAACGACACCGTCGGCGGTGAGCCCGTCGTGGTGCTGTGGGCGCCGGGCACCGCCTCGGCTCTGGATGCATCCAGCATCGCCGACGGAAGCGACGTCGGCGCAGCTACCACTTTCTCTCGTGAGCTGGACGGCGAGATGCTGACCTTCGTCCTCGACGGAGATCGGGTCGTGGACGAGCAGACAGGCAGCGAGTGGGACGTGCTGGGCCAGGCCGTGAGCGGCCCCAAGGCGGGCAGCCAACTGGAACCCGTGGTGAGCATCAACCACTTTTGGTTCTCCTGGGCGGCTTTCCGGCCGGAGACGCGGATCTACAGTGCTGATCTGCCAGAGACAACGGCTGAGCCTGCTGCCGAGCCGGTGGCCGCACTGGTGGAGCTGAGCGCAGATTTCGCCGACTTCGACATCATCGTCTATCAGGGCGAGGACGTGCTGGGCGGCAAAGCGGTCAAGTTCTCCGAGGTGCTGGCCCAGGGCAAGCCGGTCGTGCTCAATCTGTGGGCGGGCCTCTGCCCGCTCTGCCGGGCGGAGATGCCTGACCTGCAGAAGGCGCACGATAAGTACGGCGACCAGGTACTCATCGTGGGGGTGGACATCGGGTCCTTAGTGCGGCTGGGCAGTGAGGAGGACGCTCGCAACCTGTTGGACGAACTGAGCATCACGTACCCTGCGGGGACGACCCCCGATGCCGCGATCATGACGGGTTACAAAGTATTGGGAACACCAGCCAACTACTTCCTCAAGCCCAATGGCGAGATCGTGCAGAGGTGGAATGGGGTGTTGACGGAGAAGCAGCTATACGACAGCATCGAGAAGCTGCTTGATGTTTCGGGTAGTGTGTAGTGTCGTATGTAGTGTGATGTGATGATGGTTGGGTGAGAGCTTGAGGAGAGCGCCTCGGCTGGGCTGTACTGTAGGCCCAGCCGAGGCCAGACTCACAAGAGCACGCAATGAATCGTAAGGAGCAGAGCTATGGCGAACAAGATCATCTCCACAAAGACGGCTTCGCCGTTGGAATACGACCGTGACACAAGAAAGCAGAGCATGCTGGCGCTGGTGGGCACCTTCATTCTGCCGGCAGTGCTGGTCTTAGCTTCTCTCTTCCTGCTAATCAGTTTCCGGGGCGGCATCGAAGCCGGCATGGCCAACTTGGCCGTCTTGCTCCCGGTGGGATACGCCTTCGCCGCCGGCATGGTCGCCAGCGTGAACCCCTGCGGCGTGCTGATGCTTCCGTCTTATGTCATGTATCAACTGCGTACGGAGGGGGCAAAGAGCTCGACGGCACGCCGGACTCTCAGAGCTGTGCTCATCGCCGCCGTGGTGACGGCGGGGTTCATCCTGATCTTCGCTGCCGTGGGCGGCATCATCGCCGCCGGCGGCCAGTGGCTGGTCACCTCCTTCCCCTACGTGGGGCTGATCATCGGGGTGGCCATGGCCGCACTGGGGATATGGATCCTGGCGACGGGCAAGACCTTGAGCATTCTGGGCGCAGGGCCGGTATCCATCGAGCGAGAGCGCAATCTGAAAAACGGTTTCGTCTTCGGCATCGTCTATGCCGTGGGTTCGTTGAGTTGCACGCTGCCGATCTTCCTGGTGGTCGTGGGCACATCGCTCACCGGTGGCGGGCTGGCCTCGTCCTTCGGCCAGTTTATCGGCTACGCCCTGGGCATGGGCACCATCATCTTCCTGGTGACCATCGGTGCAGCCCTGTTCCGGCGGGCCATGGGTCGCTGGATGCGGCTGGTGACGCCCTACATCCATCGGGTGAGCGCCATGTTCTTGATCGGCGCCGGCGCCTATCTGCTCTACTACTGGCTGTTCGTGTCCGGGCTGGCGGTATAGCCAAGTGCAACGCACTCCGGAAGTGCGTTGCACCTCGTTGCACTTCGTGAGGAGAATCATCGTGCTAAAAGTTGGCAACATTGCCCCAGACTTCACCCTGCAGACCGCCGACGGCGAATCCGTCTCCTTGGGCGACGCGCGGCGCGCTGGGCGGAACGTCCTGCTGGTGTTCCTGCGCCACCTGGGTTGACTGCCCTGCCGCGAGCACGTGGCACAGTTGTGCCAGCATCTGGATGAACTCGAGAGGCTGAATACGGAGGTGCTGCTCATCACCTTCAGTTCGGCCGGATATGCCCGCAAGTGGTCGCCGGAGACCTGCGCTCCGTTCCGCCTGCTGCTCGACAGGGAGCGGACGATCTATCACACCTATGGCCTGGAGCGCTCGCTCATGCGCTCCTGGAATCTGAAGACGGTGCAACGCTACGTGCAATTGATGAGCAAGGGTCGCAAATGGCGCGGCATCCAAGGCGATTCGGCGCAACTGGGCGGCGACTTCATCATTGACTCAGAGGGTATCGTGCGCCTGGCCTACCGCAGCCACGATCCGACAGACCGACCGGAGGTAGAGCAATTGCTCGCCATACTGCGGCAACTCGCAGAGGGAGCCAACACGTGAACGAAACATACGACTTGGTCATCATCGGCGGCGGCTCGGCGGGGCTGACGGCGGCGGGCTTCGCCGCCCAGTTGGGCGTGCGCGTCGCTCTGGCAGAGAGACACCGCCTCGGCGGCGACTGCACCTGGACCGGCTGTGTGCCTAGCAAGACGCTGCTCAAGGCGGCCAAGGTGGCCCACCAGATGCGCACCGCAGATCGCTACGGCCTCACGCCTACCGATCTGAAGGCCGACCTAAAGTCGATCATGGCCCATGTACGGGAGGTGGTGGCCGAGGTTTACGAGGAGGAATCGCCTGATGCGCTACGCGCGGACGGCATTGAGGTCTTCCTGGGCGCTGCCCGCCCCGCCCCAAGCGGGGCCCGCTTCCTTGATCCCCACACCTTGGCCGTGGGGGAGAACAGGCTGCGGGCACGCCGCGTGCTCATCGCCACCGGCGCCCATCCCTACATCCCGCCGATCAAGGGACTGGATGGTGTGGACTACCTGACCTACGAGACCATCTGGGACCTGGAGCTTCTGCCCCGACGGCTGCTGGTCGTTGGCGCTGGCCCGATTGGCAGCGAGATGGCCCAGGCCTTCCGGCGTCTGGGGGCAGAGGTCACGCTCTTCGCCAGCCGCGACCGGCTGCTGCCGCGTGATGACCCCGCTGCCTCCCGCGTGCTGGGCGAGGTGTTCGCCGCCGAGGGCATTGACGTACGCTACAACGCCCGCGTCCAGCAGGTCTGGCAGGACGAGGCCGGCATTCACGTGCTCGCTGGTGACCACGAAGCCGTAGGGGACGTTTTGCTGGTCGTCGCCGGTCGCCGCCCCAACGTACAGGGGATGGATCTGGAGAAAGCGGGAGTCGCCTACAGCGAGAAAGGCATCGAAGCGGACGACAACCTGCGCACCAGCCAGCGCCACATCTACGCTGCCGGCGACTGTCTTGGCGGCTACCAGTTCACCCACTATGCTGGCTGGCAGGCCTTCATGGCAACCCGCAATGCGCTACTGCCTGGCGCATCCAAAGGTGTCACAGACAAGGTGCCCTGGACGACCTTCACCGCCCCTGAAGTAGCTCACGTTGGACTGACCGAGCCGCAGGCGCGGGAGAAGTTCCACGACGAGGTGATGATCTGCGAGTGGTCTATGGAGAAGGTAGATCGTGCACGGACAGACGGAGACACAGCAGGCTTCATCAAACTGGTGCACAAGAAGGATGGCACGCTGCTGGGCGCGACCATCGTCGCCGAACGGGCCGGCGAGATGATCCATGAGTGGATCGTGGCCCTGGATCGGGGACTGAAAGTGGGCGACTTGGCCAACGCCATCCATGTCTATCCCACTTATTCGACCGCCAGCATGCAGGCCGCTGCGGCCATCCGTGTAAGACAGTTGTTGGGCGGCACGACGGGCAAGGTCGTCCGCAGCTTAGCCCGACTGATGAGATGAGACGTGAAACGCAAAACGTAAGTGAGATCATAGCCACGCTTCACGTTCTGCGTTTTACGCCTTAGGGAGAGCAGCAATTGACCATCACAACCAGACAACCGGTCCGTGGACACATCTTCCACGACATCACCCGCAGCCTGTGCCCGGAATGTCGGCAGGTGGTAGACGCTCAGGTGCTCATTCGCGACGGCGCGGTGTACCTGCGCAAGCTCTGTCCGGAGCACGGCTGGCACGAAGCGCTGGTGTCGTCGGACGCCGACTGGTACCTGGCCTCCGGCAAGTACAACAAGCCGGGAGCCATTCCCTACGACTTCGCCACTTCCGTGGAACTCGGCTGCCCCGACGACTGCGGCCTGTGCCCGGAGCACCAGCAACACACTTGCGTGGGCATCATCGAGATCACCACGCGCTGCAACCTGGGTTGCTCCATCTGCTTCGCCGATGCTGGCTCTGGCCACGACCTGAGCCTGGCCCAGGTGGAGGCCATTCTCGACCGCTTTGTGGAGACCGAGGGCCAGCCCGAGGTGGTGCAGATCAGCGGCGGCGAGCCGACCATCCACCCTGGCTTGCTGGACATCCTGGCTGCCGCCAAGGCACGTGGGATCCGCCACGTCATGCTCAACACTAACGGCCTGCGGCTGGCGCAAGACCCGGGGTTCGTGCACGAACTGGCCCGCTACAAGCCTGCCATTTACCTTCAGTTCGACGGCCTGACCGCAACGACGCACCAGACTCTGCGCGGCCGCGACCTGCGCACGGTCAAGCAGCAGGCGCTGGATAACCTGGCCGAGGCCGGTCTGTACAGTGTCCTGGTCGCCACCATCGTGCGGGGCGTCAACGAGGGCGAGATCGGCGACATCTTGCGCTACGCTCTGGAACATCCTGCTGTGCTGGGCGTGAGCTATCAGCCGGTCACATTTACCGGGCGCTGCTTCGAGCAAGACCCGCTCGACCGCGTCACCGTGACTGACGTGTTGCACGGTCTGGAAGAGCAGACGGAGGGACTGCTCCAGGTCAGCGACTTCATACCCGTGCCCTGCCCGCATCCCGACTGCTCGGCCTGTACCTACGCTTTCGTGAACGACGGCGAGCTCATTCCCATCCCACGCCTGGTGGATGTGGACGATTACTTGGACTTCATCACCAACCGCACCGCTCCCGATCTGTCGGAGGATATTCAGCAGGCAGTGGAGGCGCTGTGGAGCATGGCGGCCACGATGGGCACGGACAAGACCACCGACGACCTGACGTGCGTCGCCTGCGGGCTTGAAGTGACGCTGCCCTCCAATCCTGAATTCATCAAGCAACACTTCTTCATGGTGCAAGTGCATGGTTTCATGGACGAGCACAACTTCGACCTGAAGCGGCTGATGAAGTGCTGCATTCACGAGTTGTTGCCCGATGGCCGTGCTGTTCCCTTCTGCGCCTACAACAACTTGGGCTATCGGGACGAGGTCAACAAGTCAATGAGGTACTGAGGCAACGAGGTACTGAGGCAACAAGGAGACTATGATCACCAATACCACAACCGACCACGAGATCAAGATCTGCTGCGCCACCTTCTACCAGAGCGACATCGTGCGGATGCTGTTGGGCGATGTCCTGCACCCTGGCGGGCTGGCTCTGACCCGCCATCTAGGCGAGGTGATCGGGATCGGCCCAGACGACCCTGTGCTGGACGTGGCCTGTGGGCGGGGCACCTCGGCCGTTCACCTGGCCGAGCGCTTCGGCTGCCGGGTCACCGGCCTGGACTACGGGCTGGAGAACATTGCTGCCGCCGAAGCCCATGCCGCCGACCGGGGGGTGGCCGACCTGATCACCTTTCGCCAGGGTGACGCCGAAGGGCTACCGTTCGAGGATGGCAGCTTCGATGCCATCATCTCCGAGTGCAGCTTCTGCACCTTCCCTGACAAGGCGACGGCGGCCGCCGAGATGGCTCGTGTGCTGCGCACCAATGGTCGCCTGGGGCTTACCGATATGACAGTGAGCGGCTCGTTGCCCGACGACATCCAGAGCCTGCTGGCCTGGGTGGCCTGCGTGGCCGGGGCGGGCACGTCGGAGGACTACGTGGCCACGCTACAGGCTGCTGGCTTCACGGACTTCGCTCTCGAAGATCAGCGGGACGCGCTGCTGGACATGGTGGCCGGTGTGCGCCGCAAGCTGCTAGGCGTGGAACTGGCTGCCGGGTTGGGCAAGCTGGATCTGGGCGACCTGGACTTGAGCGAGGGCAAGCGACTGGCCCGCCGCGCCGTTGAGTTGATCGAGGAGGGCACAGTAGGCTATACGCTGATCGCAGCGAGGAAGGCATAAAGGGGAAGAAAGCCGCGTGGTTGATAGCCGCGCTGGGCTGCTGCGTATGATCACCACTACACGTTCAACACCGATGGTCTGGTGACAGACAGAGGAACTGACATCGACAAGCTCACCCACGGCTACGCCGATCGACACGCCGACGCCGACAGCCACCGCCACTCCAGCGCCCCACCGCTGCTGGCTGCCGTTGCTGGTGAAGGGCTGGGAGAGAGGCTTGTAGTGCGCCACGGAGCGCAGCGAAGTGGCGCGAAACCGCACTCCACTGCGCTTCGTGCGCGACTACGAACCTAATGCGACATCGCCGGGCTACCTAGACGATGATGATCTGATCCAATGAGCGCTTCGGCACGTGGTGTACGCCTTCCTCGTCGCGCCAGTACCTGATGTCGCCTTCCGGCCCGGCCGCCTCAATGGTCACAATCTCCTTGGGCTTGCCCAGAGCCAGGACGAGAAGAATCTCATAGCAAAGCGGTATCTCTAGAGCCTTGCGGAGCTTCTCTCTCTGCACAGAACCGATCATACAGCCGCCCAGACCCCTCTCGGTCGCCCCCAGCAGAATGCTCTGAGCAGCTATGCCGTGGTCACAGCCAACAGAGCGGCGTATCTCCGTGTCTCCCAGAATGATGATGTACGCCGATGGCCTTTCGCCTTCCGACGGGCCGCGCCACTCTTTGAGATAACCCGCCCACGCAAGATGCGGGAAGATCAGAGCATTCCTTTCTGGATCGCAGGAAAGAATGTACTTCAACGGTTGCAGATTGGACCCCGATGCGGAAAGCCTCGCCAGATCAACGAGATCTCTCAACGTCTCTCGCTCGATGGCCACATCCTCATGGAATCGCCGGTAGCTCCTGTTTTTCAGTATCAGGTCTCGCAACATCTCGATCTCCTCCTACTTCGGTTTCATTGCGCCGCTTGGTGAGCAACCGCTCAGGCCCCGCGCTGCATGCAGCTACCATAACACAGTTCCTCCGAGATGTCAAAGGTGGAGGTCTTCGGACAAGCGCACAGCGAGCCCGCAGCCTTCATCGTCGAGGAGGCGTGTCCATAGTGGTCGACCCAGAGTTCTTGTCATAGAGATTTCCGGTTAGCATCATTTTGGAGACGCACTGCTGTTCTTGGTATCTGACATATCGTGCGCTACCTGCC
>CBDURC010000135.1:0-8329 GCA_965369635.1 uncultured Anaerolineales bacterium | reverse complement strand
ACGAGCACTTGACAAGAATGCGGATCAGCATTATGATGCTTACTGAAAAGCCTTTTCATTAAGGGGCCGCAATGACCGAATGGGAACAGCGCCTTGCCGGTGCCGGTTGCCGCATCACCGCGCCGCGGCGGGCAGTGATGGCGGTGCTGATGAACGCAGATGCTCCCCTGTTGCCGCAAGAGATCCTGGAGCAGGCGCAGACGGTGCACCGCAAGCTGGGGCTGGTCACCGTCTATCGCACGCTGAACCTGCTGTCGGAGTTGAGCCTGGTACGTCGCGTTCACCGTGAAGATGGCTGCCACGGCTATCTGCCAACCTCGGTAGGCCATCGCCACGCGCTGATCTGCCGAAACTGCGACCGGGCAGTGGAATTCACCGGCCACAACGACCTCCATGCGCTGATCGAGCGTGTCGAAGCGAGGACGGGCTATCGCGTGGACGATCACCTGCTGCAACTGCTCGGCCTCTGTCCCCATTGCCAAGAGACAGAAGGATAGACCTTTTCTGACGGTGAGTGAAGATGCCTGTCAACAACGAACGACCCGCACATCTGGATCGATGGCCCATCATAATAGCTGTGGCCTTGCTATTCACCACGACGCTGCTGGCTGGATGCGGTCAGAGCGCTGCGCCTGAGCCTACCGACCTGCTGCATATCACCGTGAGCATCGTTCCGCAGAAGTACCTACTGGAACGCATCGGCGGCGAGCATGTGACCGTGAATGTGATGGTGGAGCCCGGGGCCAGTCCGGCGACCTACGAACCCAAGCCGGAGCAGTTCCAGGCGCTGAGCCAGGCAGCCGCCTACGTCAGCATCGGAGTGCCCTTCGAGAGCGCCTGGCTCGATAAGATCGCCTCGGTCAACAGCGAGATGCTGATGGTAGACACTACAGAGGGGATCGAGCGGATGCCGATGACCGCACACCAGCACGGGGAGGAAGGTGGAGGAGAGGAAGGCCATGAGGGCGAGCCCGAAAACCCCGACCCACACATCTGGCTTTCGCCTTCGCTGGTCAGAATCCAGTCGCAAACGATCTACGAGGCACTGGCGCAGCTCGACCCCGCGCACCAAGATGCGTACCAGTCAAACCTGGAAGGCTTCCTGGCGGACATTGAGGCGCTGGACGATGCCATTCGAGAAACGTTAGAGGAACTGGACAGCCGCAAATTCATGGTCTTCCATCCAGCGTGGGGCTACTTTGCCCGCGATTTCGGCTTGGAGATGATTCCCGTGGAGATTGGCGGGCAGGAGCCCAGCGCGGCAGAGATGGCGGCGCTCATTGAGGGTGCCCGGGGAGAGGAGATCAGGGTGATCTTCGCGCAGCCAGAGTTCAGCACCAGGGCTGCGGAGACCATCGCCAAGGAGATCGGCGGCGAGGTATTGCTCATCAGCCCCTTGGAGCCCGACTGGTTGGACAACCTGCGCCGGGTTGCCGATACGTTCGCGGGAGTGCTAGGCAAGTAAGGGGAGAGGAAATGCATCGCAAGGAAACGACAGAGACGGCACGAGAGGTGATTTCCGTCCAGCACCTCTGGGCAGGGTACGAGCATGAAGCCGTACTGGAAGACGTCACCCTCACCGTCAGGGAACTGGACTTCATCGGGCTGATCGGCCCGAATGGGGGCGGCAAGACGACGCTGCTCAAGGTGCTGCTGGGGCTGCTCCCGCCCATGCGGGGCCAGGTGCACATTATGGGCAGGAGCGTCAAGGAAGGGCGGAGGCACATTGGGTATGTACCGCAGTCGGTCGATTTTGATCGCGACTTCCCCATCACCGTGTGGGACGTCGTCCGGATGGGGCGACTGGCGAAGCGGGGTCTGCTGCAGCGCTACACGGCTGAGGACAACGACGTCGTTGCGGGGGCATTGCGCAGCGTGGAGATGCTGAACCTGCGCCACCAGCCCATCGGTGTGCTTTCAGGCGGGCAGCGGCAGCGAGTCTACATTGCCCGCGCGCTGGCCACGGAGCCCAAGATCCTGCTCCTGGATGAGCCTATGGCCAGCGTTGACCCCCTGGTGAGCACCAGCATCTACGAACTGCTGGGCCGCCTGAACGACCATGTCACCATCTTGATGGTCTCGCACGATGTGAGCGCTGTGTCCACGTACGTGAAGACAGTAGGCTGCCTCAACCGCTGGCTGTTCTACCATGACGAAAGGCAACTCACACCGGACATGCTGGAGGCTGCGTATCAGTGCCCCATTGACCTGATTGCTCACGGTGTCCCCCACCGCGTCTTCCAAGAACACACCGTGGTTCGACCGGGCTCACCGCAAGTGGAGGAGGTGCGGCAATGATCGAGGCGCTGCAATTCGGCTTCATGCGCAACGCCCTGCTGGCCGGTGTGCTGGTCAGCATCGCCTGCGGCATCATCGGCACGCTCGTCGTCATCAACCGCATCGTTTTTGTCAGCGGCGGCATCGCCCACGCGGCCTACGGTGGCATTGGCCTGGGGTACTTCTTCAAGTTCGATCCGGTCCTGGGAGCGATCGTTTTCAGTGTGGCGGCAGCAGTGGGAATGGGCGCGGTGCAACGCAGGACCCGACAGCGAGCGGATACCATCATCGGCGTGATGTGGGCCATTGGCATGGCCCTGGGCATCATTCTGGTGGACCTAACGGAGGGCTACAAGGCGGACCTGATGAGTTATCTCTTCGGCAGCATCCTGGCCGTGCCCAGCGGCGACCTGTTGATGATGTTGGCCCTCGATCTTTTCATCATAACGCTGGTGGCGCTGTTCTACAAAGAACTGCTGGCGATCTCCTTCGACGAGACCTTTGCCACCGTGGAAAACGTGCCGGTAGATGCGATTCACATGCTGCTGCTGTGCCTGATCGCACTCACGGTGGTGATGATGATGCGAGTGGTGGGGTTGATCATGGTCATCGCCTTGCTGACGATGCCAGCGGCCATCAGCGGGCAATTCGTGAGGGACATGAAGCGGATGATGGTGCTAGCCAGCATACTGGGCGTGCTCTTCACCACAACCGGGTTGTGGCTCTCCTACTTCCTAAACCTTACCTCTGGCGCAACCATCATTCTGGTCGCGGGCTTTGCCTATCTGCTGAGTCTAGCTGTGAAGCCGCTGATGAGCCGCATCCATGCAAAAAGCGCGGGCTGACAAGGAGACGGGCACCTCCCAACAGCCCTAGCCTCCCTCACCATTGACCTTCAACGGACCATCCATGGGCTGCTGGACTCGTTCGCCCAACAGGCGCGATTTCCTGTAGGCTGCCCAGATGGCCTTGGACAGTATCGTACGCAGTCCCCCCTTCTCCAACTGGTAGATCGCCTCGGCGCTGGTGCCGCCAGGGGAAGTGACCTGGTTGCGCAGTTGCGCCAGGTGGAGGTCGGACTCCTGAGCGAACCGGGCGGAGCCGAGCACCGTCTGGATGACCAGCAGGCGCGCCTGGCGGCGGGAGAAGCCCAGGTGCACTGCCGCGTCCACCAGCGCTTCCATGAGCAGAAAGACATAGGTGGGACCGGTGCCGCTGACGGCGGTAGCCATATTCAGCGCGTCCTCGTGGGTGACGTGCATCTCCGGCCCCATCGTCCGCAGGATAGCTCGCGCTTGGGCGCGCTGCGGCTCGCTCACCGCTGGCGCAGCGGTCCAGACGGTCATGCCCTCCCCGATCTGAGCTGGCGTGTTGGGCATGGTGCGCACGACGGCGGCATGGTCGAGCCCGGCGCGAATGACAGCCATGGGCATGCCCGCAACGATAGAAAGCACGAGCGCCGTGGGCTGAATGTGGCAGCGCAGCTCGGCCAGCACAGGGGGCAGCACCTGGGGCTTGACCGAGAGGATCACGATATCCGCCTCACTGGCAGCGGCAACGTTATCGGTGGCGACACGCACACCGTGCCGGTCTCGCAGTTTCGCGCCCCGCTCAGGACGTGGCCCGCTAGCGACGATCTGCTCTGGAGTCACTTCGCCGGCGCGCAGCAGCGCCTGGATCATCGCCTCAGCCATCGTCCCACTGCCGATGAAAGCCAGTGTCAGTCCATGCAATACATCAGTAGCCATTTTCGTTCCTCCCCCTTTAAAACAATAAGAAGCCGCTCGGCGAGCGAGAGGCAGTCCGGACCGCCTCGGCTCTGAAGCAGCTTCCTCATAGCACAATGCCATTATACTGACAAACGGCCCCTCGCCAAATGTGAGCATCCCGAGAATGTTCTCTAATTGCAGATCGTATCATTCGATGGTTTGACTTTTCGGCCGGGGGCAGTATAATCGGGCAGATGAGAACACTCACCCAATCAGGCTGTCCAGATAGGAGCAAGACATGACCAAGCCGAAAGTAGCGATTCTGAGAACCACACCAGATACCGTACTGGACGACTATCAGCGCCTGTGTGAGCTAGCTGGGATGCGGGAGGCACTGGACCCATCGGCGACCACCATTCTCAAGGACAACATCAGTTGGCACCTGCTTTACCCCAGCGCCAACACTACTCCCTGGCAGTTGGAAGGAACCATCCTGGCGCTGCGGGACAGCGGCTTCAGCGACCTGGTGGACGTGCACAACCGCACGGTGGTGACCATCGCCGACCTGGGCGACCGGTACAACAAGTTTGGCCCGGTGTTGGCGAAGCATGGCGTCCCCAAGAAGTACAACTTCAAGCCGGAGGATATGGCCTGGATCGAGTATCGGCCCCAGGCTAAAATGGCCGTGCTGAACACGATCTTCCCCGACGGCATTTACGTTCCCGACTACTTCGTGGGCAAGAACATCGTCCACCTGCCCACGGTCAAGGCCCACACCTACACCGTCACCACCGGGGCGATGAAGAACGCTTTCGGCGGCTTGCTCAACGTCAATCGCCACTACACCCACACCTGGATTCACGACACGCTGGTGGATCTGCTAGCCATCCAGAAGGAGATCCACACGGGCATCTTCGCCACCATGGACGGCACCACGGCCGGCAGCGGCGCGGGGCCGCGCACGATGATTCCCCACCAGAAGGACGTCATCCTGGCCTCGGCCGATCAGGTAGCCATTGACGCCGTGGCGGCGAGAATGATGGGCTTCGAGCCCATGAATATCCCCTACATCGCCCATGCGACCGAACGGGGGCTGGGCCAGGGAAACCCGCGGGAGGTGGAGGTCGTGGGCATGCCGGAACTGGCCGATGAACGATGGGGTTTCACCGTGAGCGCCAACCTGGGCACCGGCACGGGCATGCTGCTCTGGCGCTCGCCGCTCAAGGTCTTCCAGAAGCTCCTGTTCCACACACCTATCGTCAAGGTATTCATCTTTGCCAGCGAGACCTACCACGACCGGGTCTGGTACCCCCTCAAAGGACGTAAGGTAACCCAGCAGTGGAAGCGGGAGAGTCCTTGGGGACGACTGTTCGAGAGTTATCCGGGGTAGGGGGGAGGCGACCGGCAACGGGTAACGAGTGACGGGCACCGAGTAACGAGGCATCTGTTCCACGTTTTCAGAAGACGAAGGTCCTCCTCTTGAGTGTTGTTGATTTGACGTTGACCACAGATGAGGTCGGATTTGAAGGATTCAACGAATCTGGACGCAGCTCATTGGATCAATCCTCCGTATTCGTTGTCATATTCAGCCAACCATCACAGACAACAGTTCACAGGCAGACCACCCAGGAGACAACAGTGATAGAGAGACCAGCTTTGGACGAACTAGACCTCAGTCTGGGCAAGCGGACGCGCTTGCATCGGCTGCTCTACGAGCACGGCCCAGGCAATGGCACGCTTTTGCTCCTGCCCATTGACCAGGGCATGGAACACGGCCCCGTTGACTTCTTCCCCAACCCACCCAGCGGTGATCCGGACTATCAATGCCGACTGGCCAAGGAGGGAGGCTACTCCGGCATCGTCTTCCACGTCGGACTGGCGCAGAAGTACATGAAGGGTTACGCGGGCGCGGTGCCCCTGGTCCTCAAACTCAACGGCAAAACCAGCATCCCCTCCGCCGCCGAGGCCTTCTCGGCCATCGAAGCCAGCGTGGAGGATGCCGTGCGGCTGGGGGCCGATGCGGTGGGCTACACACTCTACGTGGGCTCGCCGGCGCAGGATCGGGACTTCATCCAGTTAGGCAAGGTGCGGGAGGAATGCGACCGCTACGGCATGCCGCTCATCATCTGGTCTTACCCCCGCGGCGCGGCGATAGGGGATAAGGGCGGCCGAGACAGCATCTATGCTGTGGATTACGCAGCGCGTCTGGCCGATGAGTTGGGCGCCGATATCGTCAAGCTCAACGTGCCCAAGTTCCGAGATCAAGGCAACGCCGACAGCCCGGCGGCCTACTGCAAGCTCTACGAGCAATGGAAGGACCTGGATGAGAACGAGGCCTACCTTCTGGCGGTGGAAAAGGTCGTCGCCTCGGCGGGCAAGACGATGGTCCTGTTCTCCGGCGGCAGTAAGATGGGCGATGAGGACCTGCTGCTGAAGGCCCGCCTGTGCATGGAGGCGGGGGCCACCGGGTTGATCTTTGGCCGCAACATGTGGCAGCGGCCCTTCGAAGATGGACTTGCCATCACCGAGAAGTTGAAAGAGATCCTCCTGGCCTTCTGAGCTGAGTGTCACAAAGATCCTTTCTGAGGGTTCTGTGATGGACGCTTCAGCTTGCTGAAATCCGCAGCAAGCTGCGGCACCCGGTGGTCTTGCGGACAAGCGCCAGGCGTTCCCAATCGACCGTTGATGAAGAGAGGCAAGATGCCCGACGCCGTGCTGAAGGTGGCCACGTACAACGTCAACTCCGTCCGCGCCCGGCTGGAACTGGTGTTGGATTGGCTGCGCCGCGAGGCTCCTGATATCCTCTGCCTGCAGGAGACGAAGGTGCAGGACAAGGACTTCCCTGAGGAGCCCTTCCGCGAAGCCGGATACCACGTGGTCTTCCGCGGGCGGAAGGCCCACGCTGGGGTGGCTATCGTAAGCCAGGAGAAGCCGCTGGAAGTCGCCTTCGGCCTCGATGATGGCGGCCCTTCGGCAGGCTCGGGAGAGGGCAAATCGGACGAAGCGCGCCTCATTCGGGCGGTGATCAGGGGCATCCCCGTAGTCAACACCTACGTTCCTCAAGGGCGCTCTCTCGATTCCCTTCATTTTCGATACAAGCTGGAGTGGCTGGCCCGGCTGCGGGCGCTCCTTGAGAAACACTATTCGCCGCAAGAACCGCTCCTGTGGATGGGCGACTTCAATGTTGCTCCCGAACCGTTGGACGTGCACAATCCCAAGCGGCTGAAGAACCACGTGGACTTCCATCCTGAGGCCCGCGCTGCCCTGGAGCGAGTGCGGGAGTGGGGCTTCGTGGACGTCTTCCGGCTGCACCATCCCGACGAGCCTGGACAGTATACCTTCTGGGACTACCGCGCGCGGGAGGCACTGAAGCGCGGTCTGGGCTGGCGGGTGGATCACATCTGGACCACCGAACCGCTGGCCCGCAAGGCCACACGCTCCTGGATTGACGTGGAGGCGCGCCAGGCGGAGCGGCCATCGGATCACACCTTCCTGGTGGCCGAGTTTGCCCTATGACAACTCAAGGTTCGTAGTGCGCGCTTCAGCGCGCTAGTGAGGATCATGTACGAGTATCGGAGACTCACGCCGCAACAACGTGCCGAGTTAGTACAGCAACGCCTGTCCCGAGGCTTCCCTCCGCACTCACCACCGCACCTTATGCGCGATCAGCCGTTCTACCTCTTTACAGCGGCATGCTACGAACATAGACATCACATGCGCGCTGAGAGCCGCCGTCAGCAGGTGCTCGAAACACTAGCATGACCTTTGACCACAAGCAAAGCAATTGCACAATTAGACACGGCGCCGAAGATTGTGAGCGCTTCCACCATCGAAACCCGCCTGTCGTGGGCGATTCATGCCAGTTTTCGGGGCAGAAATGCAGCTGCGCGTGAGCGGTTTGCCGCTGTCACGGTTCAATTGCGCATTTTCTGTGGCCGCGTACGGAAGTCATGCTAGAGGACCAACACCATCCGCACAACAAGCCGTCAGTATCAGCGGAACCAGAGAGTGAGCCACTGGGATAAGCACAGAGGAGGGCGAAGTGCCATCACACTGGCCGCGGTCGACAGGAAGCTAGAGCCAACACCACAGCCGGAAGATCAGCTGATCGAGCGGGTCGTCGAGTTACTGCCTCGCTGCCTGCCAACCGGCGGGTGGTTCCCTGCCTAGACGCAACAGGACAGCAGGCAACGTTGTTCATCCATGCTGCCCCAATTCCTACTCACTGGAAAACGGCCAAAGTCGAGATGCTCGATTTACGACATTCTTGAAGAGATGATCGCTAGGGACATCAGGTAGCAAGGCGAGATTCAGCTAACCTATTCTCAGGAGCTTCAGAGACA
>CBDURC010000134.1:0-8361 GCA_965369635.1 uncultured Anaerolineales bacterium | reverse complement strand
GGCGAGGCGACGTTCATCGTGCATCCGCAGGATGGTGAGGCTGCCATCGCCCGCAAGCTGGAGGAGGCGACTTTCGTGGCTGGGCTGGTCAGCAACCCACCTTTCGGCCTGCCCAGCCCGGCGGAGTATCCGGTGGTGGAAGTGCTCGACACCCGCCTGAGGGATGAGCCGCAGGCGGTGCTCGACGAACTGCGCGGGCAGTTGATCGCCGCCGCGAGCGTGGAGCCACAGGTACGCCTCTCCAGCGCCGAGTTCTTCCTGGACATCGGAGAGAGCGAATTGCGCAACAGCCGCGGCATCCAGGCCGCGGTGCAGAGCAGCCAGGCGCTGTTCGACTTCGTCATCATCTCCAGCGACGGAGGGAAGGAATCGGAGGTGCACATCGCCCTACGGCGTCGCCGGGCGGCCGATTTCGACATCCCCGCGCTGGTGGCTCGCAAGGCCACCCAGGCGCGGCATGCGCTGCAAGCCTCTGTCCCTTCCAAACACACCGGCCCAGTGGTCATCAGCCGCGAGGCCCTGCTGGAGATGCTGGCCTTCTTCCGCTTCCAGACCGCGGCCCAGAGCAAGTTCCAGAAGTTCACCCAGTTGGAGGTGGGGGAGAACGTGTTCGGCTCGCGGGAGGTGAAGGGCGAGCCGCTCACCCTACGCAGCGATGCGCTGTTGCCCTTCGGGCTGCGCAGCGTACCCTTCGATGGCGAGGGGCTGCCAGGGCAGGATACCTCCATCATTGAGGACAGTGTGCTGCAACGCTTCTGGGCCGAGCAGCGCTACGCCGAGTACCTGGGCATCAAGCCCACCGGATCCTTCGGTAACCTGATCATCCCGCCGGGCGCCACCCCTCTGGCCGAGCTGCTGGCCGATGGCCCGCTGATTCACATCGTGGCCTTCTCCGACGTGACGCCCAACATGGTAACCGGCGACGTGGTGGCGGAGATTCGCCTCGGCTACGCGCTGGATGGCGACAGGGTGACGCCCATAAAGGGCGGGGCGCTCAGCACCAACCTCTACGACGCGTTCGCCAACGCCGCCTACTCGCGGGAAACGGTCTTCCTGGGCGAATACCAGGGGCCGGAGGCGATCCGCTTCGGGGAGATGGTGGTAGCAGGGGAGTAGTGGTGGAGCTGGCAATGTCGGCGGAGGAAGTGTGGAGGGGGGGATGAAACCACGATGGAAGATAGTCCTCTGTGCAGTGCTCATCGGCGTCCTGCTGACGGCGTGCGCACCAACTGAGCGCGCTCCCGCGCCCACGGCGGAGGCCTCGGTCGCGGCCACGCCGACGAGTAGCGCGCCCCCACGCCCTCCCGGTGAAGTGCGCAGGCCAGCCGTTGCTGGCAGCTTCTACACCGACGACCCGCAGACACTGGCAGCGCAGGTAGACGCGCTGTTGGCCGAAGCAGAGGCAGTAGAGGGCTGCCCTGCGCCCATGGTCCTCATCGTGCCCCACGCCGGACAGGTCTTCTCGGGCCACGTGGCGGCCCAGGCATACAAACAGATCGAAGGGACAGAGTATGAAGCCATCGTCGTGGTGGGTGTGAACCACCGCGACCCGGGCTTCCGGCAGGTATCGGTATGGGCAGAGGGAGCCTTCGAGACGCCGTTGGGGACGGCGCGCGTGGATGAGGAACTGGCTGCCGCACTTCTTGCCGCCAACGAGCGTATCGTCTTCGACCGCGATGTGCACCGGCAAGAGCATTCGGTGGAGGTGCAGGTGCCGTTTCTGCAGCGTATCTACGGCGAGGAGTTGCGCTTCGTGCCTGTGGTCATCGGCGATCCATCTCCGGAGAACTATCGTGCCCTGGCCGAGGCTCTGGCAAAGGAGCTTTCCGACAAGCGATCGCTCATCGTCGCCAGCGCCGACCTTTCCCACTACCCGGCCTACGACGATGCCGTGCGCTCCGATACGGCCATCCTGCAGGCCATCGTCAGCCTGGATCCGGAGCGGTTCACCGCCGCCCGCGACGAGATGATGGCCCAAAACATCCCCAACCTGGCCACCTGTTCCTGCGGTGAAGGGCCCATCGTGGCAGCGATGATGGCTGCCCGGACGCTGGGAGCTAACCGCGCCATGCTGCTGCGCTATGCTAATTCGGGCGATACTCCCTTCGCTGAACGAGACCAGGTGGTAGGCTACGGTGCGGTGATGTTCTGGAAGGGAGATGAGTCACCGGTGGGGCAGCGGTCATGGGAGAAGCCCCGCGAGCTTCTGCCCATCGCGCCGCTCAACGCCGAGGAACGGGAAGCACTGCTCAAGCTGGCCCGCGACACGCTGGAGCGCTTCCTCACTGTGGGCGATGCCCCCATCGTTCAACCAACCAAGCCGGGGCTATGGCAAGAGCGGGGTGCGTTTGTCACCCTGGAGAAGGAGGGCGAACTGCGCGGCTGCATCGGCGAACTGGTGGGGCAGCGCCCGCTCTACCTGTCGGTGCAGTGGGCAGTTCTCTCGGCAGCGCTGGCCGACCGGCGCTTCTCGCCGCTGAAAGCGGAGGAGCTTCCGGAGATCGAGATTGAGATCTCCGCCCTCACACCGCTACAGGAAGTGCATGACCTGAACGACATCGAGGTGGGTGTGCATGGCCTGCTCATCGCCAATGGAGATCAGCGGGGCGTGTTGCTGCCCCAGGTCGCGGTGGACGAGGGATGGGATCGAGAGGAATTCCTGCGAGCGGTGTGCCGAAAGGCGGGGCTACCCGAAGACGCCTGGCAAGAAGACGATACCTACCTCTCCACGTTCACCGCCGAGGTCTTCGGCGAGTAGCAGTAACTTCATTCATGCACGGTTGCCCCAATCTGTCATTTGCACCGGATGGCATTGCAGCCTATAATGCGTTGGGTAGGACTGTGGGGGTGGATTTCCTTATCTGCCCACCGTTCGCCTCGGTACAGAGACCTTTGGCGAACGGCATTGGATGGCGGGCTAGAAGCAATACAGTTCAGTCAGGAGGGAGTTGAACTCCCGACCTCGGCAGTGCAACTGCCTCTGAACGGCTTATCTGAACCGTATTGGGGCTAGAAACCCGCCTTACTGCGAACAGGTCTCGACAGGCATGATCCGTCCCTTTAGGCTGAGTGATCTCTTCCTGATATACCGCCTGCAGCGGCAGGGCGTGTGGCTTGACCCGCGCCACGCTCTGATCGGCTACGAGCCGTCTGCGTGGGCTGCGCTGAGCGCGCCACTTCGTTGGTGGAGCGGTGGCTCAGCGACTTATGTCTCCAAGGTGGCTGGGGGAGGCATCATCCAAACGCGGCCGCGGCCAGGCCGTCCGGAGGTGGACATCGTTTTTCTGGCTCCGACCTTGGAGGGCAACGAGGAGATCGCGGCCCTCTGGCGTCGCCTGCTGTTTCACTGCGTCCAACAGGCGGGCGAGTGGCAGGTGCAGCGGCTGTTTGTCAGCGTCTTGGAGGACGCTGAGGAGACGCTCTCGCTGTTCCGCCAGGTGGGCTTCGTTCCCTATACGCGGGAGGAGGCGTACTGCCTGGAGCAGTCCACCGGAATCGCTGTCGCACCAAGATCACACCAGGTCCGCCCTCTGACCTCTGTGGACAGTTGGGCGTTGCAGAAGCTCCACGCAGCCGTCACGCCTCGCCGGGTGCAACAGGCGGAGGGGGGAGGGGCGAGCCGAGCGGGCGCCCCCCCACTGACATGGTGGGCTCCTGGGCGCTGGGAGCGAATGGCGCTGGTGCGAGAGCGGGAGATTGCCGGCCTAGTGCTAGTGGAGACCGGATGGTCTGGTCATTGTTTGAGGCTGTGTGGGGATTTTCATGAGGATACCGAGGTGTTGGCACTCCTGGAGCGGGGTCTAGCGGCTTTGGCAGCCTACCCGCGGCGGCCGGCGTATTGTCTGATACGAGAGTATCAGAGCGGGGTGCGTGCACCGTTAGCCGAGCATGGCTTCCACCCTGCCGCTACCTGGTCCTGCTTGGTCAAACACACAGTAGTGCGGGCCAGGGAGCCGGTGCGGCGCGCCTGGCCCGCACTAGAGGCCCAGCCAAAGCCCTCGGTGCCTGGCGCGGTGCCCAGCGGCATGGAGTGATCGGTGGCCAGCGATCAGGACGCCTCACTGACTCCTGATCGTCAATCACTGATCACGGAAATTAAGGACACGAAAGGAACGAAAAAAGGAACGACGGACACAATATGCAACAACGTATTACTGACGATCTGGATGCCCTGCTGGCCGTCTTGCCGCCGCATCTCGAACAGGCAGTGCGGCAAGCCAATCGCAGCGACGAACTGCTGGAGGTGGTCCTCGACCTGGGCCGCCTCCCCGCAGCTCGTTTTGTCGCTCACGAGGTGACTCTGAGCGACCAGGAGGTTACCCGGGAGGAGTTGGATCACGTTGTCCAACGCATCGGAGAGTTCACCACCGATAATCGGGCAGGCATCGAGCGCACGCTGCACCGGATTTCCTGCATTCGCAGCCGGCGCGGGTACATCGTTGGGCTGACCTGCCGAGTGGGGCGGGCGGTGTACGGCGTCGTTGACATTGTTCAGGACATCATAGAGTCGGGCAAAAACATCCTGTTGCTGGGGCGGCCCGGCGTGGGCAAGACGACTCTGCTGCGAGAAGCGGCCCGTATCCTGGGTGAGCGAGACCGAGTGGTGGTCGTGGATACGTCCAACGAGATCGGCGGCGATGGCGATATCCCCCACCCCGCTATCGGCAAAGCGCGGCGCATGCAAGTGCCCACCCCAGCGCTGCAACATCAGGTGATGATCGAGGCAGTGGAAAACCACATGCCGGAGGTCATCATCATCGATGAGATCGGGCGGGAACTGGAGGCGGCGGCGGCCCGCACCATCGCCGAGCGGGGGGTGCAGCTCATCGGCACCGCCCACGGCAACACGTTGGACAACCTGCTGATGAACCCCACCCTGGCTGACCTGGTAGGGGGTATCGAGAGCGTGACCCTGAGCGACGAGGAGGCGCGGCGGCGAGGGACGCAGAAGACGGTGCTGGAGCGCCGCGCACCTCCCACCTTTGACGTGGTGGTGGAGATCCAGGACCGCCAACGGCTGGCGGTGCATCACGACGTGTCAGCGGCCGTGGATGGGCTGCTGCGGGGCCGGCCGCTGAGCCCAGAACTGCGCTACCGCGATGACAAGGGGAGTGTGCAGATCGAGGCTGCTCCTGCCGTCAAACTGCCACTGCCGGAGGCCAAACGCCGCGCCGCTGTGCCGCAGATGACACCGGATCGAGCGTTGCAGATCTATCCCTACGGCATCGGCAGGAACAAGCTGCAGCAAGCGGCTCAGAACTTGCAGATACCGCTGGAAGTTGTAGACAAGGTCAAGGCGGCCAGCCTGGTTATGACGCTGAAGAACTACTATCGCCGGCGGCCGCGCCCCATCAGCCAGGCGGAAGATCGGGGAGTTCCGGTCTACGTGCTGCGTTCCAACACCGTGCGGCAGATGGAAGACTGTCTGGCTGACATCATGGGACTCACTGTTGAGCCTGAGGATCCCTTTGCCGATGCCATGCGGGAGATGGAGGAGGCCATACGCCGCGTGCTGGCGGGTACGGAAGCGGTGGATCTTCAGCCGCGGCCATCCTTCATCCGGCGTCAGCAGCATGAGATGGCGCGACAGGCGAAGTTGGTTTCGCATAGCTATGGTCGCGAGCCGAGCCGGAGCGTGCGCATCTACCGAGATGAGAGATGAGCATGGGCTCCGTGGTGGATTTCCACACCCACCTTGCGCCCTACGAGACCATCCAGCCCTCGCTGATCGAATGGGCCTACTGTGTACATGGAGAAGATCCTGGGCGGCAACGCGGCACCTTTGCTAGGATTGCCCTGGCGGCGTGAGCCTGCGTTGTGAAGCTCTTGATCGCTAAGCTGGTCGGGAGCTTTTTCTTTGCCCGGGCGGCGATGTGAGGTATAATTAGAGTGGATGGTAGCATGAAGTGAGGTTCGATGACTGAGAAGGCTAGGCTGGTGAACCGTTGGAAAGGTGCGCGAATCGGTGTCTACCTGCTGCTGGTGCTAGCAGCGCTGGCGTCGGGAGTCAGCGGGCTGGAGCGCGGCCCGGTGGTGGTGCTCACGTTCGAGGGTGCGGTGACGCCTATCTTGGACAGTTATGTCGAGCGAGGCATACGGACGGCGGAGGCACGTGACACCGAGGCGCTGATCCTGCAGTTGGACACACCAGGCGGATCGTCTGACATCACCCAGGAGATCAGCCAGCGCATGATCCAGGCGCGGGTGCCCATCGTTGTCTACGTGGCGCCGGCGCGGGCGCACGCTGGCTCGGCAGGGACCTTTATCACTCTGGCGGCTCACGTGGCAGCCATGGCTCCCGGCAGCAGCATCGGCGCGGCTGCACCCGTGACCGGTGAAGGGCAAGACTTGCCAGAGACGATGATGAAGAAAGCCACCAACATCATGGTAGCCGACATCAAGAACCTGGCCGAGCGGCGGGGGGAGAAAGCGGCGGAGTGGGCGGTCAAGGCAGTGGAGGAAGCGGCCGCCGCCACGGCACAGGAGGCCCTTGAACTGGGCGTCATTGACTTTATCGCCGATGATGTGGATGACCTATTGCGGCAGCTCGACGGCTTCGAGGTGCAGGTTGGCGGGGAGAAGCGCACGCTGAGCACGGCCGGCGCACCTGTCGAGCACCTCTTGCTGAATCCCTTCGAGCAGTTCATGAACACCATTCTCAATCCCAACATCGCCTTCATTCTCTTGACTCTGGGGCTCAACGCTCTGCTGTTCGAGCTTTCGAGCCCGGGGGGCTATGTAGCCGGTATCGTGGGAGTTGTCTGTCTGCTGTTGGCGCTCTACGCGCTGGGGGTGCTGCCTGTCAACTACAGCGGTCTGTTCTTCATCGGCCTGGCGTTTGTTCTCTTCATCATGGACATCAAAGCGCCGACCCATGGGGCGCTAACGCTGGGGGGCATCGTCTCCTTTATCTTCGGCACCTTGATACTCTTCAATAGTCCGTATTTCCGGGTCTCCCTGCCACTGGTGATTGGCGTGGGGCTAGCCACAGGGGCCTTTTTCTTCTTCGCCATGGCCAAGGCTGTGGTCGCGCTGCGTATGCCTGCGGTCACGGGCGGCGAGGGACTGGTGGGGCAGGTTGGCGAGGCGCGTACGGCGCTGGCTCCCCACGGGACCGTCTTCGTGCAGGGGGAGTGGTGGAACGCAACCGCTGAGGACGGGCAGGTGGCTGCGGGCGAGCGAGTGGAGGTGATGGACCGCGACGGATTCCGCTTGCAGGTGAGAAAATGGCAGGGCGAGAACTGAATCGCTCTTGCTTCTGAGTGGGGACCACATGCTAAACTACCTCGGATACCTTTTCTACAGGCTGGGCGAAGCGATAGCGGTGCGTGTTCCGATGGAGCGCGCCTATCGCTTGGCGGAAAGGATGGCCTGGCTCTACTGGATCATCCATCGGCGCTCGCGGGCCACACTGCTGGCCAACCTGCGTCAGGTGCTCGGTCCCGATGCAGATGAAGCGGCGGTGCGGCGGACGGCGCGTGCAGGCTTCGATCATTTCGCCTACGGCATGGTGGACTTCTTTCGCCTGCCCCGCCTGCTGGACGGAGAGTTGGATGAGCTCATTGTTTCGGTCACTGGCGAGGAGTATCTGCACGAGGCCATGGCAGCCGGTCGCGGCGGCATTCTGATGATCGCCCACATGGGACCCTGGGAGGCCGGCGGTGCCTGGATCGCCAGGCGGGGGATCCCCATTACCAGTGTGGCCCTAACTCATGAGGCGCCGCGTGTGGAGGAGTTCTTCTTGTCGCGGCGAGAACGGAGCGGTTATCGTACAATTCCTTTGGGCCGCGCGGCGCGTGACTTGCTGCGGACTCTCCAACGCGGGGAGATGATCGTCCTGGCCGCCGACCGCAATTTCACCGAATTCGGCACCCAGGTGGAGTTCTTTGGCCGTCCGGCGCCGATGCCGGATGGTCACGTGCGCATCGCACTGCGCACCGGAGCGCCCATCCTTCCTGCAATCCTGGTGCGTAGCGAGGAGATGAAGGTGCAAGTGATCATCGAAGCGCCCATCACCTTGCAGAAGGGCCAAGACGATGTGCTCAGTGGCATGCGGCTCTGTCTGGACGTGTTGGAGCATTACATAAGCCGCTGGCCCGAGCAATGGATGGCCTTCAGCCGCATCTGGCCAGAGGAGTGAAACGGCGACTCAGCGAACTACCGCTCGCCAGGCGAACGTAGGGGAAGCGTAGGGTAGGCGTCCAGCACGTTAGCAAGAGATGTGGTAGAATGTCATACAAGAGTAAATCTCTTCTTCTCCTCCTTTTTTCATAGAGCACCTAGGGCTTGGGCAACCCCGGGTGCTCGTCGATTCTGGGCGCTTGAGACGGGGGACACCCCCGGAACCCCCAGCCTCGCACC
>CBDURC010000133.1:0-8530 GCA_965369635.1 uncultured Anaerolineales bacterium | reverse complement strand
TACTTGTCGCCCAGATAGGGCTTGGCCTTGGCATCGTTCCCGGAGCCGACGATGACTACGGGGGCATCCAGCGCCTCGCGGGTGGGATTAGCGCCGTAGAAGACCGCGTTGGGATACTCCCGCATGTACCATTCCAGCGGCCAGGTCGACTCATCGTCGTAGGCCACCTTGATCTGTTTGTCCCCAACCGTGCGTTGGGAAATCTCGTCGATCTCCGCCAGCGCCAGCTTAATGTCCTGCGAGCCATGAGCATAGAAGAGCATCTCGTTCGCTTTGGCAAAGTTGATGTAGTTGGCCCTCCAGGTCACGCTCACCGTCCAGAACGCCAGCAACGTCACCAACGTGAGGAAGCCAATGCGCAGCGCCGTGCGGATGCTGCTGCAAGCCACAACGCGGTAGATGAGGTAGACCAGCCCTAAACCGATGACCAAAGCAAAGATCCATTGCGTGGTATCGCTCAGTGCATTGACGCTGTTCCCTTGGAAAGGCCGCGTACGGTAGAGCGAGACGAGAGCGAATACCAACAGCGGCAGTAGCAACGCCAGCCAGAGCGCACCCTGCTCCCGTATGCGCTGCCAGCCGGCGCTCTCGATCACCCGCCCGGCCAGCCAGCCGCCCAGGATGCTCATGGGCAGGGCGAAGTGCACCATCAGCCAAGGCATCCTTTCACCCGCCAAGCTGTAGCCGATCCAGGTCAAGAAGAACCACCAAATCAGGAAAGGCACAAACGGAACCGCCGTCCCTTCCCCCTCCCTTTCCGTTCTTTCTCTCTTTTCCTTCCCTTTCACAACGTATCGGCGTTTCCCCAACCTACCGCCGGCATAGTACACCACCCCAACTAAACTGAGCAAACAGGGCAGGAACTCGTACAGGCCGACGATGAGGAAGTAGTAGAACCATGGCTGCCCCGCCCGCCCGACCCCCTGCTGCTGTATCCAATAGCCCAGGCTGCCGACCATCCCTGTGGCAAAGCCCTTGCCGTTAGTAAAGAAGGTAGTGAACAGCAGGACGAAGATGGCGTAGAACACGCCGGCCGAGATGGCCCAGCGGCGGCCCATCAGCCACACGCCGATGGCGATAACGATCAACTGGATGACAAGCCAGACCACGCCGGAGCGCAGGATTCCAGCCGAGCTGTAGTCCAGCGGATCCCAGCCGAAGGCCTTGATGACGAAAGGCGACGCGAGAGGTATGGCAAGCGTAAGCAGCAACACCGTCAGGTCGAAGGCGGGCAGATCGCGCAGCTTTCGCTTCTGCACGAGCCATTGCCACAGCGTCCACACGGCGAGAAAGCTGCCAATGATGGCGCCGTAGATGAACGACACTTCTTTGGTCGCGAAGCTCAGGGAGAGCGCTCCCGCCGCGATGTACAGCCAGCGAGGGTGCCGGTCTTCCAGGTAGCGGAAACAGGCGATGATCAGCAGCAACTCCCAGACGACGATCAGCACGTCGTGCCGAAGGTGACGGGAGTAGTGCAGCATCACCGGCGAGATGGCGAGCAAAACGGCCGCGCTCAGCGCGCCCACCTTGCCGATCCAGCGCCGCAGCGCGTAGCACATGCCCACGACGATGACACCGAACAACGCCACTGAAAAGCGGGACGTGGCGTCGCTGGCCCCGAACAGGAAGTACATCAGAGCGCCGATGTGGTATAGGAAGGGACCGTGCATCATCGGATCGTGCTGATACCCCTGGCCGTCGTACAGCTTCCAGGAGTAGACCGCGTGCAGGCTGTCGTCGTGGCTCAGAGCCCGCTCCCCCACGTCCCAGAAGCGGGCAATGGCGGCGATGACGATCAGCGCCACATAGGCCGCTTTCTCCAAATCCCATTTGATCAGCAACTTGAAAGGAGCATCGAGGATGCTTCGCCGTTCGATTGTCGTCTTCTCCATACGCCTAAAACCCCCTTGTCTTGACCCACAACACCACACTCTCCATCGGCGGCGCAGCGGTAGCCTTCCGATACAACAGCCAGCGCCACAGGGGCTTGCCGCTCAGTCCTCGCGGCGTCCACTTGGCTATCAGCGGGAAATCCTGCCCTGCATAGCTCTCGCCCAGCGGCAGTTCCAGCGATTCCGTCGCCACGACCGCGGAGGCCGAATCAACGGGCACGCCGTCCTCAACCCACCGCAACTGCACGAAGTCTCGCAGCGCCCAGCCCAGCAGCGCAGTCAGGCGATCCTGCTCCCCCTCTGTCACCACGTCCACCTCCAGCTCGTGGGGATCGTCCGCCCGCTGGGAGGAGAGCATCTCTAGCGTCGAGGGCAGACTGCGCAGACCGTAGGCGCCCACATCCTTCACCACCGCGCCGCGCTGGGCAGGGCCAAAGTCGAGACTCAATCCCCAGGCCAGGCTGACGCTGAACAGAACGAGCACCAGCAGCGCTGCCGCCCCTACTGCCCGCCCCGTCACCGCCCACCCACCCCAGAAGCCACTGAGGACGACGATTACCAGCAGCAATCCCACCGGCGCCAGCGCCACCCACAGGTACTCCCCCGTGTACGCCCGGCTGTATGCTGCCAGCCAAATGGCCAGCGTCACCAGCAGCACCAGTATGACCCCTAGCAGCAATCCGATTTCCAGTCTCCGCTGCCGCCAGACGACATCGTCTTCTCGGTCAAGGGTGAAGCCTCCGGCCAGCCAGTTCAGGAAGGCAGCGACGGCCTGTCCGGCCAGCAGCGTCAGCGGCAGCACGACCAGCAACAGATCGCCCGGATACGGCCCGCCAGCTACCGTCGTGACCAGCAGCGCCGCCCCCGCCCACACCGCCAGGCCCATCGTCAGCTTGTCGCCTCGCCGCAGCACCCAGACGATGCCCGCAAGGCCGGCAAACAGCGCCAGAGGCTCGTCCAGAAGCAGTCGCGTCGCAGGCCAATACCAAGGATAGCCCCCAGCCTGGGGGACGAAGCTGCCCAGCCAGGCAGGAAGCAAATCGGCAGCAAAACCCAACCCCCGCCAGTGCAACAGCGCCGTCGTTGATCCCAAACTGACAGTCAACCCGAACGCCAGCAGCGCATCTTGGACGTCTAGTCTCCCGCTTCTAGGTCCCCGCCCAAGCCACAACCCCAGCCCTGCGAACACCCATACGATCAGCCACGCCCCCGGCCCCGAAATGAGCATCGCTCCTGCAGCCGCTCCGACGACAACCAGCCAGCGCGCACCGCCATCGAGCCAGCGCACTAGAGCCACCAGCAGCGCCAGAGCTCCAGCGGCGACGAGGATGTAGCCGCTGCTGTGCCGAGAGAAGAAGACCATCGTCGGCGAGAGGGCCAGCACGAAGGAAGCGGCCAGCGCGCCGAGCCGACTCAGGCGGTGCCGCAGTCCGTAGGGCAGCAGCACCATGCCGCTACCCACCAGCGCTGGCCAGAACCGAGCCAGCGCATCGCCCGCGCCGGTGATCAGGAACGTCACATACTGCAGGCTGAGCAATAGTGGGCTATGGCCACTGCCGATGACCGCCTGCCCCTGCGTCAGCCGCCAGGCTGCCCAAGCCTGCGCTGCCTCTTCCGGCCCCAAGGGACGCATCCCCAGGTGCAGGAAGCGCAGCCAGGCCGCCACCAGAGCGAGGCTTAGGTACACCGCCCGCTCCAGCGTCAGCCAACTTGTCGCTCGGAGTTCGTGGTCCGAGGCCCGAAGCTCATGCACCGAAGAATTGCTCATCTCCAATCCCCAATACCTGATATCCAATACCTGATACCCCTTCGCTACCGCGTTCGGTAGATGCGCACATTGCCCTGCTCGAACACCTTGTCCATGGTGCGATCAAAGCGGGTCAGCATCTGCGGCGTGAGGTTGTACTTGGCGTACTCCGCGGGGCCGACAAAGACGTACTTGATGTTCCACTCCTCAAGCAGCGTCAAGATCTCAGCCGGAGGCGCGCTGCGATAGATGTTCTCGATGACCGGTTCCCTCCGCCCTGGCTCGTCGTAGGAGCCGCGCCACTGCAGTTCGTGACCGCCCCAACCCAACAGTGTAGGCAGCCCCGTAGCCGATGACACCCGCGACTGCTCGGCGCGGAAGGAGCCACCCGGCGCTTCCAGCACCACCGCCGCTCCTGTAGGTTCCATCGCCTGCAGCCAGGCGATGGCTGCCGCCTCGTCCGGTGCGTATTGTTCGACGTAGGCGAAACCATCGAGCGTGCGCGGCCCGGCGAAGCGGTTCGACTTGCTGTAGGCCGCCATCACCGGATAGACCATCCCCGCCAGCACCAGCAGGGAAACCAGCGTCAGTCCGATGGTGCGCCCCGCGCCGCGGCTGCGGCAAAGCACGCTCACCGCATAGGCCGAGGCCAGGGCCAGCAGCAGCCACGCCTGGTAGTAGAACTTGAACACCGTGTTCATGCGCGTGCTGAAGGTGTCCTTGAGAAAGGCAAACTCCACGCCGAAAGTCAGCAGCAGAGCCGTGATCAGCATCAGCAGGACGAAAGTGAGCGGTGGCGATAGCCACACCGCAGCGTCCTTGGCCTCAATCTGCCGTCCGGGCAGGGACGTTCGGCCAAGCGCCCCTACCGACAACAGGCCGACCACCCAGGCCAGCAAGGCGGCCAGCAGGAGATAGGTGCCGGGCGTCGTCAGGCGACGGAGGCCGATCTGCCGCAGTATCTCCTGCAAACCGCTCCCGCCCACGTCCGCCTGCACCGCCGGCATGGACAGCAACCGCTCAACGAAGGCGCGGCCTTGCGGCGACACTCGCGCCAGGAAGACCGTCAGCACCAACAGCAACGCTGGCAGCAGCACCGTCCAAGGCAGCCAGCTCAATCCGTCGCGCAGCACTCGCTTGGCCCCTAACCGCGCTGTCGCCAGCCCCAGCAGGAACATGACTGCAACCAGGAAGTGCCCAAACATCAGGAAGAACTGCACCAGGCGGGTCGGATTGTAGAGATTGGGCCACACCAGCCCCCCCTGCCCCGCCTGCGATGAGAAGGAGAGATAGAAGGGCAGGTAGAGCACAACGCCCAGCACGCCCAGCAACGCCCCCACGCCAACAGCTTCGCCCAGAACGCGGTTGTCCACCCTGCCGCGCTGCCACGCCCGCACCACGCCATAGGCCAGCATGGTCAGGAAAAGGTAGGGAAGGACGTCCCAGGTGTTGAGGAAACCGAGAGCGCCCAGGCAGAGACCGTAGAGCAGCAGGCCCGTTCTTCCCATCGGGATAGTGTTGATCAAACTGACCCAGAGGTCGAGAATCAGAGATCGGAGTTTGGAGATTAGAGATTGGCCGTTGGAGAGGGATGATTCGCTCTCACGAAGCTGAAACCCGGTACCTGAAGCCTGGAATCTATGAGACAGAACCAAGTTAAGCGCCAGGCCCATGACCAGCAGCACAAACGGCAGCGCCAGCACATGCGGATGCAGGTCCCCCAGCAGGAAGCTGAAGAAGGGAAATTCGTCAATAACCTCCTGGCTGGCCCCCGAAAGGCTCTTGTCGTGGATGACCCGCGAGGCGCGCCACCACCACCAGTTGTCGCCTGGATACCAGGTGTTGCTGGCCGGTGCCCCGGCCAAGTTCTTCACGTCCAGCCAGCTATAGAGAGCCTCGCCACCGATACCTTTGGCGTGAAGAAGCTCAAACAGTCCCTCAAGATTTCCCAGCACGGCCACGAACAGCGAGCCCAAGAAGCCGAACAAGAGGGAGCCAAGGGAGGCCTCCACCTCCTTTTCCTCCTTTCCTTCCTTTCCCTCTTTTGCCTCCCCTCCCTTAGCCACCAGATCATAGGTTATGCCGAAGGCCGTCGTCATCGTCAACGCAAACCATGTCGCCGAGGCAGCAATGAACCCCACGCCCGACGTCGCCCCTGAGAGCCGGGTCAGCACGGCCATCATCACGTAGCCAAAGTAGTAGTAGCTGATGGCAAAGCCGGAAAGCCAAGGGTCCAGAGGAGGGAAGATCTCGCTGCGCAGGATGCCGTTGAGGAAGGCGAACTCCATCGGCTTCTCGGTGCTGTTGATGCCCGGATCGTGGGAGCGCACGAAGGCCCACAAGATCAGAGCCAGGGCGAAGAGCAACTCCGTGGTCAGCACAAGACGCCAGTTCTCCCGCAGCCAGCGCAGCAGGGGCAGCGAGCCATCGCTCTCAATCCGCCGCAGCCCCTCTCGTCCCAGCCAAGCGGAAAGCGCGGCCACCAGCAGCCAGGCGAAGAGAATGCCACCGGCGCTGTTGCGCAGGAAACCGGCACTGCACCCAGTCCAGAAGACGTAGGAGACCAGCAGCAACCCCAGCGGCTTGGCCAGGACGTAGCCCCGCTCCGGCAAAGCGCGGAACAACCGCCAAGCCAGCGGCAGCACTGCCAGGGCGAAGAGTTGGATGATGAACCAGAAGGACAAGACCGCCATCAGATCAATACTCCATTTGGGATTGGGCTATTGGATATTGGATACTGGGTATTGGGTATTGGGATATTGTCTCCGCGATGAGGAGCATCTCTTCTCCACTCAGCGTATGGCTCAGCATCTCCAGCAAGTTATCTACACTCCGAATTGTTATCAAGATCAGAGACATCACTCCGCCACGCGGGGCACGACGCGAACCTCTACTCGGGCATCAAGAGCTTGAGCCACCCGGCGCAGGAAATCCAAACTGGGTGTACTTCGACCACCCTCCAGCCGAGCGATACTGGGCTGCTTAGTGCCTACTCTCTCGGCCAACTGCTGTTGGGTTAGACCGCGCAAGATACGCAAACGAGCGATCTGATAGGCTGGCTCCAGTGCCTCGTAAGCTTCCCGGAACTCGGAGTCCTTCATCTGTTCAGCCGCCCAATCTTCAAAGCGCACATTTGTACTCATTCGTCACCCACCCTCTCCAGAAACTCCGCCTTTCGTCTCTCGGCAACAGCGATCTCTCGCTGTGGAGTTTTTTGCCCCTTCTTGCGAAAGGCATGAAGACTCACAAACCGTCTTCCTGTGTGAGCGAAATAGAGCAACCGGATGCTTCCGGCACGCAACTCCCAGAGCTTGCGGTGTCCAACAATAGCCCTGACGTAGGGCGCAGGAAGTTGAATGCCAAATTCTAGCAACAACTCGATAGATCTCTTGATCGCTGACCGTTCTTGAGCTGGCAGACCGTTGATGAATTCCAGTACCTTGATGCGCCCCATTGCGTCAGCGTAGAACTCAACACTCCACTGCTGTGAGTCGTTCTGCGTCACATTATAACCCGTAAGTTATAAAACGCCAAATTGCAGTTCCCAGGATTGTTCGGATTGGAATTTGGCTATTGGTCATTTGTCATTTGTCTCGCTATCGCCAGCATCTCTTCTACGCTCAAGGTCTGGCTGAGCATCTCCAACACCACCTCACCCTGCTGCCAGATCAGCCGGCGCACGGGCGGCAGGCCCGGTTCGGTGGTCATGGTCAAGAGGACTCCCGGCATCTCACCCACGAACAGATCCTCGGCCTGGCTCACGTCCCGTGAGGCGAAGTCCACCTGCCGGATGCGGCGCACGTACTCGCCCTCCCTCACTGCCAGCACGAACTCCCGCAGCGTCAGGTGATGAAGTTCCGGATCGCCTTCGGCGCGGTACTCCAGCTCCAGGTAGAAAGGCTGGGGGATCCAGACCGGCATCCCCTCGTAGGAGACGGCAATGATATCCTGCAACACATAGCCTGACGGCAGCACCTGTGGTGTCAGCACATCGTAGTCCACCAGCGACTGAGCGTCCTCCACGCTGGCCAGCCGCTGGTGTGAGGCAACGACGAAGCTCTCACCGCCGCTTGCCGGCTGCGGTGTGACCTGCACGGCGAAGCCGCCCAGGTGGAAACGAGCCGCCAGCCCGGCCAGGACAGCCAAGCCACCTGGGGTGAACAGCCCCAGACCCAGCAGCACGAGCAATGCCGCCAGCACGGGAGCAAGAACCCTCCAACGAAGCCAGGCTCGCCTCGGTCGCCAGTCTGCCTGCGGGGCTCGCGCCAGCACCCGCCGCTGGAAGGCTGGGTCTACCTGCGGCAGCAACTCCGGCAGCCGCGCCAGCCGCTGTGCCACGCCCAACAGTGCGGCATCGCCCACCGTCATCGCAACCTGCTCGCCTGCCAGCGTTCTGTCCAACGCCTGGGAAAATGCCGACGCCGCCTGTCGCTCCCTCACTTCACCTCTCCCACACCCAACCTGCCCCGCAACTTCCGAATGGCCCGGTACAGGACCACCGCCACGTTGCTCTCGCTCAGCCTCAGCACCTTGGCGATGGCCCGGTTGGTCAGCCCGGCCACGAACTTGAGGCGAATGATCTCTTGCTCTCGCTCCGAAAGCTCAGCTACTGCCGTTAGCAGCTCCGCCAGTTCCTGGCGCTTGGCCGCCTGCTCTTCAGGCAAAGGATTGCCGTCGGGCACTCCCAGGGCAGCCTCCAATGACACGTGGGCGCCGCTCCTGCTCCACCGCCTGAAGTGCTGGCCCAGCTCGTTGCGGGCGATGCGAAACAGCCAGGCGGCGAAGGCGTCGGGGTCGCGCAACTGGCCCCGCTTGGCAAAGGCCCGCTCGAACGTGGCCGCCGTGAGGTCCTGGGCCAGCGCTTCGTCGTCCACCCGCAATCGCATGTAGT
>CBDURC010000132.1:0-8539 GCA_965369635.1 uncultured Anaerolineales bacterium | reverse complement strand
GGCCTGTCCTGAGCCCAGCCGAAGGAAACAGCAGGTGCGGCACACGCTTGAACTGGATGGCTATCTCGGTGGTCTTGGCCGCCAGCGACTTGCCGGAACGTAGGTAGAATGGCACATCGCTCCAGCGCCAGTTGTCCACCATCACCTGGAGTGCGGCGTAGGTCGGCGTCTGCGAGTCCTGAGCCACACCCGGCTCGGCACGGTAGCCGCGGTATTGGGCCCGCACGCTTTGCACGGATGGGCGAACGGCCCGCAGCACCTTCACCTTCTCGTCCCGCAAGGCATCGGCATCGAACACAGCGGGCGGCTCCATCGCCGTCAGCGTCAGCAGTTGCAGCAGGTGGTTCTGGAACATGTCCCGCAGCACGCTGGCCTTGTCGTAGTATCCGGCTCGGTGCTCCACGCCAACGCTTTCGGCCACGGTAATCTGCACGTGATCCACATAGTTGCGGTTCCAGATCGGCTCGAAGATGGCGTTGGCGAAGCGCAGGGTCAGGATGTTCTGGACGGTCTCCTTGCCCAGGTAGTGGTCAATGCGGTAGACTTGGCCTTCGTCGAAGACGGCGTGCACTTGCTCGTTGAGCCGGCGGGCGCTTTGCAGATCGTGCCCGAAGGGCTTTTCGATGATTATACGCGTCCATCCCCATTCGTTGCGGTTCAGTCCGGCCTGGCCCAGTTGCTCGACGATCAGCGGATAGAGCACCGGCGGTGTCGCCAGGTAGAAGAGGCGGTTGCCCTGGCTGCCGGTTTCGGCACTTCGACTTTGCTCAGTGCGAGCGTCGAGCTGCGCCAGTCGTTCCGCCAGCCGACGGTAGGTCTCCGGATCATCGTAACTGCCCGCCAGGTACGAGACCTGGCCTTCAAAGTGCGGCCAGAGCTCGCAGATGTCCGGCTTGAGCCGCGCGTACTCCACCCCGCCCTCGAAGAGCCGCTCCCGAAAGGCCTCGTCGGAGAGGAGGCTGCGGGCCACGCCAAGCACCTGGGAAGCTGCAGGCAGCAGCCCTGCGCAGGCCAGGCTGTGCAGCGCCGGCACCAGCTTGCGCCGCGTCAGGTCGCCCGATGCGCCGAAGATGACGATGGTGGCAGAAGCATCAGCGCAACACTGGGGTATGCCCGTTTTCATGCCATGCTCGCCCGCAGTGCGGCCAGGTTCTCGGCCACCGACGCTTTGTCGTTGTAGATGCTCGATCCGGCCACCAGCATCGTGGCGCCGGCCTTCACCACCAGCGGTGCAGTGATCAGGTTCACCCCACCGTCCACCCCGATGGGTATGTCCAGCCCACGCTTCTCCAACAGACGTCGCAGGCGGCGAATCTTGTCCAGTTGGCTGTGGATGAACGGTTGCCCGCCCCAGCCGGGGCTGACGGTCATGATCTGGACCAGGTCAACCAAGTCCAGCACTTCTTCTAGAACGCTCAGAGACGTGCCGGGAGCGATCGCTATGCCTGCCTCCACGCCGAGTTCACGGATGGACCGCAACACCCGGTGCGGATGTGTGCAGGCTTCCTGGTGGATAGTCAGACGATCGGCCCCGGCTGCCGCGAAGGCTGCCAGGTGCCTGCCTGGCTCGACGATCATCAGATCCACATCCAGCGGCACACTGACCAGCGGGCGCAGTGCCCGCACGATGCCCGGCCCAAAGGTGATATTGGGCACGAAGCACCCGTCCATCACGTCAATCTGGATGCCGTCGACGCCGGCGGCCTCGGCCTGGCGGGCCTGCTCGCCAAACCGCGCGTAGTCGGCTGCTAGGATAGAAGCTTCAACCAGGACCATTCAGTTCTCCTTTCGAGGGTTCGGGATCTATCAGCCGATTGAGCGGATGAAGCGGATGAAGCGGATTGAAATGGAAGAAAATCGGCTCAATCGGCTCAATCCTCTGACGATCTTGCGTCTTTCAGAGACGTCGTTTCATGCATCACGCCTGAGATGACGAATCCCTTCGTCGCTGGCTACGATCACGTCCGTGGCCAAGCCTACGAACAGCCCGTGTTCCACGATACCTGCCCGCTCGCTCATCTGGATTGCCAGTTGCGCCGGGTCAGGGATCGGCCCGAAACGGCAGTCCAAGATCAGGTTGTCCTGGTCGGTCACAAAGGGCGTTCCGTCACTGTTCTGGCGTAGGATGGGCTGCGCGCCCAGTGACTCCAGGTAGGCCACCTGCGTGCGCCAGCCGAAGGGGATAATCTCTACCGGCACCGGCCAGTGCGTGCCCAGCGCGGGCGAGAGCTTGGCTTCGTCCACGACGATGATCTCGCGGCGGCTGGCCTGGGCGACGATCTTCTCCCGCAGGAGCGCTCCGCCACCGCCCTTGATCAGGTTCAGGTCGGGATCTACCTCATCCGCGCCGTCAATTGTCAGATCCACGACGGGATGCTCGTCCAGGGTGGTCAGCGGGATACCCAACTGCCGCGCTGCTTCTTCGACCTGGATCGAAGTGGGCACACCGAGGATGTTACTCAAGCTGCCTGCGTGCAGCAACTCGGCGATGCAGCGCACGGCGAAGATGGCCGTGCTACCTGTGCCTAGCCCCACGACCATGCCCGATTCCACGAAATCCACTGCGCGCCAGGCTGCCTGCTGCCTGAGTTCTGAGAGATGTTGTGCGTTCGTCGGAGAGGTTTGTTTGCTCACTTGACTTTGCCCCTCAGTCCCGCTGTCGTTCCGCAACCATCTGTCGTACCACGTCCATGAGCGTGTCCGGATCATCCACGATCCAGCGCCCGTCAAGTAGCCCCTCGGCGTGAATCCGCTGGCGAGTGAAGGGTGTGGTCACGGCGATGCACCACATCCCTGCGGCCAGCGCCGCCTTCACCCCGGAAGGCGAGTCCTCGATGACCAGGCACTCTTCTGGGGGGACGCTCAGTTCCCGCGCCACCAGTTGGTAGATCCCCGGATCAGGCTTGCCCTGCTCCACGTCGTCCCGCGTGGCGATGAAATTGAAGGCCTCGATGAGGCCAAGCACCTCCAGCACGCGCCGCGCCTGGGCGCAGCGGGACATGGTGGCCAGCGCCGTCTGGCAGCCGGTACGCCGCGCCGCCTCGAGCAGATCAACGTTGTGCGGCCATTGATTGGAGCGCAGCACCTCTGGGTCGGACAGCATGGCCTCGTAGTGATGTAGCCGCACCTGGACGAATGCCTGCCAGGGAGTGCTCACCCCGAACTCGTCCATCCGCGCCCTGGCCGCTTCTTCCAGCCCGAACCGCTCTACCAGGGCCGAGGCCACCTCCCAACGCGGGAGGCCCACCACCTCTTTGAAGGCGTCAATCACTTCTTCTTCGGTAAGTTCGTGAGGACACAATTCGACGGCGGCGCGGGCGTAGGAGAGGGCTTTGAGCCGCTCCGTCTGCACCAGCGTGCCGTCCAGATCGAAGATCATGGCCCGGATCAAGACAACGCCTCCGTCAATAGCTCCAGCCCGCCAACCACATCGTCCCCCAGGTGAAAGCGGATCACCCGCCGTCCGGCATCGCGCAGCGCCTGGTAGTCGCCCAGCGCTTGGGCCGCCTTGAGCACGCCAAAGGTCATCGTCGAGTCTGGCGATCCCGCCTCGTCGGGGATGGGCGCGTCGCGCGGGTCATCGGCGGTGAACTGGATGAACAGCCCGTTGCCCCCGTCGCCCTTGTGCAGTTGGCCCGTGGAGTGCAGGAAGCGGGGGCCGTAGCCCACAGTCGTCGCCAGTCGGAAGCGATCGCGCAGACGGGTGCGCAGCGCCAGCAGCGCGGCGTCGGTCTCGGCGGTCGGTTGGACATAGGCTTGCAGCGTGACGTAATCTCCTTGGCGTGCTTGTGCAAGAAACTCATTCAAGGCCTCTGCGGTCAGCGGCGCCGCTTCGCCTTCAGGCAACGCTCCTTTCTGCATGTATTCGGCTACCATCTGGCGGGCCAACACCTTGGCCGCCTCCACGTTGGGCTGGTCGAATGGATTGATGCCCAGCCGCTGCCCGGCTACGGCGGTGGCTATCTCCCAGAGGAAGAACTGCCCGCCCAGATCGCACAGGTCGCGCAGGTGCAAGCGCACTACCGGGTGTCCACCATCTTCCAGTGCCTGTACTGCCGCGTCCTGGCCGTCGTCGCCGTCGAGCCGCAGGTAGACGAAGAAGCGGTCGTCGCCGTAAACCTCCGGCGGCCCCAGCGGCTCGCCGACCACAGGAAGGATGCCTTTGCCCTCCTTGCCCGTGCTCTCGGCGATGAGCTGTTCCACCCAGTCGCCGAAACCGGCAATGGCCGGCGAGGTGACCAACGTGATCTTGTCGCGGCCAGCCTTGGCCAGTTCGCCCATGATCGCTCCCAGACGCGCCCCGTTGTTGTCGCCGTTCATCGGGCGGTTGCAGCCTTCGCAGTTGCACATCATGGTCGTCGCCCGGTTGAGCAACGTTTGCAGATCCACTCCGATCAGCGCTGCCGGCACCAGCCCAAAGTACGACAAGGCCGCATAGCGCCCGCCGATGTTGGGGTCGTTGAGGAAAGTGGCGCGGAAGCCGTAGCGTTCGGCGAGGTCGGCCAGGTGGCTGCCGGGGTCAGTGATGGCGACGAAGTGCTCACCCGTGCGATCCGCGCCCACGACATCGGCTACCTGATTGTAGAAGAACTTGAAGAAGGACAGTGTTTCCGCCGTGGTGCCGGACTTGGTGGCGACGATGAGGAGCGTGCGGGCCAGGTCGAGATGATCGAGGTAGGATAACACGGCGCCAGGGTCGGTGCTATCCAGCACGGCCAGTAGTAGGGGCGACCGGCCGGTCGTCCCTACCGTGAATACCTTGCTGAACACCTCCGGAGCCAGGCTGGAACCGCCCATGCCCAGGAGCAGCACGTGGGTGTAGCCCTCGGCGCGCACCTGGTCGGCCAACGCTTCCAGGCGGGGGAGAGTTTCCTGCATCGCCTCGGCCGTGTGCAGCCAGCCCAGCCGGTTGGTGATACCCGCAGGCTCTAGCTTCCACACGGTGTGGTCGTGGGCCCAGATGCGGGGCAGAATGCGGTTCTCGACCATCTCGGCCAGGGCAGCGTCCACAGCGGACTGGTGCTCTCCCAGGCTGGCGGAGAATTGCTGCCACCCGGCCAGCCCCGCTTCAGGCGGGGCCAGCAGCCGGTCACGCTTCCCGGCGATGCTGGTCAGAAGGGCCTCGAAGGACTTGGCGAAAGCGGCCACGCCGTCGTCCTGTAACTTCTGAGTGATGGCGTCCAGATCCACCTCAAGCTCGGCCAGGCGGGCCAGTTGGTCACGCGCCTCGTCCAGTCCTTCCTCCAGTGTGAGCGCTACCGTGCCGTGGTCGTGGAAAGCGTCGAGCGTGGCCGGTGGCACGGTGTCGACCGTATCCGGCCCGATGAGGCCGTCCACGTAGAGCGTGTCGGGATAGAGCGGGTTTTTAGTGCTCGTGCTAGCCCACAGGGGCCGTTGGACGCGGGCGCCCTGCGCGGCCAGACGCTCCCAGCGCTCGCCGCTGAACGTCTCGCGGAAACGAGCGTAGGCCGATTTGGCATTGGCGATGGCGATCTTGCCTTTCAGGGATTCGGTGTTGGATATTGGATATTGGAGATTGTCCAGTTGGCGGTCTACGGCGGTGTCTACTCGGCTGACGAAGAAGGAGGCCACTGAAGCTACCCGGCTCAGGTCACTGTCGTCTGCCGCCAGTTTTTCCAGCCCGGCGATGTAGGCCTCAGCCACCACATCGTAATGGGCCAGCGAGAACATCAGCGTGACGTTGACGTTGATACCCTCGCCGATCAGGGTTTCGACGGCCGGGATGCCCTCGGGCGTGGCCGGCACCTTGATCATCACGTTGGGACGACCCAAGGCGGCGAAGAGCCGCCGCGCCTCGGCGATGGTGCCTTCGGTATCATCGGCCAGCGTGGGGCTGACCTCCAGGCTGACGTAGCCGTCGGCGCCGTCCGTGCGGTCGTACACTGGGCGCAGCAGATCGGCGGCGCGGCCGATGTCTTCCAGTACCAGCGTTTCGTAGATCTCGACTACGGACTTGCCTTCGACCACCAATTGCTGCAAGGCCTGGTCGTAGTCAGCGCTGCCGGCAATGGCCTTTTCAAGAATGGATGGATTGGAGGTGACCCCGGTCACCCCTTCCTCTATCAGTGCCTGGAGTCCGCCAGAGTCCAGCAGCGCTCGGCGGATGCTGTCGTACCAGATCGACTGACCCAGTGCGGCCAGTTCGTGTAGCTTGCTCATCTCAGTCCTCCTATGTCATTCGCTTGCTCACTGGATTGCAGCCTTGTCTTCTGATTGCTTGCCTGAAACACGTTCGATCGTTATCTTCCAAAGTTGTGCCCTACCTGACCTTTGCCAGGCTCTTGGCTGCCAGGGCCGCGCCCACGATGCCAGCCTCATTCAATAGCTGGGCGGGCACGACATCGGCCCGGCTTTTCAGCAAGGGCAGGAACTTGTCGTGCTTCTTGCTGACGCCACCCCCGATGATGAACAGGTCGGGAGAGAAAAGAGCCTCCATCAGGCTGAGATACTCATTGACCCGCGCTGCCCACCTCTTCCAACTGAGACTCTCTTCCTTGCGGATGCGATCGGATGCGTAGTGCTCAGCCTCCACAATGCCGCGCGAGCGGCTTATCATCCTCATGTGACCCAACTCGGTGTTGGGCATCAGCGCTCCGTTAACGAATACAGCACTGCCGATACCCGTGCCGAAGGTCAGCACGAAGACCACGCCCATGCGGTCCTTGCCGGCGCCAAAGGTCATCTCGGCAATGCCGGCAGCGTCGGCGTCGTTGAGCAACAGCACAGGGCAGCCACTCTTCTTCTCCAAGAGCTTGCGGCCGTTGGTGCCAATCCAGGACTTGTCCACGTTGGCTGCGCTGTAGACGATGCCTCGCTTGATCACCGAGGGGAAGGTGCAGCCAACGGGCCCCTTCCAGCGGAAGTGCTTGACGATCTTGGCCACCGTGTCGGCGACGGCGTCAGGTGTAGATGGCTGAGGAGTGGGGATGCGGTAGCGCTCTGCCGACAGCACACCCCTCTTGACTTCCACCGGCGCTCCCTTGATGCCGGATCCGCCAATGTCGATTCCCAGAATCTGCATGTTCCCCTCTTCTCTCTACCTCAGAAACCAAGTTCTTGGACAACCTGGCTTCTCTGAACTGACTACCCTTTCCCGTATACCGGAATGGCCGCGCCTTGAACGGCGCGGGCGGCATCAGAGGCCAGGAAGAGGATGACGTCGGCGATGGCTTCGGGCTCCACCCAGCGACTGTGGTCGGCCTTGGGCATCGCCTGCCGGTTCTGCGGCGTGTCTATGGTGCTGGGCAGCACGCAGTTGACGTTGAGGCCCTGCTTCTTGAGTTCGGCAGCCATGCTCTCGGTCAGGCGGATCACTGCGCTCTTGGCTGCGCCGTAGGCCGCGTTCTTGGCTGTGCCCTTCATGCCCGCACGCGCCGCCACGTTGACGATGCGTCCGCTGCCTTGCTCCAGCATGTGTGGGATGACCGCACGACCAGCGATGAGCACCGTGCGAGCGTTTAGGTTGAGCAGGAAATCCCAGGTTTGCAAGTCCGTTTCGTGCACCGGTGTCCCGCCACGCCAGCCGCCCGCCGTGTTGACCAGCACATCCACCCGGCCGAAACGCTTGACCGTCTCCTCCACCATCGTTTGCACTGCCTCAGGATTGGTCAGATCAACGGACGTGGCCAGGAGGTGGTCGGGTGAGTCGGCCAGCTCGGGGAACAGGCGCGGGAGGCGGTCGGCGGCGCGATCCACCAGCACCAGTTTGGCCCCCGCTGCCTGGAAGGCCCGGGCGACGGCTCGCCCCAGGTTACCGGCCGCGCCGGTCACAATCACTACCCGATCTGAGAAGTCAAACATCTTACTCATCCTCCTCGTCATGTAGTCATTGCTGACTCGTGTTGCGTGCTGCGCATTGCATGATGAGCAATCGTCGCGTTCCACATTATACGTTTTCCTAGTGGGTGAGCAAGTCCTCCAACTCGCTCGCCAATGCCTCGGCTGCCGCAAAGCGTATCCCCTGCAGACCCAAGGCCCGGGCGGCCCCCACGTGGCCCGACGTGTCGTCAACAAAGACCGCTATGCATCGCCGAGCGGGCCACTTTGACCATCTGGTCAGCGTTACCGCTCGCCCAGTTGCCCAACGCCAGTACCTCCCGCAAAGCCTCCAGCGCCTCGGGCGGGCGTGTCCCCTTTTGCAGCAAGTGTTCGAGCGAGACCGAGAACCAGATGCAATAGACGTAATCCGGCAAAGCCCCTATTTCGTTCTCCTCTAGCACGACAGCACGGGCGTAGCCCTGTAGGAAGCCTGCAAACGGCTTCCACTCCAGAAAACTGGGGTAGACCAGGTGTTTCAGGTGACCAGGCCGTGGCGAGGCGAAGTAGATCAGCGCCTCGGCCAACTCGACGACACGCGGCTGCCAATTGGCCTTATCATAATCCACGACGCCGACGATACTATCGTCGTCGAACAGCAGATTGCCCGCATAGTAGTCGCCGTGGATGACCAGGTGGGGCAACGTGCCGTGCCTGGCGAAGCGGGCCGTCAGATCGACTGCCTGGGCTTCTAACTGCCGGG
>CBDURC010000131.1:0-8652 GCA_965369635.1 uncultured Anaerolineales bacterium | reverse complement strand
GTGTGGCCAATTAACCCTCCACCGAACTGTTTGTACTGCTTCTCGCGCCGCTATTACTACAGACACAGTCAGAATCTATCCGAAAAGTCTGCCGAGGCGGCTCCCAGCCTGTTCTGAGCATGGCCGAAGGGCCGCCGGCAAGCCGTTCGACAGGCTCACGACAGGGTGCCGGCTCTCCGTTTTTTCGGATAGGCACTTAGTGCTCTGCCAATCCTGTTTTGAGGGGGCTGTAGTCTAGCCCCTCGTGGGCATTTGGGGGGCACTCAAACGGGCACGAGGCCCTATGCTACTCATCAATTCACTGTTGACAGAGCACCAGCAAAACGAGCACCCTGACCTGAGTAGTGCCATGCGGTTGTCTACTAGCGGCCGATCTCCGTCGGAATGCGGTAGCGATGGATCATGTAGTCCACGTCCACCGGCTCCGTGGAGAAGGGGCGCTCCGTGCCGGGGGCGCGCAGGACGATGTCCACGATACCGCCAGCATCCTTGGCATATTTCAGTAGCAGCGCATCCTGCGGGCTCACGGTCAGCAGAATGGCCTGCGCTGCCCCTGCCGCACCGCCGGTGGGCGTCTGCCCGGTGACGATAGCGGCGATGGTCACGTTTTGCAGCAGGTTGAAGGTCGCCTGCTCCTCCTCCTGCCCTCCCCCCGCGGCTCCACTCTCAGCCGTCTCGCCCTCTGCCAGCAGGAACTCCTCTACACCGCGGTTGCCGGGGAAGTCGAGGGAGAAAAGCAAGTCCACGTGATCCCCTGGTTTGAGAACGCCGATCCGGCTCATCAGGTCCTGCGCGGGAAAGGCCATCAACACCTCGTCCTCGGCGATGACCAACGCCAAACGCCCATCGCCGGTGATGACGTTGGGATCCAGCAGCCGTTGGGCCAGGATGACCTCGCCAGGGTAGAGGTCCACCAGCGTGATCTTGCCCACGGCCTCCTCCAGTTCGCGCACGGCCCCCTCCGGCGCTGCCTCCACAGGCAGATCCCTGAGTTCCAGGTCCTCGGCCGTCAGCAGGGAGCGCACCTCGATGGCCCGCGCAGCAACCACCACCGGCACCTGGGGTACAGACAGCACATCTTCACCGGTGCGCTGGGCGGTCGCTCTCTGCAGCGTGATGAAGGCGACGGCCCCCGCCAGCACGGCCACCACCAATCCGGCCGTCAACCATAAGCATCCGCGTAAACGTCCCATAGGCCCATCCTCGTCATTCTATCTGCATCGTTGAGGAAGTGTAGAGGTGCAACGTCGGAAACAAGCCGGTGATCAGATTAACGTCGTAGGTCACCTCGACCCGGATAGTGTTGCCTGTCTGGATTGGGAAGACTTGCAGCGCGGCTTGGTTGAGCAAAAGCGCTCGCTCGCGTACCACGACATTAATCGCTCCGTAATCCGGATCGATGATACCGTAGCGAGCCCCCTCCCTCGCCGCGTTGGCAATCGTATTGTAGGACCAGATGACGATGCTAAACTCCATGATGCCCAGCAGGAGCAGCAATAGCAGGGGCAGGACCAAGGCGTATTCCACCAAATCCTGCCCCCTGTCGCGCCGATACCGTAAGCGGTCCAACATGGTCTCTTCCTCAGGCGGCACTCACACCGCAGCGCTGGCCCTCAGTCAGTCCAGCGTCACGCTCGACCGGGGCACGACAGCCACTGGTCCCTGTGCGCTGGCTTGCGGTAAGGGGCTTCTCTGAATCCGATCTCCGCAGCAGCAGAGTCAGGGGACTCACCGGAGTTCCGAGACGCCGCCGTTTCACTTCGCGCAACCGTCCGTCCGCTTGGCAGAGCCGGCGATGATCCGACCGGGAGAAGGCATCCGCAACAGCCGTGGCTGCTCTGTTGAGACAGATCCGCCAACGCCTGTCAGGGAGAGGCGGCTGAAGCAGAGTTGATTGCGCCAGCCACCCTCCCAGCCAAGGGCCCATCGTTCAGCGGGCTACCCCCCCGTCACCCAGTCGCTGACCGTCGTTGAGATGTTATTGAAGACTGCCGTTAGTCCCTCGCCGAGCGCCGTCACGGCGAGGACGACCACGATAGCGATGAGGCCGATGAGCAGGGCGTACTCCGCCAGGTCCTGCCCCTCCTCACGCTGTAGCCAGTTGCGGATGCTAAGATAGAGATTCAACATGTTCCTTTCCTCCTGTGTTTTGGGGCGATGCCCCTAACTAGTGTGAGACGAGATGTACCTACTGGATCATATGGCGGAGAATCGTTCTCCGCCAGGTCTGCGGATCTCCGTCCGCGATCACTGCTATGCGCCCGATTCACCACCTCCCTTCTCCCTTCATGAATCGTGCTGAAGGCTGGAACACCGACGACATGCAGTCGCTTTCACCTGTATCTTAGCATACAAAGGTTGAAATCAGGTAACGATTAGGTTAACAATGTGTTACAAAAACCTGGCGTACTACTCAGGCTGCCACGGAATTGGATGTTTTAGGCTCTTAGCCCTGGTCCTCGAGGGCGGCTCTGGCGAGAGTATCTCGTTTTGAGCAGCTGTTTGCCGCACAAGCCGCCCCCGGGACGGGGGCTGGGAGCATAGGCTGAGTAGTAACAACCCGGCTTGAAAGAGCCCGAGGACACGCTTCAGGCTTCTTCTGAGCGGCTTGCCAGAGCTGGGTTACGGCCGCTTCGCGAATCGGTAGCCGATCCCCCACACGGTGAGTATATACTTGGGCTGGCAGGGGTTGGGCTCTATCTTCTGGCGAAGACGCCAGATGTACAGCTTCACATAGTCCATCTCGTCCACGTATTCAGGCCCCCATACCCTCTCCAGGATACGTGAGGTAGGGAGAACCCGGCCAGCGTTCTCCGCCAGGAGGAAGAGCATCTGTCGCTCCGTCGCCGTCAGCGTTACCGGCTTCCCCCGCCGGCATACCTCCCACCTCCTGGAATCTATCATCAGCTCCTCGTCAACATATAGGACATGGCCCTCGACAGGCGGAGGCAGATGGACGCGGCGCAAGACGGCCTGAATCCTGGCCTCCAACTCTCGTAGGCTAAAGGGTTTGGTCACGTAATCGTCGGCACCCATCTTCAGCCCCTTGACCTTTTCAAACTCCTGTCCCCGGGCGGTGAGCATAACGATGGGCACGCTGGATAGATCCCTGATGCGGCCACAGACCTCCCAGCCGTCCAGATGGGGCAGCATGATGTCCAAAACGATCAGGTCCGGCCGGCGCTGGTACATCTTCCGCAGCCCTTCGCGACCATCGGCGGCGGTCGTGACCTCGTAACCAGCATCTGTGAAATGTATCTCCAAGGCTTTCACCAGATCCTGGTCATCTTCAATGATCAGTAGCTTTGTCTTTTGATCCATCCGTCCGCTCCCATCTCATTCCGCTTCGTCATCTGTGTTGGTGGGCAGGAGCACAGTGAAGCGACTGCCCGCATCCAGTTCGCTCTCCACTTCGATGGTCCCGCCCTGGGCTTCCGCTGCATCCTTGGCCAGCGCCAGACCCAGACCAGTGCCCCTGATCCCTGCCTCTCTTGCCGACTGTGCCCGGTAGAACTTCTCAAAGATATGAGGCAGGTCCCAAGATGAGATGCCTATCCCTCGGTCAACGACGTCGAGGACGAGCTTGCCCTTCTGCTGCCGCGCCGCCACATCCACCCGCCCCCCTTCATGGCTGGACTTGATGGCATTGCTGACCAGGTTCTTGACCAGGGTCGTCATCAGCCTGCTATCGGCGAGAATCTGGGGAAGATCACCCGGGACGTCGAGGTGGATGGTGATATTCCTCTCTTGAGCCTGCCTTCTGAGGAGAGTGATGACATCGTCAACGACTTCGCTAATGGACAGGGGTTGCCTACGCACCTCATACCGTCCCGCTTCCAGCCGCGAGAGGTCCAGGAGATCATTGATCAACTCGGCTAACCTGTCGGCACTGCGGTCAATGACCGAGAGGAATTGGCGGCGTACTTCCCTGTCGCCACCCTTCCGGTCGTCCATGAGAAGCTCAGTGTAAGCCTTGATAGCAGCCAGGGGGGTCCTGAGCTCGTGGGAGACGTCAGCCACGATGTTGGATTTCAGGCGGTCTACCTCTTTCAGGCGGGTGATGTCGGTGAAGCTGAGCAGGTAGCCATCGTGAAGGGGGGCGACTCCCAAGAGGATGTGGCGAGCACCGTTCTGGCCCACAAGGGTCGCCTCCGCCGGGACCACCCGTTCCCCCGTGGCTATAGCTTTGTACAGCAGACTTTCCTCCCCCCAAAGCTCGCTGCCGAAGAGATCGGGCAACCACTGGCCCACAGCGTCTTGAGAATCGTAGCCGGTGATGTCCTCTGCCGCTGGATTTAAGGTGACGATTCGCATTTGCGGATCCACCATCATGATGCCGGCGAAGGCTTCCTCCACGATGGTCTCCGTCCTCTTCTTTTCCTCCATGGTCTCATCATAAAGCCTGGCGTTATCCAGCGCCACCGCCGTCTGATTAGCCAGGGTGGATAGGGTCACTTCATCCGCCAGCGAGTAGGGTTGCTTATTCTGCTTAGGGCCCAGCACCAACAGCCCCACCAGCCGCTGTCGCGTCATCAGAGGGACAAAAAGCTCGCTGCGCAGCCGCTCCAGGTCTCGGCGCTCGTTGGCCCACAGCGTCTGGAGGTTGGGCACGGAGGAAAGGTCTTCACTGCGCAGCAGGTGACCGGTGTCTGCCAGGTGAGTAACCAGGGGGTGGTCGGAGCGGAGGCGAAGGGTGTCCACATCCTCGCTCAGGCCCAACCGGGCTACGGTGCGGAGGGGTTGCAAGGCCCCCTCTGGAACCAGGAAGATGGCCTGAGTGATGTCCAAGGTCTCTGCTACTCGTCGCAAAATGAGCTTCGCCAGTTCTGGCAGCGGCATCAGCGCCGTGCTCGCGCTGCTCACTTCCTGCAGCATGAGCTGGGCATCGTGGCGTTGGGGAAGAAACAGCCGGTCCACCCAGCTTAGCGGCATCTCTCGCAGGGGTTTGATGCACAGAAGGAGCAGGGTCACCATCAGGGAGATGTACAGTATCCCTTCCAAATCGCTGGCGAAGAGGTATGGCAGCAGGAGTAAGCCTCCCGCGTAGAGGATGGTAACGATGGTGCCGCTGATGATGACGGCGATCACTCGCTGTACCACGATGCTGGTGTCTAAGAGCCGATACCTGACGACGGCGTAGGCACAGCACAGGACGAAGAGAGTGTTAGCAAGCATTCCCAGCGGGCATACAACGATCCCCAACAGGTACAGGACATCCAAGAAGGTTCCAAGAAGAAAGATCGAGAACCCCAGTAGGACATATCGAAGCCGATTACGGTGAAGTTCATCTCTGCTCTGTCTGTATTCCCGCGCCAGAAGAAGGCTTCCATAAACGAGGTAGGAGAACACCACAAGGCAAGCGGGTAAGAACAAGGGGCCTGGCTGGGTAACCCATCCCCATCTGTTGGTCGCTACGCCAGCTACGATCAGATCTGTTGTGGCAACCCCTATGGCAAGCAGCACGCCTATGATGCTGCAACTGACATGGATCCACCTCTTCTGCCGGCCTCTCAGAAGGGTGGTGATAAAAAGCAGGAAGAAACTGGGGAAAAAGAACGTTCCAACGAAGGAGAACTTGGCCCAGGTAAACGCCGCTTGGCTATTGGCGCTTCGGCGCAGCATGAAGACGCCCCAGCTCCAAATGGCCATGGACAATAGGAACAGGGCGAAGCGCAGATTGCCTCTTTCCCTGCGTCTTCTCAGGATGACCAGGATCAAGAAGCCTAGATCTAAGAGACAAGCAATGACGGGTGTGACGATGTAGAGGATTCTCGCAACCATACTCACATACGTCCTTGTCCTTGAGAAGCTGCACAGTTGAGGATGGTAGTATAATGACAGCGCAGATTCAAGGGTTTGTCAAGCAGAACGACGGGCAGCATCCACATAAAGCATGGCTTGCCGTGAATGTCGATGCGGCCCATGTGTTGATATTCCTTTGATATCTAGACGACTGAGCTTCCGAGAGGTTACGTCGTTCCATCTCCCACTCTCACAGAAGTGTCACCACGCTGCTCAGGAGGAGGCATTGAATAGTCCGGCAACGTCACGCCAGGTTCGTAGTCACGCACGAAGCGCAGCGGAGTGCGGTTCTGCGATGCCAAGATAGCCCCAGCCTCTACTGCTTCCCTCGTGGGGAAGCTTGCCTTGCTCAACCTTCTATCCTGCGCCCGCTTCCCCCACTACCCCTCGAACAGTCCCTCCAGCTTCCGACGCAATTCTGCTGGCAGCTTTTCGCCCTTGCCACGACCGCGGATGTACTCCTTGAGCTTCTTCACAGGCATCACGGGGACGGCCGGGTCATCATCGAGGTTCAACTGCGCATCGGCCGCCAGGAAGGTGACCACGCCCTGCACAGGCAGCGCGTCCGCCTCTTCCTCCGTCAGATGCTCAGTGAAAAAACGCTCCATCCGGGCCACCTGATCCGCCGCGTCTCGCTCGGGATTCCCCAGCCCCTCCTGAGCGAACACGGTGAGCAGACGGGTCCACCGGAACGGCTGGCGCCAGCGACCGTTGCGGTACTCCACCTCGCCCGTCTGACCCTTGGTGACGAAGACGAACAACCCCGCCGGCCCCAGCAGCACGTAGTCGGCCGGCAGCAACCAACCATAGAAATGGTAGCGTTTGTCCATCCCTTTCAGGTTCTTGGTCAGAATCTCGTCGGGGCGAGGGCTGCGGCCCCAGCGGCGCATGTAGTGAGTGCCCACCTGCGAGGCGATGAGGCCAAAAAGCAGGCAACCGAACGACGCCCAGACGTACTGCGGGCCGCGGAAGGTGGCGATCATACCGCCCACCAGCACGACGAGCCCAGCAAAACTGGCATAGCTGCCGATCTTCCCCCCGCGGGCGATCTTCTTTTCGTGAAGATGAATTTGCATGACAGTTCCTCCCTTGACTACGGATTACACAGATTCCACTGCTCTCCTGTCCGACATGCCGGTGCAATCTGCGATTGACTTGACCCTTCGAACCTTCAACCACGATACTTGCCTACGACCACGCAAGCATTCTGCCCGCCCAGACCGAACGAATTGGACATGGCCACGTTCACCTGCGCCTGGCGAGCCACGTTGGGCACGTAGTCCAGATCGCAGGCTGGGTCGAGGGTCTCGTAGTTGATGGTGGGATGAATAGCATCGTGATAGACAGTGTAGACGCAGGCCAGGGCCTCAATGGCCCCTGCCCCACCGAACGAGTGGCCGATCATGGACTTGGTGGAGCTAACCGCCAGTCGGTAAGCATGCTCGCCGAATACCTTCTTGAGGGCCAGGGTTTCGGTAGCATCGTTCAGCGTGGTGGCCGTACCGTGGGCGTTGATGTAGTCCACCTCCGTCGGCTCAATGCCTGCATTGGCCAGCGCCCAGCGCATGGCTCGCGTCGCCCCTGCCCCCTCTGGGTGCGGGGCAGCGACGTGATGGGCATCGGCCGAGGCCCCTTGACCCAGCACTTCAGCATAGATGCGGGCGTCACGTGCCTGGGCGTGCTCCATACTCTCCAGCACCAACACCGCACACGCCTCGCCGATGATGAAGCCATCCCGTTTGGCGTCGAAGGGCCGGCTGGCCCGCTCCGGTTCGTCGTTGCGGGTGGAGAGAATGCGCATAGCGCAAAAGCCGGCAAAGAAGAGATCAATGATCAGCGCCTCCACGCCGCCGGTGAGAACCAGGTCGGCATCGCCGCGACGGATCAGCTCCAACGCCTCACCCACTGCCTGCGTGCCGGCAGCGCAAGCGGTGACCACCGTCTTCAACGGCCCCTCGCAGCCATAACGCTGGCTCAGATGAAAGGCAGGCATGTTCGCCAGTCCGCCGATGGCTGTCAGGGGATGGATGCGAGTACTGTTGTGCTTTTCCATACGGCGGATGTCTTCGTTGTACAGTTCTAGGCCCCCCATAGCGGTGCCCAGCACCACTCCTGCCCGTTCGCCGCCGTTCAGCGGCCAGTTCAGGCCAGCGTCGCTCAAGGCCTCCTGGGCGGCGACCACGGCGAACTGCGAACAGCGAGCAGCTATGTACCTGGACTCCTTGCGGTCCATGTAGTCACGCAGATCGAACCCTTTGACCTCAGCAGCGATGCGCGAAGGGTAGGGGCTGGCGTCGAACTGGGTGACGGGGCCCACGCCCGAGCGGCCAGCGACGAAGCCCGCCCAGCTTTCCGGCGCGCTCAGCCCCACCGGCGTGATGGCCCCCAGACCCGTGACGACGACACGGCAGCGGGCAGACGGTTCTCTCACAGCAATCCTCCTTCTCCTGTCTTCCGAAGTATCAAGGACACCAACTCTTCACTCAGCCACAGGCCTGCACCCTGCAATGCCTGTATCATCTTAGCCTGTGTCATCTTAGATGGAGCTATCGCCGGCAGGTGGCTTGGCTAACAGAAACTCGGCACGGGACACTCCCGCCAGTTGGGCAGCACGTCCCGAAGAGAGCTTACTCAGTTCGAAGAGCTTGACTGCCCCAAGCATCTTTGGCTCTTGAGTGAACTTCTCTGCACTTGCCTTCGGTGAGATCAGGACTTCATCAGGACATTCCAGCGTAATAGTCCTCAGGTGCGCCATACTACTCCTCCGCTTGCCAGTTCAAGGTGCCATGCCAGATCTAGCTGACAACATTGTAGCACAGCTTGGCCAGAAGCCCAACTAGCCGGGACTCA
>CBDURC010000130.1:0-8656 GCA_965369635.1 uncultured Anaerolineales bacterium | reverse complement strand
ACATCAGGTAGCAAGGCGAGATTCAGCTAACCTATTCTCAGGAGCTTCAGAGACAACGGGAAGGGTATTGTGCGCTTGAGATAGGGGATGGCAGACGCTTTGATTTTGGTACTCCGGGCGATTATGTACAACACGTGATCGAATTCGCCGCTGCATGATCGCCTTACGCGGGCGATGTCCTTCTCAAGGAATGCATAGTGCGCGTCAGCCATGTCGGGGCGGCGATTAGGGCGAAGACGAGACTGCTGTAGAGCAGGTAAAGCAGGTGCAAGGCGACCGCTCCCGCGGCAAACCCCAGCCCGCCTTGCCGGACGAAGAAGCGGTATGGGCCCGCGTTCAGTGTACCCACTGTCGCCAACGCCAACGCCGCACCCACCCCCATCCAGGGCCACCAGAAGCCCAATACCAGAAAAACCACCGTTGCCCACGCTGCCACCGCGCTCAGGCGGCTGGTGACGTCAAGATTAAGATCGATGGGCAGATGTCTATTGCGGAGTATAAGGCGAGTCCAGGGAATGGCCCGGTCGAAGACGTCGGTGCGGAGCAGGCTGGCGAGCGTCCAGCGCTTGATGTAGGTTACTTGCACGTCAGGACACAGCCATACTCGGTGTCCGGCACGCCGCAGCCGGCCACCTAACTCGATATCCTCCACTGAAGCACAGGCGAAGCTTTCGTCAAAGCCGCCGACGTCACTGAACACCTCACGACGTAGCGACGTCGGCGTCGAGGAAGACGATCACATCTCCCTGAGCTATCTCTGCCCCGCGATTGCGAGCGAAAGCCGGGCCGTGAGGCTGACCATCGAGGCGGATGACCCGTGCCCCCTGCTGTCGGGCCAACTCGCCCGAGCCATCCGTAGAAGCGTCATCCGTGACCATGACCTCGTCCGGCGGGCGCGTCGATGTTGCCACCGCCTCCAAGCAGCAGCGCAGATCATCGCCGCCGTTGTGCACAGGAATGATGACCGCTAGTCTCATGTCGGCCCTCTGAGATGGATGACCCGCCACGCGGCGGCGATTTCGCCTGGCGTGACCACGCGCAGAAGGAACAGCAGACCACCATATCCGGCGATGAATGCGCCATAGAGTGCCAGGTTCACCAGCCAGGACGACCGCAACCAGACCAGCATCAGGAATGGCATGCCCAGTCCGACAACCACAGCCCACGACCGCGCCATGTGACACATCACATCCCTCATACGCCAGGCATAGTAACCGCTGTACACTGCCGACGCCGCCAACACGGTCAGACAGCCCCCCAGGCTGCCTTGCAGGAGGATGAGCGGCAACCCCAAGGCCCAGAAGGCTGCCAGCCGGACACCCGATGCCGCTAAGGCGACCGCAGGGCGCTCGTAAGCCAGGGCCAGAAGGCTCGCTGTTCTGCTCAGAGCGGTAATCACCAGCGCAGCAGTCAGGGGCACCAGGTTGGCCGTCACAGGCCGGTAGTCGGTACCGAATACCAGCGGCACCAGGTTGTCTCCCAGGAGCAGCACACCAAACACCACCAGCATCGCGCCGATGGCCATCGTTTTGAGCAATCGCTTGGCCCATTGATGCAGCGCCTCGGTTTGTCCCTGAGTCAGCATTGAAGTGAGCAAAGGTGCAAATGCCATGGTCAGTTTGGGGAAGACTGTGGCGGCAGTGACGTAGATACCATAGGCTAGCGCGAAGTAGCCCACCTGAGTGTAATCGCGCGAGACGGCCTGCACCATGACCTGGCCGCTTTGCCGGAAGGCGGTGAGGAGCAGATCGCTGGCGAAGAAGATCAGGCCGAAGCGGAGATATGGCGACAGACCGCCCACGTCCAGGGACAGATCGGACCAGGAGATGTATGGCCTGGCCCACCCAATGCCGGTACCCAACACCACCAGTTCGGTCAGCAGCAATCCCAGGCAGGCGCCTGGCAACCCGCCCAAGTAGAAGCCGGGAAGCGCCAGTACCAGCCACAGCCACCGGCGCACAAGCTCACCCATTCCCCAGCGACTTGCCTGGTTGAGTCCCAGGAAGAGGGAAAAGAACAGCCCGGCTGCAGCACGAACGAACACCACGCTGGCCAGGATAACCAGCATCCGCCGGTCGAGATCGCGCAACCAGAAGGCAGTGAGGAGCAGATACAGACTGGCGACCAGCGCACCGCTGACCAGTCGCACGGCCATCAGACCGCCGAAGAATCTCCGCAGGCCCTGCTGATCCCTGCAGAGGGTGAACTGGGGCACGTAGCGGACGATCACCTGAGTGAAGCCCAGACCGCTAAACAGCACGAACCAGAAGGAGAGTGAGGTGATCAGGGCGTAACGGCCATACACTTCGGGCCCCATGAGACGCGGCGACAGCACGGCGAAGAGAAAGGCGCTGGTGACTTGCGCGCCCTGCTGTATCAGCAGTGCCCCGGCGTTGCGAATCGTGACCTGTGCTTCCACCATCACACCCGCATCAGGTGCCTGCCTGCCCATGAAAGCGTGACCGTACCCGGAGCCCTCGTTTTTCTGTGCCTGTGCCCAGAGAAAACGACTATCACCATGATACTCCGCCACTGCACACTTCCAGCAAGGCTCTCTCCGTTGCATCAACCATCGTCTCCACGCTGAAGTGCCCCACAATCCGCTCACAAAGCAGGTGAGGTTCAACCTCATGAAGTTCCTGCAACATGGTTCTCAGACCCACGGCCAGCGCCTGCAGGTCACCCGGTGGAACCACGACACCCGTATCTCCTACGATCTTGGCTGGATCGCCGACGTCTGTGACCACACACGGAACACCACAGGCCATCGCCTCTCCGATCACAAGGCTGAATCCTTCGCTGTAAGAAGGGGAGCAGACAATATCCAGCGCGTTGTAGACAGCGGGCATGTCTTGTCGTGACCCGGCCCAGATCAGCCGGTCTGTCAGGCCTAATTCCTGGCCCAATCGCTGAAGACGGCTGCGATACGGCTCAGGGCCATCACCCACACAAACAAAGCGTACGTCCGCTCGCTCGCGGGCCAGCAAGGCTGCGGTCTCGAGGAAAACAGGGTGGCCTTTCACCGGGTCCAATCGTCCAACCAATCCTATCAACGTCTCGTTCTCAGGAATGGCCCATTCGGTCCGCACTCGGACACGAGCTTCAGGGTCTGGTCGGAACTGATCTACGTCCATCCCATTGTGGATGACAATGTGCCTTTGGCAGCGGTAGCCTTTGGCTTCACGATTGGCGTATGCTGCCTGCGCGCCTGAGATCATCAGCGGGACAGATGCCGAAACCCACTTGCACACATGGGATGGTAAAGCTATCTTCCAATCCATACGGTAGGGGTCGTAAATGCTTGGGAAAAACAACGACTTCAGAGCATGTTCTAGATCATTTCGAAATGCCGGGGGGGAGCAAATAGCACACCCCTGGCGAATCCTGCTCTAAACCAGTACGACTCTGTGGGACTTTAGAGTGGTGTTTTTGCAAAGGCAACGGGTTCATTGGCTCAGGAGCGTCAGCTTTCAAAAGAATACCCTTGCAGAAAGGGAAAGTGATCTATTCTCTTGTCTACAACATTGATCGACTCACCATCCCAGTGCACCTCATATCGGCTCCGGAGCGGAGATTTGAACACTATACTGGCACAATCGTGCAAATAATCGGGCGAAGCGTCCGTCCCCAGAAAACGACAGAGCTCTCTCAGGTGGGTTGTAGGGCTGTCAATAAACGACTCGAGCCTAAGCTCGAAGAAGCAAGTACTATTGACCTCTCCCTTGATATCGACGACAGCCTGGCACAAGGAGAAATACAGCTCGATACTATCCCTTAGCTCCACGCTTTGTCCTTTTCCCCCTGCTTTCCTAAATATGGTACTTATGTTATCGTAGGGATTCCTGACGATGTGTATGAATCTTATACTGCTGTTAATCCGATTGCACAAACGCTGGCGAAGCCAGGGCCTTGCCTGCAATCGGAGCGTAGCGCCCTGTCCCTGTTTGTCTCCGATAATCTGTAGCTTCTTGAATCGGCCTTGCCACTGATTGGGGACTTTATATGAGTATCCACTCCATATCCTCCCCGCTTCTGTAAATGCGCGAGAGTTATCGATCAAGAGATAGTAGATCTGTCTCTTGCTGAATCCCGCATGGACATATTTCAGTGCGCCTAACTCGTGAGCGATGATTATATTGGGATGCGCATCAAGCAAGGAACCAATCAAACTATGACCGCTTCTTGGATAACCGATGAACATACAATAGGTCTCTACGTCTTCAAAGAGCCTGCGATTCCTAGAACCCCCATAGAGGGATGTTAGACAAACCTTCATTAGATCCAAGGTTTTCGCACAGATCTCAAGTGTCTTCTTCATAACGCCATGTTCGCCTGTCGTTTCACCTCGTTGTTGGGTGCGTTCCCAGCATCACCTTGGGATCAAATGCACCACTCTTCAAAGTCCTGGCCAGTGTACGCTCTAAGTCGATTTATGTCATCTGCAAGATAATCAATCAGCGCCTCTCGCAAGTTCTCATCCAGCGTAGGTCGTGCAATCTTGCGTGAAAACGGGAAATAGAGCAGCGTTTCAACCTTCCCGCGTATCCCGAAGGGCAGTCGCGTGACGGCATCCATCACCAGCGTCCGTGCCAGAAAACAGCCAATGGAAGTCTTGCGTCTTTTGTGGCTGGAGGGATGTTTTATGCGGGAAAACCTACGGGGAAAAAAAGTGTCATCAACCCCCAAGAATCTGAACACCTCTTGCATGGTCTCCTGGCGATGGCGATAGAGTTCCTCGCTGGTCAGAATCAGAATGCTGCGGGGCGAAAAGAAGTCCAGGTATCGCTCCAGTTGCATATAGTATCGGCTGCGACACACGTAGGGACTACACTCCATGCCTGCTAAAGCTTCTGAAATCTCCCTCCGTTCTTGTTCCCTTGCGTATTCATGGATGTAATCGGAGACGATGCGCTCGAGGGGATCGCGCACCACGTAGATGAGTTTCGCCTCTGGCACCACGGAGTACATTCTCTCCGGCACACCCCGATATTGCGGGAACATCGTGTAGCTTGTGGACGCCTCCCCGTGGATCTGCGCTTCACCGACGAAATTGGACCTGTACCAGCCAATCCCCTGGGGCCAGTTGCGTTCCAACAGAAAGAAATGCAGTTCCTTCTCCCGCGACATGGCAATCTGCGGGTGCAGGCCCAGGTAGTAGTGCAAACTGGTGGTTGCGCATTTACGCGCCCCGATGATGATCAGATTGGGCAATGTCCCTCTGCTAGCCATTCACCGTCAATCCTGTGCGTACTGCAGCGCTGGTAAGAGAGCTGAAACGATGGATCCCGACTCGATGGCTGGTCGGGCGGGAGACCGACCAGGAACTTCGAGTTCCTGTCAACGGAAGAAGCGGAAAACCTTCCCATTGCGCCTCAGACAATCGTCAGGAACGTGGTTACGGTCACAGGCATCCTGGCCTGGAGGCTGTAGGCCAAGATAGGACTGGCCTCCTTGCGATACCACGACCGGCTGATCCAGCCTTCCTCGATGCTCAAAGTACCCGGTTCTGAGCTTTCCACCCTCACTCGAAGCTGCGTGCCGCCGGAATAGATAGTCCGGGCGCTTGTGGCCCCCTGAAGTTCCGCCTGAGATGGCGCCAGGTGCAAGCGGATGACAACGTCATACTCCTCTTGGCCGGAGAAGGTATCCTCAATCCCCAGGAAGTCCGGCCTGTGCAGCCGCAGGCGGCGGCGATGGATCACCGGATCGGCCAACCGGGCATACCCATCGTGCTCACCCACTACCTCCGGTGACGAGCCCGCGAGCTGGACGGAGACCATCCGGCCGCGGGCCATGTCGGCCACCCGAAACGGCCCGGCGAAACGGGACTGATCCAGGCCATCTATCGTGGCCGTGCTGTGGGCTGCCGTTCCTCGGAAATAGTCTCGCCACGGCCCGGCGGCGTCCTGATAGGTGCCGGGGTCCAGGATCAACGCTTCTCCTCGCCCCCAAAGCTCAATGCTCAGCGTATCCGCGTGGCCGTGGCCGGGGCAGTGAGCCGCAGCCAGATTGCCGGCGTCAAAGACCAGGTAGGTGTCGTTCGGATCGGCGCCAGCGCGCAAGACGACGTAGCCGCTGTCGGGCAAGGTCTGGGAACGCAAAGACGGTGGGCGGGCATTCTCCTCACCTGCAGCCCAGGCGAAGTCGGGTCGATCCAACGCCGTCGCGGCCAGGGAAAAGAGCGATCGCACTGGCAACGGGTGATCTTCGACGCTGTCGTTGAGCATGGGCAGGCGACCGTCAGGCCGACGTAGCGCCAAGGCGTATTCCCCCATGCGGGCCAGTGTCTCCCAGACTGCCGTCGGCATCCCCTCGCCGCTGGCCTGACACAATAGCGCCGTCTCCAGCCCATCCAGCCAAACTGCCACCTGATAGCTTGTGGAGTTCTCGATGTGGCTGCCGTCGTTGCGTACCTGCGCCGCCAGCGTCTCCCACAGCAGATCGAGTCCCAGACGTCGCCAGCGTTGGGCCTGAGGTAAACAGGGAAGGAGCAATCCCACCCAGGCCAGCGCTTTGGCCTCCGTCACCAGGTGGTTGTTGTCCAGATCCCGTTCCAGGTGGTCGGCCAGGAAGGCCGCATGCTGAGCGATGACCGCAGCCAACTCCTTGTCTCCGCCCAGCAAGTGCCAGGCGGCAGTCCAGACGGTCAAGCGCAGGGCAGTGGGACGAGGTTTCCAGGCCTGACCTCGCCCGATGGGAACCATCGCCACCCAGTGACGCCACAGACGAAACAGGGCATCCCTGCTGGCCGTGTCGGTCAGAGCCGGCCAGGCCCACTCCCAACTGTGCAAAACCGTAGACCACTGGGGATCTGCTACTGACGACACCAGCCAGTCTGGAGACGAAGCCAGCGAGAAGGGCGGTTGATTGAGAAAGGTCAGCTTTTTGCCGTCCCTATCCCATGCTCCAGCGAGAGGCGATGCGAGTCGCAGACGAGCCAGACGGGCCAGAACTGTGCGCTGGCCGGTCGTCAGACCGAGAGGGCCATGGACATTCGGGAGCGGATAGAGGCGACCAGCCATGTAGGGATCGAGCAATCGCATCCTTGTGAGTCGCCGTAGGCGATACAGGCTGCGATGCAGGCCAGCCCGCTTGGCATTCAGCCACAGAGCGCGTACGATCAACCAGCGCTGGGGTCTCACAGAGGCAGCCTCCAGCGAGCCAGTTTTCGACGGATTGCACGCCATCGCCCGGACTCATAACAGACCGCTCCGAGGCCAAGAAGGCACGATAGCAGAGTCGGCTCTGCCGCGGAATAACTCCTCCCCCGAATGGTGTTCCTGAGAATCTGAAGCCTCTCCCCGCTGGTCAGCGGCCTGTAGGCGGCGATCTGGGCGTTGTTGCGGTTGCTCTGCCCGTAGATGAGCTGCTTGCGGTAATAGTCCCATACACTGGTGATCTCCAGATGCTGTACACACGCTTCGGGGCAGTAGCGAGCGATGTCGCAGCCATACTCATCCACGGCGCGGCGCACGAAGATGGTGTCCGCCCCCCGGGCGATCTGCGTGAACGGCCCTAACCTGTCGAACAGATCTCTCCGCACGGCCATGTTGTTGGTATGTCCGAAATACACCTCCTTGATATCGCCGGAGAAGACGTAGGTTGCCTTCTCCGCCTCGTAAGCTGCCAGCATAGAGAGGGTGGGAGAGTCAGATGCGAACGGGTGACCGCCCAGGACAATGCCCACGCCGGGGCGCCGCACGGCGGTCGTCATGTGCTGCAGCCAATCGGTGCAAGGTGCACAGTCCGGGTCCGTGAAGGCAAGAATGGAACCCCTTGCTGCGGCGACACCCCGATTGCGTGCCGCATAGGCTCCTTGTTTGTGTTCCGCCAACAGCTTGATCTGCGAATATCGCTTGACGATCTCCGCCGATCGGTCCGTCGAGTTGTTGTCCACCATGATGATCTCATAAGCATCTGCGACCCAATTTTGCGACAGCAGCGCGTGGATGCAATCTTCTATGTACCTTTCAGCGTTGTAGAAGGGGACAATCACAGAAGCGTCCAAGCTTGACATGCTTCATCCAACTTCCGACGTCCTGTCTTCCGGGACATAGAATTGCATCGTGAGTTCCAGCGCTTCGCGCAGCCCGTACCGCGGTTCCCATCCCAGGAGGGTTCGCGCCTTGGTGATATCGGGAATGCGCCGGTCGGAGTCATCATATCCCTTCCCGTAGAACTCTTCTGCCGAAACGTCAACGATAGCCGGCAGCAGATGCTGAGGCTGGCCGAATGTCTCGTGGTAGATTCGGCACATCAGCTTGGCCAGACGGCGGATGCTGGTTTCATTGTGGGGGGAGCCAACATTGAAGATCTGGCGGTCGCACACACGGTCGGGATTCTCAACGATGCGGTAAATGCACTCGATGGCGTCGTCAATATATGTATAGCACCGCCGCTGGGTGCCGCCGTTGACCAGTTTCATCTCCGTTCCCTGGAGCAGGGCTTGCATGAAAAACGAGAAAACCCTGGGAACGCCGCTGGTCTCGCTGGGCAGGTAGTCAATCTTGGGGCCGATGAAATTGAACGGACGGACAATGGTGTAGTTCAGGTCATCTTGAAGCCCGTAGGCATGGAGCACTCGTTCCAAGAGTTGCTTGGCGCAGGAGTAGATCCACCGGTGCTTGTTGACGGGGCCCAAGATGAAATCGGTACT
>CBDURC010000129.1:0-8700 GCA_965369635.1 uncultured Anaerolineales bacterium | reverse complement strand
CCGGCGACGCAGCGCATGCTCATCCGTCGGGCCAGTTTGGAACTGGTGGTCACTGACGCCGCCGAGAGCATGGAGGACATCAAGGATCTGGTGAGCGAGTTGGGTGGCTACATCGCCGACTCCAATGCCTGGCAGCAGGGGGACTGGCTGCGAGCGCGTCTCACGCTGCGCGTGCCCGCCGAGAGCCTGGAGACGGCGCTGGATCAAATCAAGGCACTGGCGGTGAAAGTGCAGCGGGAGAGCCTTTCGGGCGAGGACGTGACGGAGCAGTACACTGATCTGGGCGCTCGCCTGCGCAATCTGGAGGCCACGGAGAAGGAGCTGCTGGCGCTGCTCACTGAGGTGCGAGAGAAGCCCAACTCCACCGCCGAGGACATCCTGGACGTGCATCGCCGCCTGAGCGAGATCCGCGGGGAGATCGAGCAGGCGAAAGGGCGGATGCAGTACCTGGAGCAGATGACGGCGATGGCCACCATTGACGTGGAACTGGTGCCTGACCCCCTGGCTCAGCCGGTCGTCGAGCCGGGGTGGGCGCCGCTGCGCACACTGACGGAAGCATCGCGCTCCCTGGTGCGCAGCCTCAAGGGATTGGTAGACATCCTGATCTGGCTGGTGATCTACCTTCTGCCCATCTTGCTGCTGATCGCCATTCCTATCGTACTGCTAGTCCTGCTCATCCGTTGGCTGGTACGCCGGGCGCGAGGCCGGAGAAGGGCGAAGAAGGAAACGGAGATGGAGATGAAGATGGAAACAGCGAGCCGTGAGGAGAAGTAGCGCCAGCGAGTCTGTGTCAGACTTCGAAGGCTGACGAGCGAACTGTCACTTGCCTAAACAGGAGGTTGAATGAAGAAGGGCACTGGGGTTTTCCCAGCGCCCTTCTTTGCACTAGGACCTACCAGCAGTAAGGCGGTGGTACGCCTCGAACCATTCGGCCATCTCTGTCTGTCGCTGCCTGGCCTGGCGTTGCGCTTCTCCTGTCCGGTACGCCTCGATGCGTCGAAAGATCTCAGCCTGCACTTCCCGCGGATTGGACACGAACATGAAGTCGAAGCGGCCTATTTCGGCAGCAGTGTAGATCTCCACATGGCCGAAGTTGAACAAGTAGGCGAGGGGGCCGGGCAAATTGGCGATCACGTTTTGCACCATGCCCAGGCTTGCCTCGCGCCGCTCCTCGGCGAAGAAGAGAGGTTTCTTCTCAATATCAATGATGCGTTCATTGGTCACTATGTACACATCATTGCCCCAGTCGGTGTATTCCCACCAGAGCCAGAACACGCTGATGAAGGCAAACAGAAGCCAGGGCAGCCAGAACACGGGTTCGGAGGGAATGAAGGGCATCCTTCCGAACCTCACAGCAATCGCTGAAACGACGAGAAACGCGCACACCAACAGGGGCAGCCAAGCCCGTAGGATCAAGCGGAACCAATGCTTGCGCCAAGTGATGCGGTCCGGTTCCTGTCGACGCAGCCAGGGCCGGAGAGGCAGTCTCTGCCAGTTAAGTCGTCTCGGTGATCGGTCGCCGGCAACGCTGTCGTAGGACACGGCGCGTTTTGGCACGCGTAGTTCCAGTCCTATCTCCAGACGGCGATCCAGATTCTGGCGAATACTCTCGCGGCGCTCAGCCTGCTCGCCTGCACGGGCACGTGCCACGCGCTCCAAGATGAGCTCCTTGACACCCATCGGGTCGGGTGTGAAGGTGAAAGCGATAAGCCCCACCGGTGCAGCCGTCTGTATCTGCAGGCGGCCGTAGTTCAGGAAGTTGCCCATCAACCCGCGTGTCCAACTCACGTCCTGAACCTGTCTCAAGGGGGCTTCAACGCGCCGCTCGGAAACAGGCCAGACTTGCTCCTGGTGAGTCACCCGTTGGGAGGTGATGACCAGATAGTCGTTTCGCCAGTCAACGTAGCACCATAGCGCGTACAGAACGTCGAGAGCCAGCACCATCCAGATCACCGGCCGTGGAAGATAACCACCTGCCATCACGATCATTAGGATCACGGCGATGATCAGCGGAAGTAACAGTCTCTGGACAGCGACGATGAGATGGCGGCGCATCTGCTCGATCACGATTTCGCCGTCCTGCAGCCAGGTGAAACGAGGCAGATCAAGCCGCTGTAGCGTCTCGGGGCGCAACTGGAGCTTCCTCCCTATGTCAGGGCGAGCGGATTGCGCCAGTTTGAAATCCTCTCGATGCAGAACCAGCCAGTCTGTGTCGGTAATAGCTTCCACGCTGGCATCGCGCAGGTCGCCGACGAAGAGGGATGTCTCGCCGAAAGATTGACCGGCCTGTAAATAGGCGCGTGGTCGCTCACGGCCCAGATTGTCCACCGAGCGTATGATGGCCTCTCCCCTGTCAAGAATGAAGAAGCTCATGCCCGGATGCCCCTGGGAGGTCACCATGTACCCCCGGGGATAGTGGATCCAGCGTACGTAGCCCGCCAGATGCCGCAGTTGGGCAGCCGTAAGGTTGGCGAATATGGGCGTCTTGTGAAGGCGGCCCACGACATCGGGATGGTCCAACGCGTCGCTCAGGCTAGGATAGGCCTCCAGTAGCCAGCGAAAGCCCTCCGCTGGCAGAGCGTAGAGTTCTACTGGCGTGAGGGCCATTGCAGAGAAGGATGATGCCTTGTTCAGCAACACAGATTCCTGGCCGAAGAAGTTGCCGGCAGTGAGCACCCGCTCGCCTCCGGTCCCTCTCAACTCGACCTGGCCCATACGAATCAGGTACAGTGGCGTATCCTGCTCGCCAGCACGGAAGATGACCTGTTCCGGCTTCGCCGTGTGTTCCTCGATCAGGTTGGCCATGTTTATCACGGCCTGATCGTTCAGTTGGCGAAACACCGGCATGGACCGCAAGCAGCCAGCCAGTTCAGATGGCAGGAGCCGCTCACGCAATTCGGGGTACTGAGCCAGCAGGCGGCCAAACTCTGTGGCTGGGAGTTGAAGGAGCACAGTGCCGCCCACGGCACGGGCTGTAGCTCGTTGGAGCTGTCCCCGAATCAGCGCGTAGCAGCCGAAGCAATCCCCGGGGCTGAAGACGGTGCGAAACACCTCGCGTCCCGCCTCGTCCTTTGCACTTTCACGCACTTGTCCGCTGGTGATGATGTAGAGAGCAGAGGGGGGGGCACCCCGACGGTAGATGACTTCGTTGGCCGAATAGCGGTGCTCTCGAACTCTCGCTGCCAGTGCCTGCAACTCATCATCCGAGAAATCCTGGAACGGCAGCGTGCTTCGCAAGTGGGACACGATCTGTGTTTGTTGCAGGGCCATAGTCGCCTCCAGCAAGTGAATCGACTACAACTGCTCTTTCACCGCCCGCGCCGCGGGGCGCGTCATTCCCGCCACGGCGGCCAGTTCCTCTACCGACGCCTGGCGGACGCCCTCCAGCGAGCCGAAAGCCTTCAGCAGGGACTGCCGCCGCCGTGGCCCGATGCCATGAATCTGCTCCAGTTCCGATGCCAACGCTGCCTTCCGCCTTGCCCGCCGGTGGCTGCTGATGGCGAAACGATGCGCTTCGTCGCGGATGCGCTGCACCAGAAACAGCCCCTGCGAGCGGCGTGGCAACCGCAGCGGTTCATCTCGATCTGGCAGAAACAGCTCCTCATGCTCCTTGGCCAGGGCGATGATAGGCACCGTGTCCCGCAGGTCGTATTCCTCCAGAGCCTCCAGGCCCACGTTGAGCTGCCCCCGGCCACCATCGAGCAGTACCAGGTCCGGCAGCAACGTCCACACGGCGTCGCTGGCCCGCGCCTTGCGGCCAGGGTCCTCATCAGGCGGTTCCACGGCACGCCGGAAGCGGCGGCGCAGCACCTCTCGCATGGCGGCGTAGTCGTCTGGCCCTCCATGCGCGCCGCGCCCACGCACCCGAAAGCGGCGGTAGTCGCTCTTGCGCGGCGTCCCCTGGGCGAAGACCACCATGCTGCCGACTGTGTGGTGGCCTTGGAGTGTGGAGATGTCGTAGGCCTCAATGCGCGCAGGTGGCGCGGCCAAACCCAGCGCCTTCTGCAACTCCGCCAGCGCCTGCACCTGCTTGCTCTTGTCCGCCTGCCACTGCTTGCGCAGGGCTGCCAGCATCTCCGCGGCGTTCTCCATAGCCATGTGCACCAGATCTCGCCCCTGCCCACGGCGGGGGACGCGCAATGTTACCTTCGAGCCCCGTTTCGCGCCCAGCCACTCTGCGATGAGCGGGGCCTCGTCTACCGGCTGTGGCAGCAAAACCTCTGGCGGAACGTAGGCCGCCTGATCATAGAACTGCTTGAGGAATGAGGGCATCACCTGTGCTTCGTCTTCCTCGCCTGCCCCCTCGAGGATGAACAACTCACGCCCGATGAGCTTGCCACGTCGGATGAAGAAGACCTGCGCGCAGGCGCTGCCGTCTTGGCGGGCCAAGGCGATGACATCCCGGTCGGTCATGGTAGCGGAGACCACCTTCTGCCGCTCGACGATGCGCCGTGCGGCCTTCATCTGATCCCGGTAGAGAGCGGCGCGTTCGAAGCGCCAGTCGGCAGCGGCCGCCTGCATGCGCTCCTCCAAGTCCGCCAGTACATCTTCGCTCTCGCCGCGCAGGAAGCGAGCCATCCTTCCCATTATCTCCCTGTATTCCTCCTGGCTCACCGCCCCGATGCATGGACCCATGCATCGCTGGATGTGGTAATAGAGACAAGGCCGCTCATCCTTCCCCGTGATCTCTCGCCGGCAGGTGAGATAGGGAAAGATGCGCCGCAGGCCGTCCAGCGTCTGGCGCACGGTTCCTGGCGAAGCGTAGGGACCGAAGTACCAGGCGCCGTCCTGCACCATACGCCGCGTGACGGTCACCCTGGGGAAGGAATCCTGCCAGTGAATCTTGATGTAGGGATAGGTTTTGTCATCCCTTAGCCGAACGTTGAACCGGGGGCGGTGCTGCTTGATGAGCACATTCTCCAGCACCAGCGCTTCCAGTTCGTTCTCGGTGATGATCCAGTCGAAGTCGGTCACCTCTGCCGTCAGCCGGCGTGTCTTGGCATGATGTTGACCGGCGCGCTGGAAATAGGAACGCACTCGGCTGCGCAGATTGACTGTCTTGCCCACATAGATAACATCGCCTTGCGTCTCCTTCATCAAGTAGACGCCAGGCTTGGTCGGTAGCGTGTCCAGTTTGGCCTGCAGTTGCTCGCTTACGTTCACGCCCACATTTTAGCACAAGCAGCGTATTGGGTCAACTACAGGGGAATCGCAAGTTGCAGACATGGGCAAGGTGAGTATAATCAGACCACGAAAGATGCGAAAAATGGAACTGCCAATCACTCTTGACGGACAAGTGCCTGTGACTTCAGCAAAAACACAAAATCGCAAAGCTCTGATCATCGGCCTGGATGGCGCGACTTTTGACGTCATGGACCCCCTGTTGGCCGCCGGTGAGCTTCCGTATCTGGCTCAACTAATGACCGACGGCGTCTGGGGACGGCTGCGCTCCACCCTTCCCCCCAATTCCGCACCGGCCTGGACGGCTTTCCTGACCGGCAAGAACCCGGCCCACTACGGCATTCTCGACTTCCGCTATCTGGACCTGCGCAATTACTCCGGCTACACCAGCCGGTTCGCCTCCTCGGCTGCCTTTGCTGGCCGAACCTTTCTCGACGCTGTAAGCCAGCAAGGGCGGGGGGTGGTGGCCTATCGAGTGCCGATGACCTACCCTGTCTGGCCGGTGCGAGGAGTGATGGTGGCCGGCTATCCCACGCCGGATCGCAGGCAGGCCTACACGTTTCCACCGGAGCTGGGGGAGGAGCTCACTCCCATCGCCCTCCACTCGCACGATGAGATCCTGGCGGCGGGAGTAGCCGAGGAGCGGCGCAACGCCGACTTCGAGATCGAGACTATCGAGCGGACCATGTCCCGCTTCCTGCAAGCCGGAGAACAGGACCTCTACTTGTGCGTCAGCGGCATCACCGATGGCTTTCAGCACAAGTTTTGGAAGTACGTAGACCCACAGCACTCGCTGTACGATCCGGCGGAGGCCGCCCAGCACGGTGACATCATCGCCGAGTACTACCGCAAGCTAGACGGCATGGTGGGGCGGCTGGTCGCTCAGGCGGGATCAGACTGGCTGGTGATAGTCATGTCGGATCATGGGGGCGGGCCACGGCCAGGACAGGCGCTCAACCTCAACGCTTGGTTGCAGCAACGGGGCTGGTTGCAGGTTCGCACTGGCAGAAAGCGCCCCCCGCGTCGAGCAGCCCGCCGACTGGTGAAGTGGGCTCGTCTTTGTTTCCCCTTCCCTGATTGGGCAAATCGGCATCTCCCAGAACGGATCAAGGTTGGCATCTCTGAGCTCAAGAGCAGCGCTGGGCTCGTTGACTGGGCCAGGACACAGGCCTATCGAGTGGATCTGCAGTACCCGGCCCAGGGAATCGAGATCAACCTGCGAGGCCGCCAGCCAGAGGGGATCGTCGAACTGGGGGCAGAGTACGAGGCTTTGCGCTCTGAGATATTGGACGCACTGCGGGGCTTGACCGACCCGGACGATGGCCGCCCGCTGGTGCACGAGGCCTATCGGCGGGAGGAGGTCTATGCCGGTCCCTTCCTGGAGGAGATGCCGGACATCGTGCTCCTCACTGATCCGGCCTACCAGGGTGGGGACGAAACGGACCGCCTGATCACCGAGGTGCCCCACTCCTTTCTGGCCCGTTTCAGCGGCGATCACTTGATGGAGGGGGTGCTGATCATGCGCGGAGAGGGTCTGATCCGTCGTGGTGAGCGTGTAGAAGGAGCGGAGATCACCGACCTGGCTCCCACCATCCTGTACGCCCTGGGCTGTCCAGTGCCGCAGGACATGGACGGGCGAGTTCTGGAAGAAGCACTGGAGCCGGGCGTCCTGGCACACCATCCGGTGGTTCACGGCGAACCGCTGGGAGATGTCCGGGAAGGTGCAGTGGCTGGCGAGGTCTACTCAGACGAGGACGAAGAAGGGATCCGCAAGGCGCTGGAAGGGTTGGGATACATCTGATGGTCTGATGGATGGATGTATGGAGGCATTGGCTCGTGGTCGTCAAGTACGCTTGGTTATGGATTCGCAAGATATTCTCTCTTGTCCCGATTATTGGACTCAGGGCGACGCTGAAGGAGAGCTTTCCTCACCTGCTCTGGATCGAGGCAGTCCATCGCCTGGAGAAGGACTTGCAGATTCCGGAAGAGGAAACAGAACCCAGGATACCTACTGAGGTGGTAGCCACGTCCGGCCAGCTAAGCCCTGACTGGGGAGGCGAAGAAGAGATCCGGAGAATACGTGGCGGCTTTGGCTGCGACCAATTCAAGGTAAGGCTAAAGAGGGGGGACATTCTGTTTTGCGGCTACTCTGGGGGTAACTTCGTTGGCTTCATCTGGCTCAAGATGCCACCGGTGAGCGGTGCGGGGTCCAAGCTGGGAGACGATGAGGCATACATGATTGACGGTTGGGTTTTCGAGCCTTATCGCGGTAAGAGGCTTCTGTCCACGTTGCAGCAGGCTGTCTTCAACTATGTGAGGAGAGAGCGTCCGGATATCAGAACCATCGTCAGCCACGCCGCTACGTGGCACAAGGTATCTCTGGCCGGGCAGCAGAGAGCGGGGTTCGTCATCACCGCCCGCGAGTTATCCCTGGTCTTCTTCGGCTATCGCAAGAACTGGACCCTCGGGCGGAGCGGGGGAGCAGGGGAGCAGAGGAGCACCCCTGCACCCTAGCGCCCTTGCACCCCTGCCCAAACCGCAGGCCAGGACGTGCTCGGCACCGCAAGCACAACAGCGCATGACCACGCCCCGCCCCAAGCGGGGCACGCCGTCCTCGTTCTCGTTCCTTCCAGACGGCTCAAGCCGCTCACCGCAGCGGCAGACATAGCCCTGCAAGCGCGCCGGCATGCCAACCGCGAGCCCGTGCGCTGGCACATCGTGGGTGACCACTGCCCCGGCAGCTACCATCGCCCAGGGGCCAATGGTGACGTTGGGCAAGATCACAGCTCGCGCACCGATGGCCGCCCCCTCCCGCACTAGGATGGTTCCTCCCTCCCAGTCGGTGCCTGACTTGAGAGCGCCATCCGGCGTGACAGCCCGCGGCCGGCGGTCATTGGTCAGGCAAGCGGCAGGGCCGATGAACACCCCATCTTCGATAGTTGCGCCGTGGTACACCAGCGCGTTGTTCTGGATCTTCACGCGGTTGCCGATGACCACGTCGAAGTCCACGTAGACGTTCTTGCCCACAATGCACTCACGTCCGATGCGCACGCCCTCCCGTACCTGAGCGTGATGCCAGATGCTCGTGCCTTCCCCCACCTGTGCCTGTGGCGAGACGACTGCCGTTGGATGGATGCGAGGGGGATTCCCGCCCTGCCCCAAGCGGGGCACGTTGCTGGGCCTGGTCTGGTCAGTGGCGTCATCACATTGGCGCAGCAGCCAGCACCGCAGGCGATGGCCGGGGGTGATGCGAGCCAGTGCTCTGAAGATGTAGCGTTGCCAGATGCGCAGAACAGTCATGGAAAAGTGCTCCCTGTTGCGTATCTTCGGCTACAGGAATCGTCGCAGCAAACCGTATGCGGCCTCGCTGAGTCGCAGAAGCCGGGGGGCGTGCACGCAGCGTTCCCGTCCGTAGTTGACCAGCCGACCACCGAACTTGGCCTTGAAATCCCGCACACCGTAGGGGACGTCGGGGTGGCCCGCACCGCCGAAGTCGAAAGTGTGGTAGCCGTGCCCCGC
>CBDURC010000128.1:0-8811 GCA_965369635.1 uncultured Anaerolineales bacterium | reverse complement strand
GGAGCAATGGCTGTTGCGAGGGAGCAGGAACGAGTTGACGAGCGAGTGACGAGAGCCATTGCTCTCTTGAATGGTTCAGGCAAGCCCGGGGATGACCGGAACCCTCGCAAAGTGCCGATCCCGCTCCCAGGGGTAGACGACCCAGGCGTCGGTGTGGGCAGCGTAGTAGTCGGGCACGGCGTCGGGGAAGAGGGACTCTGTGGGCTTGTAGTGGAGCACAGCCAACTCCGGGCGGCCGCCAGCAGCCTCGATGCGTCCTTTCACAGTCATGATGGTGCGCCCGCTGTCCCAGATGTCATCCACGACCAGGATGTGCTTGTCGAGCAGCAGCGAGTCGCTGGGGAATTGCAGGAAAATGGGCCAGGCTAACGTCCGCTTGATGCCCGAGTAGAACTGCACCGAGGCGGTGAGGATGTGGCGGATGTCGAGTGCTTCGCAGATCAGCCCACCGGGTACAAGGCCGCCACGGGTGATGATCATCATGGCGTCGTAGGGTCCGCCTAACTGTGGTAGCAGGTGATCCATCAGTGCATCCACGTCGGCCCAGGTCAAGATTCCCTTTTTCACGTCCATTGGTTCCGTCTCCATCTTTTCCTTCATTTCCCTCTCCCTCCGTTTCCTTTCTTCCCCACCCAGGCGCGGCTTTGCAGCAGCACCATCTCTCCCATGGTCACGCCCAGCGCGGCCGCCGTCACCTCGCACTTGGCCTTCAGCATAAAGAAGATGGGAGCGGGCACATCGTCCAGGCTCTCCAAGTTACCCTGTCCCTTGCTGATGATCAGATCGGCGGCAGCGAACTCTCGGCGAAAGGCCTCGGAGCAAGCCGGCAGCGGTACTCCTATCTCCCCCGATCCCGTGCTGATCACCCGCGCCACCTCTCCCATTCCCACAGCCTGCGCATCCTCCACCGTCACGTCGTTGAGAATGGGTTTGCTCTTCACGGCGAAGACGACCTCCGCGCCAGCCGCGGCAATCTCCTCCACCAGCACCTTATCGAAGACGATCTCTCCGGCGTTGTCGCCTAGGTAGAGGACACGCTGGGCGCGCCGCAGCGCCGCTCTGAGCTCCGGGAGGTCATCGATCGCCAACCCCTCGGCAAACACCTTGGCGATGGCGCCCTCGATGTCCACATCGTGCCCCGAGAGCCGTCCCAGGATGCCCAGGTCAATGACGTTCCCCGCCACGGCAACCTTGACCGCGGCCTCCAATCGGTCTTTGGCCTCGACCACCAGCGCTTTCAGGCGCGGATACATCCGCAAGGCCAGCTCGTTGTAGCGTCGCTTCTGGGCGGCGAAGGGATCGTTGCTCCCCAGCGCCTCGTGCGCAGCCCAGAGTGACAGCGTGGAGTTGTGGGCGGGGGTGGAGTCCAGGCTGAAGTCGCGCATTGCTTCCATCGCCGCGCGCACGCTCTGGAGCTGTGCTGGTTCATCCGCGCCCGCAGCGCGGGCGGCAGACAGCGCCTGCTTCAGCGAACAGTGCAGACAGTCAGGTTTCGATTTCATGACTCCCCTGAAGAAGGTCGTTTAGCCACAGAGGCACGGAGTACACAGAGGAAGAACCAAGGTGGCATTGAAGATTGTTCAGCAGCAAACGCAAGAAGCATAGATTCCTTGCTAATACTCAGCCTATGCTCCCAGCTGCCGTCCCGGGCGCGGCTTGTGCGGCAAATAGCTGCTCAAAACGAGATACTCTCGCCAGAGCCGCCCTCGAGGACGAGGGCTGAGAGCCTAGAACATCCAATTCCGTGGCAGCCCGATCAGTTACTTGGGTTCTCTGTTATCAACCCTGCAACCGCGAACTGCTGCGCAGCCCCGCCCAGCGCGCCCGCAGTTTGTCCAGCGTCATCGCCTGCCGCAGGACGTCGAAGTCGGGGTGGCGGAAACCACCCAGGAGAACCAACGCCGCACCGCCAGCGATGAATCCGACGATCACCGCTAGTGGCAGCGAGAAACCGCGCAGCACAACGATGACTGCTGCCATCACACCCGCTGCAAGCGCTGGCCGCCAGACGATGTCCAGCCAGGAGATGGGGGCCACGTGCCGCCTCACGCAGATGTGGAAGAGGATGAGCAGCACCAACTCGGATGGAATGAGGATCACTGCCGCCGCCGCATAGCCGAAGCGCGGTATGAAGATCAGGTTGGTCACCAGGTTGAAGACCACCCCGATGACGAAGGCCCTGGTCAGGAAATGCTGCTGGTTGACAGCTATGAGCACGTACTGCGTCACCGAGTTGACGAAGCCGATGGGAATGGACAGGATGAGCAGCCGCAGAGCAATGGCTGAGCCGGGAAGGTACTCCGCCCCGCCCAGGATGCTGATCAGGGGTTCGGCAGTGAAGAGCACGAACACCACGACGGGCAAGGCGATCATCAGGAGCAAGCGCAGCGCTAATCGGTAGGCGCGCACCAGCGATTCCTGCGAATCGTGTGCGAAGCGAGACATGATCGGGAAAATGGCCAGGGTCAAGTAAGAGGGAATAACGTTCAAGCCATCCAACCACTTGAGGCCCGCCGAGTAGATGCCTACTGCCGCCGCGCCGCTCAGCGGCCTCAGGATCCAGATGTCAATGCGCCAGAAGATGGTCGCCAGCAGGTGGTTGATCATCAGCGGGAAGGAGAGCCCCATCATCTCCCGCTGCAGCCCACGGTCTGTTTCCAGGCGTGGCGTGAAGAGCTTCTGCCGGAGCAGGGTGTAGAGACAGATCGCCTGGATCCCGTTCATCAGCAGCGCCACGCCCGCTAGTCCCACGAAGCCCCACTGCAACGGCGGCAGCAACACCAGCGCTCCCAGCGCCACCTTGCTGATGGCGATGGCCGAGGCCAGCCCCGCCGGGAATTCCATCTTCTCGTAGGCGTTAAAGGTAGCGCTCACGGCATCGGAGAAGCTGGCAAAGAGCAAGGCAATGGAAAAGAGGGCAATCGCCGCTGCCTCCTCGCCGGTCAGTCCGCCCCAGCGCCAATAGCCCAATACCAGCAGGAGGATCACCGGCAGCGAGGCCAACCAGAGCTTCACGCGCAGCGCCACCACGTTGCTGAAGAAGCGGCTGGCCCCTTCGCGGGTCTTGGCGACCTCGCGAGTCAACAGCGTGCCCAGGCCAAAACGAATGATGATCTCAAAGAAAGTATGGAAGGCGATGGCGAAGGTGTAGCTTCCTTCGCCACCGGGGCTGAGCACACGCAGCCGCAGCATGGCGAAGACAAAGTCCACCCCTTTGTTCAGAAGGGACATGCCCATGGGGATGAGCGTGTTCTTGACCACGCGCTGCACGGTGTGCTCTTCCCCTTCCGCTTCGCGGTAGAAGCGCCCCCAGGCCCACCAGCCGGCGAGCAGGAACAACGTCACGCCAGACAAGAAGCTGGTGTACAATCCGACTTGGAAGGAACGAGGCATGTATTTGAAGTGTACCTGATGCTTGCCGGGATCGAGAGGCACGGCGCGAAAGTTGCCGTCGGCACGGTAGATTGGAATCTGGTATTCGGTGTTGGATATTGGGTATTGGGTATTGGATATTGGGTATCCGGCATCGGTTTCCTTGTCTGTAGCCTGAGGCTCTGTGGTCACGTAGGCTTTCCAGCCGGGGGAGAAGCTATCGGCCAGCACCAGCCAGCCAGGTTGATTCAGTTCCGCTTCCACGAAGACCTCGTTGAGACCATACGAACTCACCGCCGCTGGCTGCATAGCACAAGAAGCAAGCAATTGCATCCTGCCTCCTGCATCTTGCCCCTTGCCTGCTGATCCCTGATCACCAATATCCAATCCCTGGTCTCCAGTGTCCAGCAGCAGCATCGTGCGCGGATCAAAGCCCTCCGGCCAGCCGTTGACTCCCTTCTCGTCCTCACAGTGCATGACGAAAGCCCTGGGGAAGGCACCCTCGTTGCGATAGACCTGTATCTCGTGATCGTAGACTTGCGTGTAGCCGGAGTTGGGCACATGCTGCGTGGTTAGGACGTACTTGACGCCCAGGAGATCGAGGAGCGGAGAATCGAGCGAGGCGACTTCCGATAGAGGGGCGATGCGGTTGAAAAGCAGTTCATCCTGCTCCTCAATGCGCTCCATGAACTCAACGTATCGGCGGGGGATGATGGAATCGTAACCACGCACGTCATGGAAGCCGTAGAACATGCCCACGTTGGCGTTGAAGGTCTTTTCATCGGAGGCCTCGGAGGCATCGGAGCCAATGAAGGTGGTGAAGCGCCACAGACCATCGTCCTGGCGCAGAAACTCGACCACTGGCGGCGTGAATTCCAGCAGCCGGGGATCGGCGGCGGGGTTGAAGCCGTGGCCAAACAGCCAGAGATCCAAAAGCACCAGAGCGATAGCAATGAGGCTCCAGAGCGGTGCTCGCCGGGAGAACCGCTTGAAAGCTGAAACGTGGAACGTGAAACGCGAAATGTGATGCCCTATGCGTGATGCGTGAAACCCTGCACTCCAGAGCAGCAGGGCCCCCGTAAGGGTCGTCACGACACCGAACTTCAGCAGATTCGGCGCTTGATAGCTCCAAAACATGCGCCCGTCGGCGAAGACAGCCTGGGCCAGGTCTGATCTATCCACGATGAACTGTCCCAGAGCGATGAAGGGAGCGGGGAGAGACAGGCTGATAGCGAGCAGGGCAAGCACGCCTACTCCACCGAGCAACGATAGCCGGCCTAGCACAGTGGTTAGGGGATAGTGGTTAGGGGATAGGAGAGTTGAGCGTCTTCCACTGGACTTGAAACCTGAAACCTGGAACCTGGAACTCAGGAACTCAAGTCCAAACCCCGCCAGCACAGCCATGCTCAGCGTATACGGCAGAACCCACCGAAACGCTGAATGGAGCTGTTTGTACCCGGGCAGTCCGTAGAACAGTATCGCGTACAGCGGCGTGCCAAAGGCAAACGCGAGCGACAGCACGGCCAGCACCGCAAACAGCCCTACCGGCTGCCGCTTGTCTTCATGTTCCTCGTTTCCTCCCTTTTCCGCCTTTTCCTTTCGCCTCCATGGCAACTGGCCCAGCACGCCAATGACCGCCAGAAGCAGCGTCAGAATGCCAACGTAGTTCCCTCCCTCGACGTAGTTCTTCACTCCCCAGAAGATGGTCCGCACTGACTCTCCCGCGGCGTTGGCTGGCGCTTGCCAGGCGTGGCTCCAGAGGTCCCAGTACGTGTGATGGCTGGGATTACCGAAGATGTCAGGGACGAAGAAGGTAAGGATCTGCCTCGTAGGCCAAGCCCAGCCCACGACATCGCCGTAGCCCACCGAACCCTGGCGAAAGCTGGCACTCACCAGTTCGTAGAGCGGCATGAGCTGCACTGCGCCCAGCGCCAGACCCACTCCGACCATGACCAGCAGCCAGGCCGCTAGTCGCAACGCTGGCCGCGGCGTGCCCAGCCGTCGCCACAACTGCACCAACCGCCAGGCAGCGTAGAAACCAGCAACCAGCAGGGTGTAGTAGGTGACTTCAACGTGACCGGCCAGCGTGTTCACCCCTAGCACCAGAGCCCCCGCCACTACGTACGGTACCGGCGAATACCGAACGTTCCCCTTCGCCTCTTGTTTGCGCACGATGATCTCGATGCAGGCCAACAGCAGGGGGAGCCAAGCGGCAGCAGCGATGATCATGCTGAAAACCACGCTGACGATGAAGAACCCGCTGAACATGTAGACCACACTCGCCAGCAGAGCGGCCGGCCGACGCATCTGCAGCACGCGGGCGAAGATGTACGTGCAAACGCCTGCCACCGCGATGTGCAGCCAGGTGAAGATGCCGTAGGCGCGGCTCAAGGGCAGAACGTAGAAGATCAGGTTGAAAGGATAGAGAGCAGAATGCTGTCCGGCCGCCAGAAAAGGTACACCGGCGAAGAGGTAGGGGTTCCACAGGGGGATCTCGCGGGCCTGTATCGCCTCACGGATCAGCCGCTTCCAGACGTAGTTCTCCAAGATGAGATCGCTTAGCAGTTCGTTGTGCGGGACGCTCACCCCCTGCTCGGCAGCATAGCTGGCCCACGGCTCGAAAGCGAAGAGGTTGTCAACGGGGAGCAAGGTCCTGCCGCCCAACGTGACAGCCCCAAACCACAGGAGAGGAAGCATGATAAGCACCAGGACGATGGCCGCGTCGCGTCCGTGTTTGCGGATCACTGCCCGCCCTCCCTGCCTGTCACAGCACCAGAAAGGGGACGACGTCGTAGCCGTCGGTAGCGCCACTTGATCTCCCACACCCGCCAGGCGGCCTCCAGCTTAATCGGCACCGACATCTTCGAATGACCGATGCGGCGATCCTCGAAGTATATTGGCACTTCCAGCACGCGGAAGCCAAGTTTCTCCGCAACGTAGGCCATTTCGACCTGAAAAACGTAGCCGCCAGAGTGGATATCGCTCAGCTCAATGGCCTCCAGGACCTCTCGGCGCCAGCATTTGAAGCCGGCGGTAACGTCCCTCACTTGCAGCCCGAGGATAATCCGACCGTACGCAGCGTTTGCCCACCAACTCAGCAACCGTCGCCACCAGCTCCAGCGTTCGTCCAACTGGCCGCCGGGCACATAGCGCGAACCAACCGCCACGTCCCAATCAGCCATCTTGGATAGGAAAACGGGCACATAGGCAGGGGAGTGAGAGAAGTCAGCATCCATCTGCACAACGTAGTCAGCACCCGCGGCCAACGCGCGCTGGAAGCCCTCGACATAGGCCCTTCCCAGCCCCCGTTCTCCAGATCGATGAAGTACCTGGATGCGTTTGGGATGCCACTCTCGCAGTTGCTCTGCAATGTCCCCTGTGCCGTCGGGCGAATCGTCATCAACGATCAGGACGTGCAGGTTATCCACATCGAGAGACAGCAGTTCTGCGACCATGGTGGGGATGTTGTCCGCCTCGTTGTATGTGGGAACAACGACAGTCACGTTGGGCGCAGTTGAAAGCGCTGACTGAGGTGAATCCTGCAACTCCATAATGGGCCAATTATACACCGACTCCAGGCAAAGGTCAATCACTATCCAGGGGATGCGCAGTGGAAGCCATGGAAGCCGAGGAGGCTTCGCAGCCCGGGAGAAGCGAAGTGATGCTACCTGCAGTTTGCCAAGAATGCAAGATCGTAGTATAATTTCTCCCCCGTTTAGGGCCCTGAGTGAGATGCCGAAGAGGTCGTTTCCGGCTTTCGAGGCGTTTTCTCGATACTTGGCTGTGGACCATGGGCAAAGAGCGGAATCGACTTTCTGGAGATGAATGGCTCAAAACAGCCTCGCTAGGCAGTCCATGCAATTGCGTCGGCGGTTCGAGGGGTGCAGAGAAGCTCCTGCGGAGATGAGGAAATGGCTAGCCGAATCCTGTTTGTGGGCAAGAACGATTCCAGGCTGGCGCGGACATGGTCCCGCGTAAGAGCCAAAGGCTACGACGTGACGGTGGTCCGCAGCCGGAAGCCGGCGCTAGAACTCATCGAAATCAACCCTCCCCGAGTCGTGGTGGTGGACATGACCGTGCCACGCACCGGTGCCGAGAAGCTATGCCAAACGTTGAAGAAGCACAGGCCCAGCATCCCCATCTTGCTTCTGGTAGATGATGAACAGTGCCCTCCCAAGCTACCTCACGAGAGAACCCTGAGCCGGGCAGCAAGCTACCGCAGATTCAGCAGCGCCCTCTCCAGGCTCTTGAAGGAGCACCCCGAGCATGTGCTCACAGTCGGCTCGCTCAGCCTCGATCTCGCAACGCATGTTGTGCACAGCCTGAAAGGCACAACCCGCCTGTGCCCGAAAGAGGTACAACTCCTGGCGACGTTCATGCATCATTCGGGCAAGGTGTTGAGGCACGGGTTTCTAATGAAGGAAATCTGGGGGACCGACTTCGTTGACGACCTGGGGACATTGTGGACCCACGTTTCCTCGCTGCGCAGGAAAATCGAGCCGTACAGGGACCGCCGCGTGTACCTGTACACCATCCGGGGTATCGGCTATCGGCTCGATGTGAGGCCTGCACCGGCCGGAGAGTGAGCGTAGCAGTTGAAGGGGATTGAGTTCCAGACCCAGTAGGCATGGATGTCGCAGTAACGCGATATCCATGCTGTTGTGTCAGAACTGACTGTGCCACAGCTCTGCACCTGGCACCATATCCTGATCCCCAACGACCCGGAAGCGGCGGGTCGGCTCGCCGTGCAGGCTCGGCGGCAACGCCGGCGACTGGAACGGCGAGAACCACGGCGCTGCATTGCTCCCACTCGGACTGACCACGATCACCGGCGGCTGCGCACGCTCTCGATACCGCCGCCGCTCCTCCATCATCCCACGCTCCTGCACCCGCCGCGTCACCCCCACGACCAGCAAGCTCGTCGGTATGCTCGCCGCCACCCCGAAGATCACCCCGATCACCACCGCCATGGCGTCCGTGCTCATCCGCTGACCCACGATCACCGCCAACACCGCCACGAACACCAACCCCACCGCTGCCAATACTCGCTTGACCGTCATCGCCCACCTCCTCGTGTCAGGTATTAGTGATCAGATATCAGGTATTGGATATCAGTATCACGCCCTCTGATACCCGATCACCGACCACTGATCTCTGACCTACCAGCTATCCTCTTGACCCCTTCTTGAAGGAGAGAGGCCCGAAACGGAAGGTTGAGAGTTGGAAAGCCGAGAATGGACTTCCGCCGTCCACCCTCCGTCTTCTCCCTTCCATTGTCCGTCTTCCATCCGCCAGGATCCAATATCCATTCTCTGATCTCCCTCTCCTCCACCCACGCCGCCTGAAACCGCACGACCTGCCCCTTGTTCACCAGCAAGAAGTCTCCTCGCCCCAACAACTTCTCCGCTCCCGTGCCCCTCATCCCTGCCGCCACCTTCG
>CBDURC010000127.1:0-8891 GCA_965369635.1 uncultured Anaerolineales bacterium | reverse complement strand
CAGGGATTGTCGCCGTCCGAGGTCCTCAAGGGCGGGCTCATCGCCGGCATGGACGAGGTGGGCAAGGATTTCAAGGCCGGTGATCTCTTTGTGCCCGAGGTGCTCATCGCCGCCCGGGCCATGCACGCTGGCATGGGTATCCTGCGGCCGCTGCTGGCTGAGGGCGATGTGGCCTCGACGGGCAAGTACGTCATCGGCACGGTGAAAGGCGACCTGCACGACATCGGCAAGAACCTGGTCAAGATGATGCTGGAAGGGGCTGGCTTCGAGACCGTTGACGTGGGGACGGACGTGGGGCCGGAGACATTCGTGGCCGCCGTGCGGGAGCATCAGCCGCAGCTCCTGGGTTTGTCCGCTTTGCTGACGACGACCATGCCTGGTATGAAGGCGACCATCGATGCCTTGCAGGAGGCGGGGCTGCGGGACACGGTGAAGATCATGGTGGGCGGAGCGCCGGTCACAGCGGCCTTTGCTGAGAAGATCGGGGCCGATGCTTACGCTCCGGACGCAGCCAGCGCTGTGGACACGGCCCGCGAGCTCGTGGCCTAGGTGCGTGCTGAAAAAGCCTCCGCTGATCCGAAAAGTGGGAGAGATGGTGCAAAAAAGGGTGCGTTTTGGGGCTCGTGTCCCCGAATCTGCCTCAAGAAACGGTCAAAAGTGGGGCGTCTGCCCATCGCACTCTCCCCAGAAGGGGGTTTTTCAGCAGCCTCCTAGTCGGGAGTTCAACTCTCTGCTGACTGAAGATAAGCTGTTCTGAGGCAGTTGCACTGCCGAGGCCGTGAAGTTATACTCCCTCCTTGGCTGGACTGTGTTGGGCCTAGTCGGTGATCAGGGGCGGGCCCCGCTTGGGGCGGGGCGGGCAGTCCCCTCCCCTTCTGTTGGCGATCTCTGGTTTCTCGCCCGCTGGCGTTGCACCTGGCGTTGGGCGGCGGTAGGGGCGACCGGCCGGTCGCCCCTACAATACCGAATATCAACTACATCAATCAAAAGGGATCAGCCGATGAAGCCGATGAAACCGATAGAACTCACCAGAAAACCATCGGCCATATCGGCTCAATCGGCTGACAAAGGAGAAAGACACGTGGAAGCAATGGCAGAGAAGTACGGCTACTGGACGGCCTTCGGCATCGAGTGCATCATCGAGGGGTTGGATCTGATCAATGAACTCGGTGGTCGTGGTCGCGAGGTTGTCAGTTCCGAGCGGGAGGGCGCCTACCGCTACTGGGATCCCGAGACTCTCAAAGTGGACAAGGCGACGGAGGACTTGTTCATCCGCAAGCTCCAGGATCGAGGCGTGAAGGGGAAGGTCCTCTCCGAGGAGGCTGGGGAAGTCGAATTGACTGGCTCGGACGGAGGGCCCGACGAGGCAATCTACTTCGTGACGGACCCCTTCGACGGCAGTCTGCTCTACAAGCGGCGCATTCCGGCCTTCTGGTACACATCGCTGGCCATCTACGGGATGGACTGCCTGCCCCGTTGTGCCATGGTGGGTGACTGCATCGAACGGAGCATTGACTTCGCCAACGAGGTGGGATCCTTCAGCGGCAAGGTGCGCGACGGCCAGTTGGTGGATGTCACGGAGAACCAGCCCAACGACACGACTGAACTGAGCGAGGCTTTCGTCGAGAGTTACTTGATGAAGCCTCACTATCTCTATCCCACTGCCGTTGAGTTTGAAGCGCTGTTCCGTAAGGTCAAGTTCATCTTGCCCAACGGAGGGCCAGGTGCGTTTGCCGACGTCGCTCGGGGCAAGATCGATGTGTACGTGGCCTTCAGACAACCCTTTGTGGATGTCATCCCTGGCTTGGCCATAGCGCAGAAGGCTGGGGCGATAGTCACCACCTTTGATGGGGATCCCGTGATCTTCGAACCGAACATAGAACAGCGGTACGACATGGTGTGCTCGGCCACCCTTGCCCTGCACGAAAAGGTGCTCGCCGAAATCCAGCAGATACGGAAAGGAGCCTCCTGATGGTGCGGCCTGAAGATTTCTTCGATTTCTCTAAGAGCAAGCACAGTGACATCTTTGATGGCATCGAGTTCGTCTGGGATGCCCTGAAGCGCATACCGGACTACGTGAAAGCCAATCTTGAGCCGGGAATCCATGGCACGGTCAGCAACCTGGCCTACGTGGCCGACGACGTGTACATTGGTCCAGGAACGGTGGTGGAACCTGGGGTTATGATCAAAGGCCCCACTATCATCGGTGCCGACTGTGAGATACGTGCCGGAGCTTACATCAGAGGTAATGTCATCGTAGGCGACCGGGCTGTGGTGGGCAACAGCACGGAGCTCAAGGTGTGTCTGCTGTTTGACGAGGCGAACATCCCGCACTTCGCCTACGTTGGCGACAGCATCTTCGGCTGGAGATCGCATCTGGGAGCGGGGGTGAAGATCTCCAATCTCAAGATCACTCGCACACCGGTGGTGGTGACCATCGATGGCGTGCGCTATGAGACGGGCTTGAAGAAGTTCGGGGCGATCGTTGGTGACGAGGCTGAAGTCGGCTGCAATTCGGTACTGAACCCCGGCACGATGATCGGGCCGCGAACTCTGACCTATACCAACATTTCGCTGTTCGGCTACTACCCTCCCGATTCCTTTGTTAAACTTCGGCAGACACATGAGGTCGTAGAGCGAAGATACGACGAGTAACTTCGTGAGTGGAGGAGGGATGCCCCATGGTGAGGGTGAACTGGAAAGCGTGCTCAGCAACACTTTGAAGTTCCAGTCTTTCGCCCCTCAGAACCTGAAGGAGGCGGAGATCGCCTACGAGATGCCGCTGATCGCCAATGGCGGGCGGGCTATTGCTGAATACCCCACGCTGCATTCGGGGGTCTCCACCGCCGGCCCTGTGAAATAAGGGGGCTTGATGCTTCCTGTGGTGTCATTAGACCCATTTCACAGGGCCAGCCCGCTGCGGTTGTACGCGGGCAGTGGCAACATCCTGATGTTCATGGCCTGCAAGCGGGTGGTTCTGATCTCTGCCCCGTGTCCGATGTGTCCGATGGGTGGCGGGGCATCTCCCTTCTCACTTGTTAAGCTCCGACAGACACATGAGGTCGTAGAGCGAAGATACGACGAGTAACTTTGTGAGTGGAGGAGAGATGCCCCATGGTGAGGGTGAAAAGGAAGGCCAGCGAGTGGCTGGCGCTGCTCAGCGATCCTGACGCTGCTGTCCGGCACCGGTTCGTCCGTATCTATGGGGAAGCCACCGAGTCACTGAAGGAGCGGATTGCCTGGTATGGCGATGCAGTGCGCCGCTTCTGTGAGGTGTACGGACAAGATCAGGAGGTTTTCGTCGTCCGGGCACCCGGCCGGATCAATCTCACAGGGATGCACATCGACCACCGCGGGGGGCATGTTAACCCCATCGCCTGCAGAGAGGTGGTCATGGTCGTCGAAGGACGAGAGGACGACCAAGTGGTACTCCAGAATACCGATGAGCGGTTTGAGCCTTGCAGCTTCACCATCGGCGAGGAGTTGCCAAAGGAGCCAATAGATGACTGGGAGCGCTGGACCAGAGAACGTGCGCAAGAGCGAGCCCGCGACGGTACAGCCGGCCATTGGTCGAACTATGTGAAAGCTCCTTTAGTGTACCTTCAAGACAGACTGAAAGGCCAGCGGCTGCGGGGGATGAATGCCATGGTTAGTGGCAACATCCCCCAGGCCGCTGGCCTTTTTCCTTCCTCGGCTTTGGCCTCGGCTTTGGTGGTCGGCACTCTGGAGGAGTGCCTGCACCTGAATGGGCTGCACTTCCCGCCAGAGGAATTCGTGGAGTTCTGCGGCATCGCCGAGTGATACATAGGCAGCTGGGGCGGATCGGGTGATCATGGCGCCATCAAGTTCAGCCGCCAGGGGTTTCTGTCCCATATCGGATTCTTCCCGTTGGAGGTAGAACTCATCCCGTTCCCCGCAGACTATCGGGTAATCATCTGCAACACGGGAGTGCTGGCACAGAAAGCCGCCGGTGCCCGAGACATCTTCAACCAGCGGGTAGCCGCCTATCAGATCGGTCTGATGCTGATCAAGGAACGATTCCCGCACTTCGCCCATCGGCTGTCCCGTTTCAGGGACCTTAACGCGGCCAACCTGGGAGTGGACGAGGCGACGATCTACGAATTGCTCCTCTCCCTGCCCCAGACCATCACACGCCAAGAGCTTGCCGTCGCACTACCGGATCAACACGACCGGCTGCAGTGGCTCTACGGCCCGGGCCAGCGCTATCCCCCTGTGCGTCGGGTCTCAGTGCTCGAAACGCTGGAGGACTCGCTGATTCTCTTTGGAGGCATCAACTGCTTCATGGGCGCCCGAGGAATGGGCTACTCCCTTCCGCTCAATGACCTCTGGTACTGTGATTTCGGAAGCGGACTCCGGGAGGCTATCTGAGCCGGAGGCGCACTCGGGTCCATCGCCACAGTTCCCTGTTCGCCATCTCCAGCCGCACCATTGCCTCGTGTGCTCTTGGATGTCCCCCATCCAACCCAGATTGCGGCGAGGAGGAAAAGCGCCGCGGTCACCGCAAAGGTGGCCCGAGTGATCCATGCCGAAGCTACTGTAGAGCCCAACATGGGGGCGATAGCCAAGCCGATGTAGCCGGCACTGAAAACGTAGCCGTAGTTGACACCCTCCCGGCCGTGCTCGGACTGGCGTGCCACCAAGGCATTCAAGGCCAGAACCGCTCCCCCCACGAAAAAGCCCAGCCCAAATTGCAGCAGGGCCAGTTGCGTCGTATTCATGACAAGTGCCTGAGGCAGATAGAAGACGGCGCTGCCGGTCAAGCAGTAGAGCAGTACACGCCGATGACCTATCCGGTCCCCCACGCGCCCGATGGTCACCGCCGCCAGCGCTCCGGCCAGTGCTGCAGCGCTCTTGATTGATCCGGTCACTGTCGCCAACCGGCCAGGGACCTTGCTCAGTTCCTGCACAAACAGGGGCAGGACAGCCTGAGGGAAGGCCTGAGCCAGGCGCACCACCAGCAACATCGCCGCCAAGCCTAGGAGGGCCCGCTCGGACCGAAAAACCTGCCATGGGCTGGCGTCCTTGTGTTTGTCAGTGTCTACCCCTCCGGTCACAGGTTCGAATCGCTCATGGACGCCGAACAGGGTGAACAGCATCGCTATCAGCAGCAGGCCGGCGCCGACAAATGTAGCCACTCGATAGCCATGGTGATCAACCAGCAGCCCGCTCAGTGGGGGAGCGATGGTTCCGCCCAGGTAGACACAGGTTTGCATCAGTCCCAGAGCAAATCCCACTCTCTTGCGGGGGACCATGGAGGAGACGAGGACAGTAATCGCGGCAATGATGCCGGTAATGAGACCCTGCAGCACCCGGATGGCCAGCAGGTGCCATGGCGCAGTGGCTAACCCCATCAAAGCAAGGACGACCATCCCGCCGCAACTGGCCCGCAACACCATCAGCTTGCGGCCACGGCGATCAGCCAATCGGCCCCAGATAGGAGCCATCACCGCGAACCCAATCATAGGGCCGCTACTGAGCATCCCGGCCCAGAGCTTCACTTCTGACGGGTTGGTGACCCCCAACTCTTGGACATAGAAGGGCAGGAAGGGAAGGATGGTGTTGAAGCCAGCCACGCTGAACAGTTGGGCCAGCCAGAGCACGGCCAGATTTCGTTGCCAGGGCTCGTGGAACCCTTCGCACAGGACACGGCGCAGCCTATACCGGAGATGGCACATGATCGTCCCCCAGTTGGCCTAGTCTCGGAGAGCACACAAACGAGAGATTGGCAAGCTCCGGCTCCCCAAGGAGACGTCGCGTCTCTTGGGTCAATCGCCTTCTTCGAGTGGAGAGGTACCGCACCCCTGAGCACGTCATAGAACTGATTGTCGCACACCTCTTGGCTTTTGTCAAGTTCCATTAGAAGTCACTTGACGCGGCCCCCTGGCCTGCGGTGTGGTCATCGTACCATAATCTTACCACGTTCCTCCCATATTCTCAAATACGGCAAAAGCCCTGCCGTCCTGGCAGGGCTTGCACATTGGATCTTACCTCAACAACTCAGACTAACGAATCACTCTTGTCCAGGGAGGAACCGATGCGCCGGAAAGAGATCAGCGGTAGCCCCATATTGTGAATCTTGAGGAGCAGACCTTGCAGCGCTGACTGGTCGGTCACTGGCCCGGTCAGCACGCTGCTGCCGTCCTCCTGCAGAGCGATAGACAACCCACCAAGCCACTCGGACCACTCGTCATCCAGATGCCCTTCCACCCGGATTTCATAGACTTCAGTCTCGTTTGTCATCGTCTCTCCGGTCACCTCTGGGCGCAACTGCTACCCCATCATAATGGCCCCTGCGACGTACGGCGCCAGCGCCAGCAGCGCCATCAACGGGTTACCACGGCGGACGTCATTGCGGCTGTCCCAGTTGAAGAGGTAGATCGCCAGGCCAAAGGCCAGGATGCCGCCGACCAGCAAGACACCAACGGAAACCATCGGGTTGATCGCGGTCGCTTGATTGTAGGCCAATCCGAGGTATGCTTGCATCGCTTGCGTGGCGGGCAGCAGCACTGAAACAAACCGCACCGATTCAGGCAAGATGTCCAGGGGCATCATGAGGCCACCTATCAGCATCGAGGGCAAGAAGATGAGCTGCGACCAGAGCACCGTCGCGCGCGAGTTGGCCGAGATGACGCCGATCAGCGCGCCAAGAGCGCCAAAAGCAAACACCGTGACCAGTGTGATCAGTGCAAAGTTACCCCAGTTCTCGGGAACCACACCGCCAAAGAACGGCGTGCAGGTGAGCGAGATGATGACGGCAACTATAAGCACATGGAAAATCGTCGAGAACACCGGAATGGACAGGATCGAGAGTGCGGGCACGCCGTTGATCTTGTAGCTGCGGTAGATGCCTGCCTCGCGGGACTCGACCAGCGGGCTGGGCAGGCCCAACACAGTGCTGGCCATGGCCACGAAAACCACCATTGCCGGGATCATCGTGTCGGTAAAAGCGGGGTTGATCTGCGTCATCACCAGACCCATCATGGCGTAGAAAGCCAACGGGAAAAGGTAGTTCATCAACAACAGGTTCGAGTTCCGCATGCCGGTCTTGAATTCAAAGATGAAGTGGTTGACAAAGGCCGTCACTGTACACCTCCCGAGTTCGTGATTTCCAGGAATCGTTCTTCGAGCGAGGGGCGTTCTACACGCAGGTCAATCAATTTGTCGTTCTGCGCATCGATGTACTGCAAAATGGCCGACACGGTGGGGCCGGGGTCGGTGCTGAAGTAGATGACGTAGTCCTCTTTGACCATGCGCTGGCTGACTGCGGGAAACCTCGTGCCGTCGTCGGTGAGTACCGACTGCTGGGTGCGGACGGAGACTTTGGTGAAACCCGCGCCGGTGGCAGTCAGCTCGCGCGGGCTGCCGGTGGCTACGATTTTGCCCCGCAGCAGGATGGCAACGCGGTCGGTCATCTTTTCCGCCTCGGCCATGTCGTGCGTGGCCAGGATGATGGTCGTGCCCTCATCACGTAGTTCCTGCATCAGCGTGTGAAGCTCGGTGCGAGACCCCACGTCCAATCCAGCGGTTGGCTCGTCCAACAAGAGCACCTGGGGCTTGTGCGCCAGCGCCAGCGCCAATGCCAGCCGGCGCTGTAGCCCCGTCGAGAGTTCCTCGTATTGACTGTCCAGCTTTTCCCCCAACCCCAGCCGGTCCAGCAGATCGTGGCGTGGCGCGACCTTGTGATAGGCGCTGAAAAAGCGCATCGCTTCCTTGACCTGCATCGTGGCCGGTAGCCCGGCGGTCTGCAGTTGCACGCCGATCAGGTCGCGCAACCTGCGCGGCTGGCGGGCGGGATCAATGCCCAGGATGTCCATCGTACCGCCGTCTGGCTGACGAATTCCTTCCAGGCATTCCAACGTGCTGGTCTTGCCCGCGCCGTTGGGTCCCAGCAGGCCGAAGATCTCGCCCCGGTGCGCTTCAAAGCTGATGCCGTCCACGGCGACAAAATCACCGTAGAGCTTGCGAAAGTGGTTCACGCGGACAACTGGTTCACTCGTTTGACTCATGGGTCGTTTCTCCTTTTGTCACGGGCGGTCATCCTGCTTCCCGAAGAGAAGCAAGGGCGAGTGTGAAAAGCCCAATCCCGAGCAAGGTCACCTGGGTTTCCAGGTCGGCCACATTCATAATACCCAACACAATGCTGGCAGTGGGCATCCCTACGGCGACTGCCCTCAAGACCAAATCAATGGTTGTACCGACTTTCTGCATTTTGAACTCCTCCTTTTTGTGATGTGTGACTGTACTGAAAAAAGGTCTTCCGTACCCAGATGGTGGGACATGCGTGCCCCTGCATGCTCACTTTTCATGGCACGTTCCCCCAAGAGGAGTCATTTATGCGATCTCTGCCTACAGTGTAGCACAAACGACTTACTGGCGCATCGGCCATCTGGGTGATTTCGCTATTGGCCAGGTGGCTAATCTTCGTATTGGCCTGATGGCCAATGGGCTGCACGCCCCGCCCCAAGCGGGGCACGTCCTTGGGTGCGACGTCATCACCTGCCAGGTCGGCCTTGGCTGTGGATCCAATACGATGTGCCCGCTGGGCGAAAAGAGCATCGCTATTGCGCCACTTTCCAGGCCGCTGACTGCGATAGCAGTTCGTTCTGTGGCTCGTGTCGAACCCTGCCGCTCAAGCGCAGGCCTGATCGTGTGTTGCGTTTCTCGCAGCAAGACGTTGAGGTAGCCTTGCGTCGCCAATGGATGGCTGATGTGCGTGCCAGCCGGCAGAATCTGCGAGTTGCTGTGGAAGCCACGGTCAGATCTATCAAACATCCGTTCGGTAGAGGACCAGAACAAGTCCGAGCGGGCTCGCGGTGATTTCGTTGATCAACGTCGTCAGGATTGCCTCAATAGCGGGCGGTGGGGTGGAA